>JBJKQE010000060.1:0-81825 GCA_046705645.1 Ignavibacteriaceae bacterium | reverse complement strand
GATGTGTATCGGAATCCCAGTTCGGAAAACAGGAGATCATACTGACAGAATTAAATCCCATTCTCTTTCGATACATTACTGCGTCTTCGAAACCAATGCCTGGGCCGGGCACATAATTTTTTGAAGTGGCTGCATTGCGGAAAGGCAGGCGCCACGTCGATCCTGCAAGCCACGTATCTCCAACTAGGAAAAAAGGAGTTCCGTCTGCGTACTGCAACGCATGACCGTTGGGTGTTGCGCGTATAAAGCCATGACGATTCGGATTCTCCGAAATTTCCTTTTTTGTCCAATTAACCGCAGTAAATTCACCGGTAATATTATTCAGCCCCTTGTCGTCAGGCTGGTTTGAACCGCTCTTCCAGCGCCACTTTCCCGGAGCCTCAGCAACCATGCGAATAATGAAAACATTACCTCCATTCCAGAAACCATAAACCTTTTTTGAAAAATTAGGTCCTATTAATTCCACCCAGCATGTTACATCAGTGTATGGATTTGAGTAAGATTTTTCGGCTTTAAGAGTAATCTGCTGCATTTGCCAAACGTGGATACTGTGCTGTCCACCGGCGAAGGATTTATTGGAAGGAATAATTGTAATTAAAAAGAGACTAATAATGGTTAAGATTAGATTTCTTTGAGTCATTATGATCCACCCTGAAAAGTATATAAAAAGTTATTTCGCAGATTTTTATTTACTAAAATAACAATTAAACTGCAATTAAAAAGTTAAAGCGAAAAGGCTTAATTCATTTACTTATAGATCTAAAAACTATATCAAATAAAACAGTCATGCATTATTAAAACTGTCTTTGGATATTAATTTATTTTTACTCGTCAAAATTTATTAATCTGCTCCCCATCTTAAATAAATGTTTTAATGAAAATAATATTAATGCACTAACTGCCAGGATAGATATTATAAGAGCAAGTGCGTTTATTCCATTTATTATATATCCCCAAATAATTATTGATGAAAAAGGAAGATTTAAAAATATTGCCGTAATTAAACCGGGAGAATATTTTCTTATTTTAATTACTGCGAGCAAATGCGGAAAAATTGCATTTATCCCCATCATCCCTACAAAGCCAAGATAAATTAAATTAATTAAATTGTTCTGAAACCCAAATAAAAATTCTAATGCTGTTAAAACATATCCTATAATTGTTATAACTATAACTGCAAAAATAAACTGATCCGCGGTTACTGATTCATGGAAACCCTTAGCATATTTTGACCACTTGGGCAGCCAAACTGCTTCTTCAAAATTGTGAAGGGTAAACCCGAATAGGAAAATTATTTTAAGGAAATTTAAAGTTGTTTCATCCATGTTTCCTCCTCTTTTAATAACTATGAATGAATTTACGGTTAAATTATTACGGGAAATAAATTGAAATTAAAGTTAGATCCAAAATAAATATTAGCAGACTATCTTCAATATTTTTAATTATATCTCAATCACCTTTTGCTTTTTCTTTTGTGATAAATATTCAACAACATTTCCAATAATTTCCTGTTTTAAAGTTTCAAGCATTCTTGTTTTTACAAAATGCCGGTAAGTAACAATGCTAATCTCGCGGACAGGAACAGGCGATTTAAATTCCCTGATGTTATTTTTCTGTTTTGCGTTTAAATGCTGGACTGCTAATTCAGGAAGAATCGTTATTCCTTCATATTGATCCACCATTTTGATTAGTGAATCAATGCTGCCGGCTTCATATTCAAGATTGCTGTCGGTAACTTCTTTCTTTTTTAGTTCACATAAATTAACAATCTGCGAACGAAGACAATGCCCTTCTTCAAGGAGCCACAAGTGATTAAGATTGATATCTTCTGCGAGCAGGTATTTTTTATTTAACACAGTTTCATTTTTTGATGCATAAACGAAAAATTCTTCTTTGTACAACGGCTGTTCCAATATTGAAGAGTTATTAAGAGGCGTTGCAAGAATTCCGACGTCAAGAATATTTTTCTCAAGTCTTTCAATTATATTCTCGGTAGTAAACTCCCAGATTTTTATTTTGATTTCCGGGTATTTCTTCAGAAATTGTTTTAAGAAAATAGGTAAAAGGAACGGAGCTACTGTAGGAATAATTCCGATTCTCAGTTCACCTTTTAATTCTCCTTTTAAAGAATGGGCAATTTCTTTTAATGCACCTGCTTCTTTTAAGATTAATTTTGCCTGCTGAATAATTTCCTTACCAGCTTCGGTTGGAATTACAGGCTGTTTACTCCTGTCGAATATTTTTATACTCAATTCATCTTCAAGTTTTTGGATCATCATGCTTAACGTGGGCTGTGAGACGCAGCACGCTTCCGCTGCTTTTACAAAATGACGATGGGAATCAACCGCTATTAAATATTCCAGCTGCTGTAAATTCATATTATAGATATTATATATAAGATTATAGAAAACATCAATTTGATTGATTATAAAATTAATAATACATTTATACAAACAAAAATTTAAGTGCGGATTTTATAATAATAAAAACAAAAAGGTATTAAAAATGGGAAACGAAGATAATAGCAATGAAAGTAAATGTCCGGTTGTGGGCCACGGCGTAGGCCATGGTACAACAAACCGTGATTGGTGGCCTAATAAATTGAATCTGAACATATTAAGGCAGCACTCCTCAAAATCGAATCCAATGGGAGAAAAGTTTAATTACGCTAAGGAATTCAAAAAACTCGATCTGAAAGCGGTGAAAAAAGATCTCTTCAAACTTATGACAAAATCTAAGGAATGGTGGCCCGCTGACTTCGGCCATTACGGACCTTTTTTTATCCGTATGGCGTGGCATAGTGCAGGCACATACCGTATTTCCGACGGACGCGGCGGCGGGGGAACAGGCGCGCAGCGTTTTGAACCGCTTAACAGCTGGCCTGACAATGTTAATCTCGATAAAGCTCGCAGGCTGATTTGGCCGATCAAACAAAAATACGGTAAGAAAATTTCGTGGGCAGATCTGATAATCCTCGCCGGCAATTGCGCACTTGAGTCGATGGGTTTTAAAACTTTCGGTTTCGGCGGCGGACGAGAAGATGTTTGGGAACCTTTGGAAGATATTTACTGGGGTTCGGAAGGTGAGTGGCTTGAAGATAAACGTTACAGCGGAGATAGAGAACTCGAAAATCCGCTTGCGGCAGTACAAATGGGATTAATTTATGTTAACCCGGAAGGGCCGAACGGAAACCCGGATCCGCTTGCAGCGGCCCAAGATATTCGTGAAACTTTCCGTCGCATGGCTATGAACGATGAAGAAACCGTTGCACTTATTGCCGGCGGGCATACATTCGGAAAAGCTCATGGCGCTGCTGATCCCAAAAAATATGTAAGCGCCGAACCTGCGGGTGCCGGTATTGAAGAGCAGGGTCTTGGATGGAAAAGCAGTTTCGGTACAGGCCATGGTGATGATACAATCGGCGGCGGCCCTGAAGTTACATGGACTATAACACCCACAAAGTGGAGCAACAATTTCTTCGAGAACCTTTTCGGTTATGAATGGGAATTAACTACAAGCCCTGCAGGGGCGAAACAGTGGGTAGCCAAGAATGGCGCCGGTGCCGGCACAATTCCCGTTGCTCATGATCTTTCAAAAAAACAAGCACCGACCATGCTTACTACGGATCTTTCATTACGCTTTGATCCGGCATACGAAAAAATTTCCAGACGGTTTTATGAGAATCCGGCTGAGTTCGCAGATGCATTTGCCCGTGCTTGGTTTAAATTGACTCACAGGGATATGGGGCCACGTGCAAGATACTTGGGTCAGGAAGTGCCGGGTGAAGATTTGATCTGGCAGGATCCCATTCCTGCTGTTAAACATAAATTGATTAATAATAAAGATATCGCTGCATTGAAGAATAAAATACTCAATTCAGGATTGTCGGTATCTCAATTGGTCACGACTGCATGGGCATCAGCATCAACTTTCCGCGGTTCGGATAAACGCGGCGGTGCGAACGGTGCACGAATTCAACTGGCTCCGCAGAAGGATTGGGAAGTTAACAATCCTCCTCAACTTGCTAAAGTGCTTAAGAAGCTTATAAGTATACAAAAAGAATTCAATAATCATCAATCAGGTAACAAGAAAGTTTCACTAGCCGACTTGATTGTTTTAGGCGGATGCGCAGCTATTGAGAAGGCAGCGAAAAAAGCCGGTTATGATGTGAAGGTCCCTTTTACTCCGGGACGGGGCGATGCACTACAGGAACAAACGGATGCGGAATCATTCGCTGTTCTGGAACCTGCTGCCGACGGATTCCGTAATTATATGAAAACCAAATACATGACCTCGGCAGAAGAAATGCTGGTCGACCGTGCTCAGCTTTTAACACTTACAGCTCCCGAAATGACAGTTCTTATCGGTGGACTGCGCGTGCTGAACACAAACTTTGACGGTTCTAAAAACGGTGTTTTCACCAAGCATCCGGGACAACTAACAAATGAATTCTTTGTCAACCTTCTCGATATGAACACTGAGTGGAAAGCAGCTTCGGGATCTGATGAAGTTTTCGAAGGTCTTGATCGTAAATCGGGCCAAGTTAAATGGACAGGCACTCGAGTTGACCTTATCTTTGGTTCAAATTCAGAGCTTCGTGCTCTTGCTGAAGTCTATGCATTTGATGACTCTAAAGAGAAGTTTGTTAAAGACTTTGCAGCGGCATGGAATAAAGTGATGAATCTTGACCGCTTTGATCTAGCCTGATTTCGGATTCTTATTAGAAGTGGTTATGAAGCTAATTATTATTGAAAGGCGGTCCGGCAACAGGCCGCCTTTTTAATTTTACATATCATTTCCAAGAAGTAGCATTTGTTTCAAGATAAAACATGTTATAATGAAAGTTAGGATACTAAAGCATCGGTCGTGAGTAGACATTGAGTAGAAGCATTTAAAAATTGTCGGCATGGAGTGATTATATTAGGTTTTACATATACTGTTGATATATCGTTTCAGTTTCTTCTTAATTTTTAATTATAAAAAGAATACAGGCTCTTTTTGGTCTTTATAAAGTTTATTTAGCCGCATTGCAGCATCTTTGACTAAACCGGTTTTCATCGTTCTGGCATTTTGCGGGCAGTTCTTAATGCATGCGCAACAAGTTATGCATTTTTGCTTATCAATCAAATGACTATTATCCGGATCGATAGCATCGACAGGACAACCTTCTGCACAAATTCCGCATTGTATACAGTCATTATTGATAGATATAAAATCAACACTCCATAATTTCGTTTCCCCTCTATAAGGATAACAGCCAGGTACATTTATTTCAGGAATTTGATCGATTGATAAAACAAGATGAAGTTTTTCAATTATTTTACGCCCAAACAATTCTGCATGATTTAAATCGCTCGCATCCGGCCGGGATTCGGCTATCGGCGTTTCGGAACTTGAATAGGAGTGTTCTCCAATATATGCGGCACATGCTATCGGTATACTTCCGCGATTTATTAAGATATTCTTAAGCTCAAGCAGAGCATCGTCATAAGCACGATTACCGTAAACAACTATACATACGGCAGGTGTTTTATCAGCCTTTATACCATTAAGCCATTCAACTAACAGAGCCGGTACTCTTCCGATGTACACCGGTACTGCAACAACAAGTAAATCATTTTTCGAAGTCTGCAGATGCTTCTTTCGCATATCTGGCCTGGTTATATCAATTTGTTCCGTCGAATTTTTACTAATACCGCGTGCTACAGCTTGAATTATTGATCTTGTAGTTCCGGTAGGCGAAAAATATACCAATTTCAATGATTGTATTTCCAACGATTATCCACCTAAATAGTTTGGTTTTATTTCCTACGGTTAATATAAAATTATATGGGTATATAAATACGGAACTTGAGTTATTAAAATATATCTTTTGCAAAGATACTAAAGCGTATACCCCAAAAAAATTAAAACAGCCGATGATGAAAACATATACGGACAAAGTTTAAAAGCTATAAATTTTACTTTATACCCGGTAAAAATTGAAATTATTGCGAGTACTAATAATATACCTATCGCTGAAAGATATATAAATGCTGCGATAATACCGGATGGATTAATAATAGTAACACCGATTATAATAAATCCGATAAAGATTAATGCAGCACTCTCAACTATCCATTCCATTGTTATGATATGTTTGTTATCAGTACTGATATCACCAAAACCTTTTATAATAGACTTTGTCGGAAAGAGATGCGCAATTCCCCATACTAGAGTTATCGCACCGCCTATATAAATAAGAATCTGATTAATCATATTCTATCCCTTATTTAATTTTAAATCCCTAAAACTATTGGTCAGTGCCGGCTAAATATGCCGGACAATTTAAATTATTCGGATTATTTATTTTATAATTATCCCGTCGATTCCCATTTTATCCCTGTTATACCCGCCTGATGCAGACGTTCAATAAGCTGGCCTGTATGATGTTGGATATGTCTTATATTGTATAAATGTAATTCTGTTTTACTTATAGGCAGCCATTCAAAATTACTTCTTTCATATTCCGACATTTCTTCAACGGAGTTTTCGCATTCTTTAATTATAATTTCCAGGTATTCAATCATTTCCTTCTTTGAATAAATATTTTTAATGACAACCGGCATACCGTCAGATGCAGTATCTCCTAAATAATTATAATTCTTTTTATGCTTAATCCACGGAACGAAATTAGAGACACTTTTTGACAAATAAAGAGAAGTATAAAAAAGTGTATGATAAACAATGCGCCAATATGAGTTTTCGTATTTTTCATTCTTCCATAATTTTCCCGGGCATCTATCTATTACATCCTGAAGCATTTTTAAAGATGCCTTATATTGAGAGATAATTTCTTCTTTCATATTATTCCCATTTTATTAAAGCGAACAAATAGCCGGGCGCCCCTTTTTAATTTTATTTATACACGTAGGAAATGTTTAATTGTTAAAATCTGCAATGAATAATTTTTTATCTCAATAACATATTTTAACCGATAATTAATTAAAACAATTTTTCACCTGCTAAATTGATTAAGGTGATGATCCAAATGATAAATAACCGGTCTTTCCCATTGCTCTCTTTTTATTACTTCCACATAAGGATGGAAGGAGAAATTTTAGTCATCATTGCATTCGGTAAATCTTTTTAAATAATTAATCAATAATTTTTTTCATTATTAAAATATGCCGGTTTCGTTCCTCCCCCGGCAAACTGATCCAATCCTTCAACCGTTGGAACCGTTTCGTTTCTGGCAGCCATTTCTTTAATTTTTATTAAATCGACTTTTTGTCTTTTTAATCCTTTAATTTTTCCGAACATCATCTTAAACTGATCGGTACAATGGCAAATCATTTGGGAAACATTCATCCGGCGGAATTTAGCTTGATCGTTAGGTTGGATTGATAATATATGGTTTATGAAATCATCTCTTTCTTTAATTGTCATTCCCTTTCTCCTTAGCGGGAGTTATTTTTTACATTTCCGGTTTGTTTCCCATTTGTTTTTTAAGCAGCTGCAAAATCCCGTTAATTATTCATTGAAACTAATTATTCTTAATTAAACTTAAAAATAATTTTTCGAATGGAAAATAAAAACTAACAGGGCAGCCCCGCCAGCTGCCCCGGACATTCTATATAATGAGGTTTGTAAAAGGAATGATATATAAAAAAACAATAAAATTGTTTAATCATAATCTCCTTTTTTATGGGTCACTGTTTTGCGGCAGTAAAATTGACCCCCCTGCTAACCTATCTGGATGGATAATTTGGTTAGCTCATGTGGAAAGTAGTTTATTAAAATGGTAAAGTCAATGTAATATTATAGAGGCTGTTCTTACCTGTGAGTCATAATAAAAAAAAATTTAGCTGCTAAATTCCCACTCCCAATTATTGATACTAATAATATTTAGACTAAAATAATCATAAGTATATAAAAAGAACAACTTTCCAACAAATATTAATTACTTAACTAAAAAAGTTCAAAAACTATTTGCGAAAATACTATCACGAATTTAAAAAACCACTTGACAAGTGAACATTTGAACACTATATTTGTATAGTAAACAAATGAGCACTAAAATGAAAAACCAATTAACAGACCGGCAGGAAGAGATATTACTCTTTATAAAACAATTCCGGGAAGAAAACGGTTATCCTCCTACTTTAAGAGAAATTGGAAAGAAGTTTGGTATTTCATCCACATTCGGTGTAAAAAGGCATCTTGATGCTCTTGTTAAAAAAGGATATTTGAATATTGAGAGCAACGCCAGCAGGGGAATTTCTTTTCAGCACGATAATGTTCATAATCTTAACAGTGTTCCCGGTTTCTTCGAAAAGGATGAAAATTTTAATAAGATACCGATTGTAGGAAGGGTTGCTGCAGGTTCGCCGGTGTTAGCTATTGAAAATATTGAAGGCGATGTGGTTGTCGATCCGAGCTTTATGAAAAAATCCGAAAATAGTTTTGCTTTAAGAATAAAGGGAGACAGCATGATAAATGCCGGAATATTTGAAGGAGATTTGGTAATTGTTTTACCGTCAAAAGATGCTGCCAACGGCGACATTGTTGTAGCTATGATAAATGACGAAGCAACAGTAAAAACTTATGAGAATAAGAAAAATAAAATTAGACTTATACCTGAAAATGAAAAGTATAGCCCGATTGAAATAAACGATTTATCAGGATTTTCAATTGTAGGCAAAGTAATTGGTGTATTAAGATGGTTAAATTAAAAACCGGAGCTGTTATGAAATCAGAAATTTTTGCTTGCGCTATCCATAACCGTAATAAGATTAGATTTTTATACGGACTGAATGAAGTGATGCTGGATCCTTATTATATCTCAAGAGAAATTAATGGTAGAAAAGTAATATACGGAAGATTGTTTAATTCCAGCGAGATAAGAAAGTTTGAGTTTAAGAAGATTGCGAATATAAAAGTATTGGAGAATAAAAAATTTTCGCCCATTATTCCGATAATTTCGAAAGCTGTATAAAGGTTAGGAGGTAATTATGCTGGATCTTATGAAAAGAACAACAGTTGATTTATTAGTTGAACAATTTTGGAGACACGGATATTTAACAGTCAGCAGGAAATTCGGAACTTACTTGCCTGAACCGGCCAAGGTTGGTGAATTCGATGTAGATATAGTTGCAAAGCATAATAATAATTATGCTATTGGAATTACTCTAACTCATGAAGAACTTAATGATCCGCAGATAATTAATAGATTGAAATTTCTGGCAACCAGGCAGACAAAGTACACAAATAAAAGAGTATTGCTTTTTATAGGCGTTTCCGTAAATTATTTTAAAAATGCAAAAGCTCTTACAGATATGCTGGAGCCTGAAATAAGAAAGAATATTCGTTTATTCCAGATAAACGAAAAACCTGTTAAGGGGGGGAGAAAATCTAGAGAAAAGGGGAAGGTCCTTTTTTCTTAGATAATTTGGAAGCAGCTAAACCGGCTGCTTCCAGTTTTAATATTTTGCCGCTTATTTTTACCTTTTCTAAAAGTATACTTCAAGGTAACTTTTATTATTAAATTACGTCTAATAATATTGAATTTTTAGTAAAAAAGTTATTTATTACTTACCTTGACATTAAATTGTCATAAAGTTAATTTTACACGCTTTATCATTTTTGAGGGCGAATTTGAGTAAAACTCAATCGATATCCGATGAAAAATTGCAGTTAGAGCTGAAAAATTCCGGTGATATCCCTGTTCATATAGCAATAATAATGGATGGAAATGGAAGATGGGCAAGAAAAAGAGGTCTTCCAAGAGTAGCCGGCCATAAAAGAGGGGTAGATACAGTAAGAGAAATTACCGAAGCTTGTGCTGAAATTGGAGTAAAGTTTTTAACTCTTTATACTTTTTCAACGGAAAACTGGAAAAGACCTAAAGATGAGGTTTCTACCTTGATGCGGCTTCTTTTAAGAAGCATTAGAGATAGATGCGATGAATTAATGGAAAATAATATTAGGCTCACTACTATTGGTGATGTCGGTTCTCTGCCGAATGAAGTACAAAAAGAACTTTACGAAGCAATTGAAAAAACTAAAAATAATAAAAGAATGACTTTGAATTTAGCTATAAGTTACAGCGGTAGATGGGATCTTCTTGAAGCCTTTAGAAAAATTGCTAAGAAGACAAACGAAGGCAAATTAAAAATAAATGAAATTAATGAAAACATTATTTCGGAATTTTTAACAACAAAAGACTACCCGGATCCGGATCTATTAATTAGAACTAGCGGTGAATTTAGAGTTAGTAACTTTTTATTATGGCAAATAGCTTACACTGAGTTTTTTATTTCGAACGTATATTGGCCCGATTTTAATCGAAAACATTTATATGAAGCAATAAGAGACTTCCAAACAAGGGAACGCCGGTTCGGTAGAGTAAGTGAACAAATAATTAAGAATGACAAAGGCTTAAAGAATGTCTCCAACCTCCCCAAAGAAACTGTTTAAATATTTAGTTCCAATAACTTTATTTTTTATTACATCGTTTATATATGGTCAAACATCGGTTACCAGCTATAAAATATTAGGTATTTCGGTTGAAGGAAATCAGACTGCAGACGCAGCAACTATTATTGCAAACAGCGGCTTAAAAGTCGGCGATGAAATCCAAATTCCTTTTGACCAAACTGTTGCAAACGCGATAAAGCAGTTATGGTCTCTTAATCTCTTTTCCAATGTTGAAGTATTGATCGATAAGCAGGTCGGTACTGGGGTATTCCTTTTAATAAAGGTAGCTGAATATCCGAGATTTGAAAAAGCTGTTATACAAGGCAACGATGAATTAAGCACAAGCGACATACAGGATAAAATCGATCTCCAGCGCGGACAAATATTAAAACCCCAGGATGAAACCAGGATAAAAAACGACATAATGAAATCGTATGATAAGGACGGGTATTTAAATGCCGAAATTAAGATGGAGCACTTTATATATTATACTGCAGATACTACGAAAGATAATATAGATGTCGTTTGGAGAAATGAAAAAGACTTCTCGGATGAATATACCGTAAAATATGACCGCAGTGAAAATTCTTATATGAATTTAATTGATAAAATTAAAAATAGAATTTTATTGATGATAAGAATTAAGGAAAACCAGAAAGTGGTTGTTAGAAAAATTGAGTTTGAAGGGAACAAGGCATTTACCGGAAGTAAACTTAGGGGGCAGATGGATAATACTTCGGAGAAGGTTTGGTGGCAATTTTGGAACAGCGCTGAATTTGATCCGAAAAAATTTGAAGAGGATAAAAAATCAATTGTAAAGTTTTATCAGGAAAACGGTTATAGAGATGCGCAAATTGTTTCCGACTCACTCATCTATTCGGACGATAAAAAAGATTTGACGATATTAATTAAAGTATACGAGGGGCCGCAATATTTTGTCAGAAATATTACTTGGGAAGGCAATACTGTTATTCCCGATAAGATTCTGAACGAACACCTGGACTTTAAAAAAGGCGATGTGTACGATTATACAAAGTTTGAACAAAATTTAAAAGGCAACAAAGCCCAGACAGATGTTTCTTCATTATACCTTGATAACGGTTATTTGATGTTTAGTGTTACACCAACCGAAACAAGGGTACACAAAGATTCAATGGATATAAATATAAGAATTGATGAAAAGAACCAGTTTAGAGTCGGACGTGTTGATATTGAAGGCAATGACAAAACTAAAGATAAAGTAATACGAAGAGAGCTTTTTACAATCCCCGGAGATTATTTTAATAGAGGTTTGCTGTTAAGAAGTGTTCAGCAATTGGCCAACCTAAAATATTTTAATGTTGAAAAACTTTATGGTGCGGATGGAATAAGTACTTCGCTTAAAAACGACAGTACCGTAAATGTGGGCTTTAATGTAGAGGAAAAATCAAGCGATTATTTGAATGCATCCGTAGGGTACAGCGGAAGCTTTGGATTTAGCGGAGCTATCGGCATAACATTATCTAACTTTGCAATTGATCATCCCTTTACTCTTGGCGGTGGACAGATTTTAAGCTTCAATTGGCAGTTTGGTGTTAGCAGCATATATCGTACATTTGATATCGGCTTTACTGAACCCTGGTTTATGGATACTCCTACACTTGTCGGCTTCGATATCTTTGATACAAGACAGCAATATTATTACGATATGAGGCAGTCCGGTGCTTCAGTTAAAGTTGGAAGAAGATTAAAATGGCCCGACGATTATTTTTATGTACAAGGTATGTTTAGATATCAATATAACGATGTTATAAATGGGATGGGTGATTATGTTGAAGGTATAACTCATCAATATACTTTGGGCGCCACTATTAGCCGTAGAAATATCGATAATCCTATTTTCCCTTCAATAGGATCAAATATTGAGTTGGATGCTCAAATTTCCGGCGGGCCATTCCTCCCCGGCAATGTGGATTATTATAAAATAAATTTTCAAAGTGAATTTTATAGACAATTATTTAATACAAATAGGGTCGCCTGGTATACAGATGCGGAATTTGGTTTTATTCATGAATTGAATCAGGCAACAATTCTGAGAATCAATCCGTTCGACCGGTTTTTTATGGGCGGTAACGGATTAGTAATTGCAACAATTCCTTTAAGAGGTTATGACGATCGTTCAATCGGTCCGACAAGAGGCGGCGACGTTTATTTGAAATACACCACTGAAATTCGTGTGGCTGTTACATTAGAACCTGTCCCGATATATTTACTGACTTTTGCAGAGGCAGGTAATGTATTTCTGGATTTACAGCATACTGATCCATTTAACTTAAGGCGATCAGTTGGAGTCGGTGCCAGAATTTTGATTAATCCAATCGGTCTTATCGGCTTTGACTTAGGTTACGGTTTTGATAGAAAGTTAGTTAATGGGCAATCACCTGCCTGGTTATTCCATTTTCAGTTTGGTAAAGGATTTTAATTTTTTAAAAGAATAATTATTGAGGTATAAACAGTGAAAAAGCGTCTTTTAATTCTCGGTTTGTTTTTAGTGGGAACAGGTTTTCTTTTTGCTCAAACACAAAAAATAGGTTATGTTGACTCTCAGGTAATTTTAAATCAAATGCCGGAAGCAATTAAGGCTCAAGGTGATTTGGATGCAATAACCAATGCCTGGACTGCCCAACTTGATAGTATGACTGCAGATTATCAAAAAGGTCTGGCGGATTATCAGAAAAAGGCCAACACATTAAAGGATAAAGAAAAGCTGGCAGAGCAGCAAAAATTAGTTGCTCAGGAACAGGCCATTATAGATTATAGAAAAATAAAATTTGCCCAAGGTACCGGTGAAATTTATAAAATGCAGGATTCAATTTTTACACCTGTTAAGAATAAGATTTACAAAGCAATTCAAGATGTAGCTAAAAAAGAAAATATGAAATTTATTTTTGATAAAGCCGGCCAGGTTTCACTCCTTTATGCAGATCCGCAGTATGATATTACTTATAAAGTGCTGGATAGATTAAAAACAGGAGGCTATTAATATTTCTAAAGCGAATTTACTAATTTCCTAATCAGAATAATTAGAAATAATTATCGGGCAAGATGGAGATAAATCAAATTATTTCGATTTAACTTTCATTAATGTTTTTTTAATATTCACTAGCGAAAGAGGGATATAATTTATTATTGTTACAATTTAAATTTATTTTTAAGATCAATTTAAATTTGAAGATGGAGTTGATATGAAAAAAATTATTTTATCCCTCTCAATTCTCATTTTCGGCTTTGCGAGCGTTTCATATAGTCAGCTTAAAATTGGTTTTGTCGATTCCAAAACCATTATGAGCAAACTTCCGGATGCTCAGGATGCTAATCAAAAGCTCGATGCATTAATACGCGAATGGCAGACAGAGCTGAGTAAAATGGAGGCAGATAAAAAAACAAAGGAAGAAGACTTTGACAAAAGAAAGCTTATTATGACTGAACAGATGAGAAGTGACCTGGAAACCGAAATAAAAAAGCTTGATAACCAAATTAATACTTATCGTGATCAGAAATTCGGTACGAACGGAGAGCTTTTTCAAAAGCAGGAAGAACTGATGAAGCCAGTTCAGAATAAAGTCTTTAATGCTATTCAGGATGTTGCAAAGGAAGAGAACCTTGATTTTGTATTTGATAGGAGCAATGAGGTGGTTCTCCTTTATGCAAAAGATAAATTCGACATTACGTCGCTGGTCCTAGATAAATTAAAAATTCAACAGTAAATTAAAATACTATTTATGAGTATAAACCTAGCAGAGGCAGCTGCTTATGTAGGCGGCACTATTTCGGGTAATGATAAGATTATTATTAATAATCTTGCTAAAATAGAGGAAGCAAAGCCCGGTGATTTGACTTTCTTATATATGTCGTCTTATGAAAAATTTTTTTCAGATACCAAGGCTTCTGCAATTTTAGTTAAACCGGATTTCAATAAAACCCGGGATGACATTACCTATATTGAAGTTAAAGATCCTAATAAAGCCTTCTCAAAGCTTATTATTAAATATTTCACTCCCGAATTTTCTTTAAAAGGAATTGATTCAACTGCCTTTGTACATCCTTCTGCAGTTATGGGAAAGGATGTTGCTTTAGGAAAAAATGTTGTAATTTCTGCCGGCTGTAAAATAGGGGATAATGTCAAAATATATCATAATACCGTTCTCCTCGAAGATGTTGAGGTTGGCGAAAATTCTCTTCTATTTCAGAATGTTAGCATAAGAGAAAAATGTATAATTGGGAAGAGAGTAATCATCCATCCCGGAACAGTAATCGGTTCCGATGGTTTTGGCTTTTTCACCGACGATAAAGGAGTTTACCACAAGATCCCCCAGATTGGTATAGTTATAATTGAAGATGATGTCGAATTGGGGTCTAATGTTTCAGTCGACCGGGCAGCATTAGGAGCTACAATTATAAAACGGGGGGTTAAGGTTGATAACCTTGTACAAATAGCTCATAATGTAATTATTGGTGAGGACACAGTAATTTCTTCACAATCGGGAGTATCGGGAAGTACCAAGGTCGGTAATAATTGCATCTTGGCAGGACAGGTTGGTTTAGTCGGTCATATTGAATTAGCGGATAATGTAATAATCGCAGCTCAATCCGGTGTATCTAAATCAATTCCTAAGTCCGGTCAGTATTTCGGATCTCCGGCAAAAGAATTTAAAACGGCATTAAAGCTTGAAGCACACGTAAGAAATTTTCCTGAATATGTGAATAGAATTAAGAATCTTGAACTCCAGATTAAAGTTTTAAAAGAAGAATTGTCTAAATTAAAAAAGTTAAATTAATAAGTTTTATCAATAAGAGATTACTCACTCCGGCCGTTTGTTTTATTGTATTTCATACCTCAACTTGCTATTTTGGATACCTATTTCCAGTAAATTTTAAGTTAATCAAAATACGGAATTTATAAATGTTAGAGTTACAAAGAACAATTGCAAAAGCAGTTTCATTGTCGGGTATCGGTTTGCACACCGGTACCTCATGTACAATGACTTTTAAGCCTGCACCTGAAAATTACGGAATCAGATTTGTAAGAATTGATCTGGGCGGTAATCCGGAAATTCCTGCAAATGCAGATAATGTTGTAGATGTTTCAAGAGGTACAACCTTGGGTATTGGCGAGGCAAAAGTTCATACTGTTGAACATGTTCTTGCAGCAATTGTAGGACTTCAGATAGATAATATAATTATAGAACTTGATGGAATTGAACCGCCGGTTGTAGACGGCAGCTCAATGCCTTATGTTGAAAAGCTGATGGAAGCTGGTTTTGTTCAGCAGGATGCACCTAAGGATTATCTTATAATTGATGAAACAGTTATGTATCACGATGAAGAGCATCAGGTTGATATTGTTGCTCTTCCGCTTGACGGTTATCGGGCCACCGTGATGGTGGATTATCAAAATCCTGCATTAGGAAGTCAACATACGGGTTTGTTTGATCTGGAAAAAGAATTTGTAAGTGAATTTGCTCCTGCTAGAACATTCTGCTTTTTAAGTGAAGTAGAACAGTTGGCAAATGTGGGTCTGATTAAAGGTGGCGATATAGATAATGCGGTTGTAATTGTCGATAGAAATTCCGAGGAACAAGAATTAGAAAAATTAAGAAAAAAGCTGGGTATTAAGGAAAAGGTTACAATCGGTAAAAACGGAATTCTAAATAATAAAGAATTGAGATTTAAAAACGAACCTGTTCGTCATAAGCTATTGGATTTATTAGGCGATCTTGCATTAATAGGTGCTCCGATAAAAGCACAAATATTGGCTGCGCGACCGGGTCATCGTTCAAATGTTGAATTTGCAAAACAGATTAGAAAATTATATCAGCAGAAAAAACTCGTAAAAAAATATCAATTTGTTAAAAAAGAAGGAGTCGTTTTTGATATAGAAGCAATACAAAGAATTTTACCGCATCGGTATCCTTTTTTATTAGTCGATAAAATTATACATCTTGAAATGGATAAAAAAGTTATTGGGGTTAAGTCGGTTACTGTTAATGAACCTTTTTTCCAAGGACATTTTCCCGGCCACCCGATAATGCCTGGCGTTTTAATAATTGAGTCTATGGCTCAGACCGGAGGTATCTTGCTTCTTAATTCTTTTCCGAATCCGGAAGAAAAACTTGTATTGTTTATGCAGATAAATAATGCCAAATTCAGAAAGACTGTGGTACCGGGTGACGAGCTTTATATAGAAATCGAATTAACAAATAAAAAAAGTAAAGTAGTGGTCATGAGCGGAAAGGCTTTCGTAAATAATAATTTAGTGGCCGAGGCCGACTTTATGGCTGCTATAGTTGATAGAGAACAAGGTAACGGGGCATAAAAATAAAATAATGAACAATATTCATTCTACTGCTATTATCAGTAATAAAGCAGAACTCGGAAATAACATAACTATTTTACCCTATACTATTATTGAAGATAATGTTAAAATAGGAGATGACTGTATAATAGGTCCCCATGCCGTAGTTTATAACGGTGCACGCATCGGAAACAGAGTTAAAATTCATCAGTCCGCATCGATTGCTCATTCACCGCAAGATTTAAAATTCGGCGGCGAAGAAACTTTCTTTTATGTCGGCGACGATACCGTAATACACGAATTTGTAACGCTTCACCGCGGGACAAATGATACAGGATTTTCAAGAATAGGTAATAATTGTTTACTCATGGCCTATGCTCATGTAGCTCATGATTGTGTCGTCGGAAATAATTGTATATTGGCCAACGGTGTTCAGATAGCAGGCCATGTTGTTATAGAAGATTTTGTAATTATAGGAGGATTAACTCCGGTACATCAATTTTGTATTATAGGACAACACGCAATGCTGGGCGGAGGATTCAGAGCAGTGCAGGATGTTCCCCCATATATTCTTGCTGCAAGCGAGCCTCTTAAATATTCGGGTTTAAATGTAATAGGATTAAGAAGAAGAGGCTTTGCAAACGAAGATATTTTTACATTAAAAAAAATTTACTCATATATTTATGATAAATCCTTAAATTTAACTCAAGCTAAAGAGAAAATTATAAATGAGTTCGGGGATCATCCTTTAGTAAAAAATGTTCTGGCTTTTTTAGAAAAGAGTAAACGTGGATTAATAGGTAAATGAACTGGCATTTTATAAATACCGGGTTTAATTCCGGCAGGTATAATATGGCTTTTGATATCCATCTTTCAGAGTTATGTAAAATTGATGAAACTTTTTTAAGAGTGTACAGATGGGAACCATATTGTATTTCTCTTGGATTAAATCAAAGCACTGAGGTGATTGATGCTATTAAAGCAGAACACGACAATATTGATATAGTAACAAGGCCGACCGGCGGAAGAGCAATTCTTCATGCAGAAGAATTAACTTACTCGGTAGTTATGCCGGTTGTTCCTAATTCATCACCTCAAAAAATTTATAAAGAAATTAATTCTGCTTTAGCACTCGGATTAAATATCTATGACGAAAGTTTATCATGTGTTGAATTGGAAAATTCTCAGCCGAATTTCCGCGAATATTATAAAGAAAAAAGAAGCGATGTTTGCTTTGCGGTTTCTGCTAAAAGCGAACTTAAATTTAACGGTCAGAAACTTGTTGGGAGTGCCCAACATAGATTTGGAAATATAATTTTACAGCACGGATCAATTTTATGCGGCAATTACCATAAAAAGATTATAGACTATCTTAAAACTTCTATTGAAGATAGACGGTTAATCTTATATTATCTTAATCATACCGCGGACCTGCATTCAATTACGCGTAAGAAAGTTGATTATGAACATTTGATAAGTTCAATAAGAGAAGGATTTGAATCTTATTATAGAACGACATTCAATAATTCTGCCCATTCTAAATTTTATTCTGTTGAAAACAAAGTGAGTTTTTCTTAATAATTAATTATTAATTATGAGCACGGAAAAAGAAATTAAACGCGTTACAACCAAAACCTTATATCTTCTAAAGAAAAAAGGTATAAAGATTGCTGCATTAACAGCCTATGATTTTATAACCGCAAAAATTTTAGATGAAGTTGGAATTGATGTAATTCTTGTAGGCGATTCATTGGGAAATGTATTTCAAGGAAATGATACAACTTTACCGGTAACAATGGATGAAATGATATATCATACAAAAGCCGTATCTAAAGGAGTTAGCAGAGCGCTGGTAGTTGTTGATATGCCTTTTATGTCATATCAATTAAATGCTGATGAAGCATTTAGAAATGCAGGCAGAATAATGAAGGAAACACCTGCCGGCGCAGTGAAATTGGAAGGCGGTCTAAGAGTTGCAGACTCAATAAAAAAAATTACGGATGCAGGAATTCCTGTTGTAGGTCATATCGGCTTAACTCCTCAAAGTATACATCAATTCGGAAGTTACCGTGAAAGAGGAAGAAATGAAGAAGAAGCAAAGGAAATTTTGGAAGATGCAATTGCAATTGAACAAGCTGGTGCTTTTGCCGTAGTGGTTGAAAAGATTCCTGCTCAATTGGGGAAAAAAATTTCCGAGAAGTTGCATATACCGACAATCGGCATTGGAGCCGGTGTTTTTTGTGACGGTCAAATTCTTGTAACTCCGGATATGCTTGGACTGAATACGGATTTTCATCCTCGTTTTGTCAGATACTATTCGGAACTGGCAAATGAAATTTCGAATGCGGTAAAAAATTATATTCAGGATGTTAAACAGACTAAATTTCCTTCCGACGAAGAAAGTTATTGATAAAGTAAGAATTCTATATCAATTAATAATATTTTTATGAAGATTCGACTTTTCTTTTTACCTGTTTTATTAATTTTAAATTCCTCTTTAGTTTTCCCTCAAGTTCAATCTCAAAAATACCTTAACGGCGCTATGATTACTTGTATCGTCGATGTAGGTAACTATTTATGGATTTCCACATACGGGCAGGGTATTTATAAATTTGATAAGAGTAATGATAAATGGATTAACTATTCTACTAAAAATAAAAACGGCGAATCGGATTTTTTCTTTACTATAGCGGCTGATAAAGATTATGTGTGGGCCGGTGCTGCCGATGGATTATATATTTATACAACTAAAACACATCGTTGGAGAAAAAGGAAGTTCGGGCTTGGCGGTGAAATGGGAAATTGGATACGTGCTTTGTGCTATGACCCGTCTCAGAATATTTTATGGATCGGGAGATTTGAAAATCTTACAAGGCTTGACGTTGGAAGGCAGAGATTTACCGATTTTGTTTTAACTCAGGGTAAAGATGCAAAATCAGATAATATAAAATCAATTAGACTTGATGGAGATAGTCTTGTTTGGTTTGGTACAGAATCGGGAGTTTTTAAGTACAGAAAAAAAATGAACGCAAATAACAAAAGCGCTTGGTTGTATATTAATAATAAGGACGGAGGTTTTTTAAATGAAGGCAATTCTGTTTCCATATCCGATATGTTCTTTGATCCTGAGAAAGTCTGGTTTGGTACCGATGAATTTATAAGTTATCAAAATCCTAATTTTAATGTTGGAGGTATTTATCTTTATAATAGAGATCATTCGTGGGAAAGAATTTCCGATAAAGATGGTTTGCCTGCCAACGGTATTTATTGTCTGGAAAGAACCGGGAATAAAATTTGGGCCGGAGTATATTACTTCGATAAGAATGAAAAGAAAGATTATGGAAGGGGCCTGGTTTTAATTGATAGGCTTACATATAAAGTTAAGCCGATAAATTTAAATGACATTAATATTGAATCTTCAAAAATCTTGTGTTTGTATTTTGACGGAACTAATATGTGGATAGGAACGGATGACGGTTTAACCAAGGTGCTAATAGAGAATCCGTTAGCAAGATGGCCCGGTAAAAAGATTTTGCGTAATAAAAGAGAATCGCTTAAAAAGAACAGTCGTGTGAGGAAATAATATTCTACAATTCAATAAAAAATTAAACTCGCCGGCAAAAAAAATGTATTTAAACCTTTTATAAAGTCTATTCTTAAGATTTAATTTCAAGTTAACCACATAACTATACATTTGATTTGTTTTACCACTCATCATTCAATCCAATCTTATTATGGTCTTATTTTTATAAACAACTACAAATATTTCTATCTAAATAAAGTTTATTTATCTGAGTTAAACTTATTTATAAATAACAAATATCTTTCAAGTATTGTATAAAGTAAGAGAAGTGCTAAGAATATAAATTATTTACTTTATGATGTGCTTCCTATGATTTTTTCTTATATAAATAAAAATTGAGAAAAATAAACATTTTTATTTTGAAAGAAATAATTTTTCCAAATGACTTATCAAAATTACCCTAAACAGGGGATTTCATTATTATATGTTTTAACTGATTTTATACTTGATAGATTTCAATTGTTGTGTAATCGACAAAATGAATACATAACATTAATTTTTAATTATAATAAGAATAATATAAGCTGTAAAGAAATTATAATTAAAAATATTCCTCAAAGTTCAACACTCATTTCTTTAATGTTTTTTGCGGGTCACTAAAGAACAGATTTATATAGGAAATTAATAATTCATTTATCAACAACATTTAGGTGGGAATATGTTTAAGTTAAATACTTTTAAAGTATGTATGCTGTTAATCTTTTTATTTTATTCACTGGTTAGTGCTCAAAAGATAAATAAGGTTGCTGTGGCATTTCCTTTCTTTGATAATTGCGAGGACACTACAACTTCCTATGCTAATTGGACTCGAGATCCAAATATCTGGCAAATAAAGATAGTAACACCGCATAGCGGAAAACAAGCTTGGGTTATGTTGCCGACAGCTGGGCAGTATGATTTTATTACTTTATCCAGCGGGATTAATTTATCAAGTGCTCCAGATCCATATGTTCAATTTTGGGCAAGAGGAAATGATGGCGGAGGGAGATATGTAAAAATAGATGTTTCTAATGATGGCGGGAGTACATGGACTCAGTTAGTTAATCCATATATAAATGGTACCACATACACTCGGATTCAAGCCTCTTTATATAATTATAGGCAGACCAATGTTCTAATACGTATTGGAAATTATGCACCTTACGGTTCTTGTTATTTTGATGATATATTAATTGATAATGCGCCTTCTCCTCAATCTTTTGTACTATTGAATGGAACTAATAATGGGATGGAGGTAAAATGGGGACAGTCGACTGCAGCTGATTTTGGATTGTATAGAGTTGTAATCTCGACAGATCCAAACGTACTTAATAATGATATTAATAATAGTAATCCTAATAATGGATTTTGGGTAACAACGGGAGTAAGCGGTCATGGGGAATCTAGAGTTTTTGATATAACGAAAAAATCCATGACCGATACAGTATTAACAGATCTTACATTTACTAATACACAATATTATGGAAAAATATATGAACAAGATACTTCAGGTATGGTAAATGAAGGATCCAGTAGAGCGGATCTTGCAACAACATTTTCGGTTACAACGGAAACTGCACCGTTTACCGAGACATTTGAAAGTACTTACAAATGGGCCGCAGATGTTCCATGGGCAGTTACAACCGCAGATGCTGCGGATACAGGACACAGCGCAACACATGCATTTGAGGATTCACCGGATGGCAATTATCCGGCTAATGCCGACAGGAGATTAGTTGCTCGAATAAATTTCGGCAACATGCAGCATCCGGTTTTAAGATTTAAACAAAAATATTCTTATGAAGCCGGATATGATTTCGGTTATCTTGAGTATTCTATAGATAATACTAATTGGACCACTATTACCGGATTTACAGGTAATACAGGCAGCCTTTGGGAAACAAGAGATTTTGACGCCGGTTTGCTTAAAGGCCAAACAAGCGGTTATATAAGGTTTAGAACTATTTCCAATGGCCCTGGTGTGCAGCAGGATGGTTGGCATTTAGATGATGTACAAATTTATAATAATACAAGAACAACTGCTTTTCCATTCTTTGACAATGTAAGCGTTGATACTGCATCTCAAAAAAAATGGATTCCAGGTTCGTGGCAAATAAAAATAGCAGGCGATCATTCCGGTGACGGCCAGGTTTGGGCTTTACCCCAATCTGGAGGTCAATATGTTTATTTAACTCTTGGTGGGCCGATAAATTTATCAGGTGCTCCAAATCCTTATATACAATTCTGGGTTAAGAAAAGTGATAACGGAGGTGGTTATGCATGGGTAGAAGCCTCTTCCGATGGCGGTATAACCTGGGGTCAATTGATCAACCCTTATTTTAATGGAGCAAATTATACTAGGATTCAGGCATCATTGTATAATTATAGACAAAGCAATGTTTTATTACGAATTGGTTGTTATGCGCCTTACGGATCTTATTATGTTGATGATATATTAATTGATAATGCCCCAACTCCTCAATCGTTTGTGTTGCTTAATCCGACAAATAACGGTATGGAAGTTAAATGGGGTAAATCAACAGCTGCCGACTTCGGATTATATAGAGTAGTTCTATCTACAGATCAAAATGTACTTAATAATGATCTTAATAATAGTAATTCAAATAATGGATTTTGGGTTACTAGTGGTGTTAACGGACATGCAGAAACCAGAGTGTTTGATGTTACAAATAAATCAACAACTGATACAGTGTTAACCGATCTTACTTTTACAAACACACAATACTATGCTAAAATTTATGAACAAGATAGCTCGGAACTTGTAAATCAAGGATCGCCGAGAGCTGATTTAACAACTACTTTTACGGTAACACCGGAGGTCGCGCCTTTTACCGAAACGTTTGAAGGTACTTCATATAAATGGGCTGCAGACCTTCCGTGGACTATAACTGAAGCTGATTCAGGTGATTCGGGCCATTCAAAAACACATGCTTACGAAGATTCACCGGATGGTAACTATCCTCCTAATGCTGATAGAAGGTTAGTTGTTCAGATGAATTTATCTTCGATAAAAAGACCTATGTTAAAGTTTAATCATAAATATGCCTTTGAGCAGGGATATGATTTTGGTAAAATTGATATATCTACTGACAATACTAATTGGACAAATATTACTGCATTCACAGGAAACAGCGGAATATTATGGGAGCCCGAAGAATTTGACTTGGGATTATTATCTCAACAGGCTGCAGCTTACCTTAGGTTTTCAACTATTTCAAATGGGGCAGGAGTTCAACAGGACGGATGGCATTTAGATGATATCCAAATTTTTGACAATAAAAAAGTAACTGCTATTCCTTTTATTGATAGTGTTGAAGTAGATAGTGTATCAAAGACCTATTGGATTCCAGGTATGTGGGAAATTTATTCTACTTCCGCACACAGTGGAAATCAAGTTTGGTATTGTCCCCCTGCAGGCGGGCAATATAATTTTATAACATTAAATGGAGTTACAGATTTATCCAAAGCTCCAAAACCATATTTTTCTTTTTGGATTAAAAAGTCTGACGGAGGTGGTGGATATGTAATGGTAAATGCTTCTAATGACGGCGGAATAACTTGGACTCAATTGGCGAATCCCTACTTTAGCGGCAGCAGTTATACAAATTTTGTTTATTCATTAGCAAGTTATCGACAAAAAAATGTTTTATTCAGGATAGGTGTGTATTCTCCATATGGTTCCTATTATCTTGATGATATAGAATTTGCCGATTCTACCGGATATGTGACAGGTATGCAGAGCAGCGGATTAAATAATGTACCTAAGAATTTTTCCTTAAGCCAAAATTATCCTAACCCGTTCAATCCGTCAACTACTATTAAATATGCTCTTCCGTCCGAATCTAAAGTAAAACTGTCTGTATATAATTTACTGGGACAATTAGTAACCACTTTAGTAAATAATGTGGAACAAACCGGATTTCATGAAGTAGTTTTTAATGCGGCAAATTTAGCTTCCGGTGTTTACTTCTACACAATAGACGTTAAGTCAACCGATGGGAAGAAGAATTTTCAATCGGCAAAAAAATTAATTTTAATGAAATAAATTACCTGCATAAATCTCCTATATAGGGAGCTAATATTTAGCTCCCTATTTCTATTATTACTCATGATTATCTAACTTTTACTCAAAAGATTTTATCATTATCTTTACTTTTATTCTTTTAAACAAATGGATTATTAAATAATGGTAAATCTTTCTATTAAAAGACTTAATACATTAAGATCAAAATTTAAAGGATTAAAAATAGCAGTTGTAGGCGACATGATGCTTGATTGTTATTTCCGGGGTGATGTAAAAAGAATTTCTCCTGAAGCACCGGTTCCCGTGGTCGAAGTAGAAAATGAATTTTATAGATTCGGCGGAGCTGCAAACGTAGCATTAAATGTGCTAAAACTGGGTGGCATTCCCAGCCCTATTGGTGTTATCGGATATGACAACTACGGAACTATTTTTTCTTCCTTAATTAATGAAAGCGGAATTTTGGACGAAGGAATTATCGTTGATGAATCGAGGCCTACAACAGCTAAGACTAGGGTTATTGCCGATAGTCAGCATGTGGTAAGGATAGATAAAGAAAGTAAGCAATATCTAAATAGAGAAACTCAAAATAAGATTTTTAGTTATATCCAGGGAAACATCAAGCAATTTGACGGAATTATTTTACAGGACTACAACAAAGGTGTTCTAACTCCCTCTTTAATAGAAAAGATAATAGCTTTGGCTAATGAAAACAAAGTTCTAATAACTGTTGATCCGAAATTCAATAATTTCTTCGCTTATAAAAACGTGACGGTTTTTAAACCCAATCGTAAAGAAGCTGAGGATGTTCTTGGTATAAAAATTAAAAATGATGAAGATATTTCCGAAGTTGGTAAAAAGCTCCTTGAAAAATTAAATGCAAAAAATATCCTGCTAACTCTTGGCGAAGGCGGTATCGCAGTTTTTGAAAAGGGAATGACGGAAAAACGTATGCCTACAAAAGCGCGCAAAGTAGCGGATGTTTCGGGTGCTGGTGATACGGTTATTTCAACTTTAACAATGGCTATAGCTACAGGTGCAAATATTTTTGAAGCCTCTTACCTTGCTAATTATGCCGGCGGTTTAGTCTGTGAAGAAGTAGGTATAGTCCCGATTGAGCTTGATAAATTATTTGATACTGTTTTGGAAGAAAGCAAATGAACGGATTAAAAACTTTAGAAGAAATAAAAGCAATTCGTAGAAAATTAAGAGAGGAAAATCTTAAGGTGGTTTTTACAAACGGATGTTTTGATTTAATTCATGCCGGACATGTCGATTATCTTTCAAAAGCTAAATCTCTTGGAGACGTATTAATCGTTGGATTAAACAGTGATGTTTCGGTGAGTAGAATAAAAGGAAACAAAAGACCGATTTTATTGGAAGAAGAAAGAGCTTTTATTTTATCAAACTTAAAACCGGTTGATTATGTTACCGTATTTGAGGAAGATACTCCTGAGCATCTTATTAAGGAACTCATTCCCGATATATTAGTAAAAGGTGCGGACTGGCCGATAGATAAAATTATAGGCAGAGATATTGTTGAAGCGGGCGGCGGTGAAGTAAAAACTATAGAGTTTGTAAATAATCAATCTACATCAAAGATAATTAAATCCATTATAGATAAATATAAAGGTTAGTAGGTTTAGGAATTTTTTAGAACCGAGATATTTTTAGTCGGTATAAATATATAAGTTTAGATCGGTTGATTATTTGAATAATTTAATTTGAAAGTAATAATTTTTTATCCAATCTCCTTTTGAAAAAAAACAAAGAAAAAATATTAAAAAAGCGATCGCTCTTTCATAGAATTGTTAATATATTCTTATATATCGGGATAATCATTCTCTTTATTCTTTTAATGGCCTTCGGATTTAGTCAAACCTCGACTTTCCGGAATTATCTTAGAGAGAATGCAATTACTCTGGCTAATAAGGGATTAAACGGACATTTAAATATCGGTAAAATAGATGGCACTATATTTACTTCCCTTATTTTAAGAAACACGGAAATTAATATGGGGCCGGATACATTACTTAATGCGAAACTTATTGAAGTAAAAACCAGTCCGCTGCAAATATTTTTTAAAAGAATCTATGTAAGAAAAATTTTGATTTCCGATGCAAAGATTGCTTTCCAGTTTGATCAATCGGGTAAATTAAATGTTTCAAAATTACTTCCACCTTCTCCAAAAGATACTTCACATTCTAAATTTCCGTTTAAGATAGAAGTGCCGGATTTAAATTTGAAGAATATTGATTTCAAACTTCAAGATTATAATAAAGTAAAAAGTAATCAAGTATATGATAATCTCAATATACATGACTTAAGAATTAATGACCTTAACCTTTCATTAAGTGCTTCGGCTGATATAAAAAATAACGAATATGAATTAAAGATTGACAAATTTTCATTTTCACCCAATCTAAAAAATTTTAATTTAAAAAATCTAGATGGTGAATTTTATGTAAGTCCGAATTTAATATTCGTTAATAACATAAATTTAGTTACAGATTCAACAGATTTATCATTCAGCGGTAGATTAAAAGACTTAAATTTATTTGATAGCACTGCATTTTCTAAACTTGATAAAGCAAAGCTTAATATTAATCTAAAGGCTAAAAAATTTAGTTTTGAAGATTTATCCTCTTTTGTTGCACCGGCAAAAATGTTAAAGGGAAAAGCATTTATTAATTTGGAGACATCGGGTAGCTTTAGACAACTGGACATAAAACATTTTGATTTAAATTATCTTAAAACCTCTCTAAAGGCTAAAGGCGAAGTAACAAATTTATTAGACCCGGGTAGAATGTATATCTATACTTCCTTTTTCGATTCGCAATTAAATCAATCTGATATACATCGATTACTTCCTTCAGTCGCAATGCCGGCATTTAGTAATCTTGGTATTGTCCGGTTTGATACTCTTAATTTTCAAGGTAATCCGTTAAACTTTAATTTATCTGCATTTATAGGGATTGCAGGAGGGACTGCCGATCTTGATGCATCGTTAAATTTCAAAAATGCTAATCCGTCTTATAACATAAATTTAATAACAAATAAATTGAATCTTTTGCCATTTACAGGGATAACTACAAATTTAAATTCCAACATAATAATGAAAGGCAGCGGATTCTCTCCGCAAAAACTTAATTCATCATTTAAATTTATTGCCAACGGCTCTACCATTGCGGGAAATAAGCTTGATACTTTAAGATTCTCAGCCAATGCTTCGAAAAAGAATATTACATTTAACTTAACTTCCTCCTCTGATACTACAGGTGCAGATTTAAATGGCTCTTTTAATTTTGTAAACCAGAATAAACCGTCTTATGAATTAAAAGGTGCGGTTAGAAATCTCAATTTAGCGGATTTTACACATGACTCTACTTTGAAAAGCAATTTAAATTTTAAGATGGATGGAAGCGGCGATAACTTCAATATTGAAAAAACAAGCCTGTTTTTAACAATGGAATTGGATAAATCAATGATTAAGGGGGTTAATATTAATAATGCACGTGCTATATTTGATATTCGCAGCAACGATAACGGTGAGAGAGTAATAAATATAATTTCAGATCTCGCGGATATAACCATAATAGGAAAATACTCAATTAAAAATTCTGTTAGTCTTCTTGCAGACGAAGCAGGAACGTTGGCACAAGCAGTTAAATCAAAGATTTATAATATTATGAATCCTGATTCGAGTTTTAACCGTCAATTAACTACCGGAATTGCTATTTCACAGAATCAGAAACCGGAACAGTTAACGGTTGACTCTGCTTCTTCATTTAAATATACGATTGAATTTAAAAATTTCGACCTGCTTTCATTATTATTGGGAAGCAATCAGCTTAGTTTGGATGGTGATATGAGCGGCGAGGTTAAAACCGATTCTCTGGGAATACAAATGTCCGTAAATACTAATCTGAATTATTTAAAATATTTGGATGCAGATAACGTTTTTTTCCTTTCCAATTTTAACCTTGGCTTAAATGTTTCAAATAATTATAATGCTCAAACTCTATCTGATATAAGCAGCAATTTAAAATTAACAGCCGATAGAATATTTGAAGGCAGTGATTTTCATAATATTAATCTTAATATAAAATTATCGAAAAATATAGCCGATATAAACTTTTCAGGTCAACTTAAAGATAATATTGAAACAAGTATTGAAGGATATGTAGACCTTACGGATAATATTATAAAATTGAATTTGGATACGCTTGATTTTAAGTATAATAATTTTGCACTTATAAATAGTGGTAAAGTAAAAATAAATTATACAAACAATAAAATTTCTGTTGATCACTTTAAGCTTGTACGAAATAACGGCGAAATTAGTGTGAACGGCTTTCTATCAAAAAGCGGCAATCAGGATTTAAATCTTATAATAAAAAATTTTAGAGGAAACGATATCACATCCAATCTTTTTAATATTAAACCGGAAAATAGTCTTGGTGCAAATATTCATATGAAAGTTGAAGTTACCGGGAATTATTATAATCCCTTAATGAATCTGAGTTTTGGGGCAGACAGTGTTAATTTCAGGAAAAATGTATTCGGATCGCTGGTAAGCAGTCTTTCTTATAGTAATCAAAATTTATCTGTCGATGTTAGATTTTTAGATTCACTGCTTTATAAAGATATGCCTGCACTTAAAATATCAGGTAACATTCCTATCGATCTTGCGTTTATGGGTGTGAAAGAAAGATTTAAGAAATCAAAACCTATCAACTTATCATTAAATGCAAAGGATTTTGATTTAGGTACACTGGGCAATATTGTTCCCAAGGTAAGCCAGTTAAGCGGCAGACTAAAGGCGAATTTAAATTTAACAGGCACGCTGTCCAGTTTAAATCCTGCCGGTCAAATTGAAATTAATAATTTGGGCTTCCGGGTTGATGCAAATAATCTAAAATATACGGGAGGCATTAAACTAAAAATTGAAAATCATAAAATAGCTGTTGACAGTTTATTGATTGCCAATATTTCCGGTACTCCTGGAGGGGGAGTTATTACAGGAGGTGGAAATATAAATCTTAATAATTTTGAAATTGCTTCGATGAGTGCTGACGTTATGGGCAGTTTAAAAGTTTTAAGCGAAGATTCCAAGGCAGTCAGTCCAAGTTTATATGGTGATCTGGTAATTCAGACAAATGATGAAATTACATTTAACATGGATTCAAGCGGATCATTTATTAATGTTCCCATAATAGTAAAAGAGGCGAAGCTGACATTTCCTCCTACACAATCCGCTTATCAAAGTTCGGGTGATAATATTTTTTACAGGTATGTAATAGATTCATCTAAAATAAATAAAAACGAAAAGGAATTTGAAAATTTAATTAACCTTTCAAATAAAATGAACATTAAAAACTCTGAGTACCAAGAAAAAACCGGTACCTTCAGTTATAGCATAAATATTAAAGTTCAGAATGAAGCCACCATAAAATTTATTCTTTCAAGAGAGTTTAACCAAAGCTTGACTGCCGTTATACAAGGAAACCTTCAATACGATAATATAGGCGGTCGTTCGAATACTCAGGGAGAATTGACATTATTGGAAGGTTCAACTTTGCAGTTATTTAAAACATTTGAAGCATCCGGATCCATCAGATTTGAGAGTCAAATAAGCAATCCGAATTTGAATATTTTAGCATCTTATACAAATTACTATACTCCGCCGGATCAGGAAAATAAAGAAGAGCAGGTTGAAGTTACAATAAAACTTAGCGGCCCGTTAAGTGATCTTTCAAAAAACCTTACTCAAAATAAAAATAATATAAAAGTTTATGTAGGATCTGAAAACATTGCTAACAATAAACCGGATCCGACTAAAGATGTAACTGATGCCATAATATTTATTTTATTTAATAAATTTGCTCCTGACTTAACTGCACAGCAATCTCAATCTTCCAGTGCTCTAAGCGGCATTACATCAAGCACTTCTTATTCTATGGCAGGATCATTGCTAGGTGGGGTTTTAAACCAAGTTTCCGGCGGCGTTGTAGGGGGAGTTGAGCTTAGAAATGTAGGTTCAACAACGAAATTTAACCTGGTAGGTAAAGTAAAGAATGTACGCTACTCAATAGGAGGACCAACAACCGTATTCCAGGATTTTAGCCAAACTAATGTAATGATAGAAATCCCTGTTATTCAAAATTTTGTTATCCGCCTAGAAAGAAAGGAAGCAGTTACGCAAACAAGTACATCGAACCCGATGATTAATGAACTCGGCCTAAAATACAGGTTTGAATTTTAATGAAAAAGAAAATCATTTCCTTCTTTAAAAAAAATCCCGGTAGAGAATTTAAGAGCAAAGAAATTGCAAAAAAACTCAGTGTCTTTTCCGATCACGAATACAGCTCCTTAAAATCTCTGCTTTATGATCTTTACCGGGAAAATTTCTTAATAAAGAATGGCAAAAAATATAAACTGAATAACTTGCCTGAAACTAACAAAGTTACGGGAGTTTTGCAGATTGTTAACGGAAGCTACGGCTTTGTTATTCTAAAAAATTCCAGAATGAAAGATATTTTTATTGCTGCTAGAAATTTAGGAAATGCTTTTAACGGAGATACCGTTGAAGCAGTTCTCTTTGCAAATAAGAAGGGAAAAAATTTTGAAGGTCAAATTGTAAAAGTAATTGATCGGAATAAAAAAGAAATTGTCGGTACATTAAAAAAATCGAAATCATTTTATTTTGTTAAGCCGGATGATACTTCTATTCATAAAGATATTTATATCGATAAAACAGATTTAGCCGGCGCTGAGGAAGGGGACAAAGTAATTGCAGGACATATTTTGTGGAATAATTCAATGCTTAATCCTGAAGGCAAAATAATTGAAGTTATAGGAAAAGCCGGGTCATTTGATGCGGAGATTGCCTCAATTGCAAGAGAATTTAATATCATTTATAAATTTCCTCCCAAAGTTATACATGAAGCGAATGAAATTGAGCTTAATATTACACCGGATGAAATTAAAAAAAGAAAGGATTATAGGAATAAAATAGTATTTACGATTGATCCTGAAGACGCAAAGGATTTTGACGATGCCCTTTCAATTGAAGAATTGGATAATAGTAATTATTCTGTGGGAATACATATTGCGGATGTCGGCCATTATGTAAAATTCGGATCACATATTGATAAGCAGGCGTTAAAAAGGGGAAACAGCGTCTACCTGGTCGGAAAAGTAATTCCAATGCTTCCTGAAAAATTATCCACGGATATTTGTTCATTGGTTCCGGCAGAGGATAGATTAACTTATTCCGTAATTGTGGAAATAACAAAACGAGGTAAAATTGTAAGCTATGAAATTGCAAAGACTATAATAAATAGTAAAAGGCGTTTTAATTATGATGAAGTTCAGCAAATAATTGAAAAAGGCGATGGCGAATTTAAGAATGAGATTTTAACCTTAAATAAATTGGCTCAAACACTGCGAAAGAAGAGATTAAAAGAGGGAAGTATCGAATTCTATACTGCCGAAGTTAAATTTGAACTTGATAATAATGGAAATCCAATCCGTATATATAAAAAAGAAATTAAAGACAGCAATATGCTGGTTGAAGAGTTTATGCTCTTAGCTAATAAAATTACTGCCAGACACTTTGCAGCGCCTTCAAAAGGTAAAGCAAAACCGTTTATTTACCGCGTGCATGATGTCCCCGATAACGAAAAAATAAATGAATTTGCTTTGTTTGTAAAATCATTGGGTTATTCTTTCGACCCGAAGGCTTCTTCAAGATCAAATCAATTTCAGATTTTAATTCAAAATGTTAAGGGAAGTGAAGAAGAATCGTTAATCAATGAACTGGCCATTAGATCTATGGCAAAAGCAATTTATTCTGTAAATAATATAGGTCATTACGGTTTAGGATTTAAGTATTATACTCACTTTACTTCGCCAATACGCCGCTATTCGGATCTTATTGTTCATAGACTTTTGTATAAATATTTAGGTTCAGATGGCAATATCAATTATTCCTTAAGCGAGCTGGATGAAATCAGCGATCATATTTCTATTTGCGAAAGAAATGCCGTTGATGCGGAGAGATTATCCGTAAAACTAAAACAAATTGAGTATTTAAGTGAACATTTAGGTGAGGAATTCAGTGCCATAATTTCTGGTCTTACACATTTTGGAATATTTGTTAAAATTATTGATATATTGGCTGAAGGATTAATCAGGCTGCGGGATTTAGAGGGAGATTTTTATGTTTATGATGAAAAGAAATATGCATTAATTGGCAGAGTTACAAAAAAGCAATTTCGTTTAGGTGATCATGTTCGGGTAAAACTTGTTAGAGTAGATTTAGAAAAAACCGAATTAGATTTTATAATAGCAGAATAAAATAAGATTTAATATGAAAAAGTTTCTACTAAGCTTTGTTTTCATTCTATTAATCTTAAATACCGACATTTTTGCACAATTCGGGCAGAACAAAGTACAGTATAAAAATTTTACGTGGTACTATATTCAGACCGACCACTTTGATATTTATTTCTCAAAAAAGGGTTCACACTTAGCTGAATTTACCGCAAAAGTTGCCGAAGAATCATTAAAATCAATTGAAGAAAGTTTTAACTACAAAGTTAATACCCGGATTACTATTATCGTCTATAATTCAACCAACGATTTTCAGGAGACCAATATTACCGACCAATATCTTAGTGAAGGTATAGAAGGATTCACCGAGATGTTTAAGAATAGGGTGGTTGTTCAGTTTATGGGTTCCTACCCGGAATTCCGCCATTTAATCCATCATGAATTAACTCATGCAGTTATGAATGATTTCTATTACGGTGGTTCTTTGCAGAATGTAATTTCCAATAATATATCCTTGAATCTGCCTCAATGGTTTAATGAAGGTATGGCGGAGTATCAATCGCTTGGCTGGGATATAAATACCGATATGTTTATTCGGGATGCTATAATAAATGATTATCTTCCGGATGTGCAGCAGCTCAGCGGATATTTAGCTTATCGAGGGGGAGAATCGGTATTTCATTACATAGCATCAAAATACGGGAACGAAAAAATAGGTGAGCTTGTAAATAAAATTAAGGGGACGGGCAGCCTGGAGGAAGGCTTCAAATTATCTCTGGGTTTAACTCTAAAAGAATTTAATGAAAGATGGAAAAAACATTTAAAAAAAGTTTATTGGCCGGATATTGCAATTAGAAAAGACCCGGATGAATTTGCTAGACGGCTGACCGATCCTGATGAAGGAGGAGGATTTTATAATACTAGTCCGGCAATTTCTCCGCAAGGAGATAGGCTTGCATTTATTTCCAACAGAAATTTTTACTTTGATGTATATATAATGAGCACTATAGACGGAAAAATTATTAAACGTTTGGTAAAAGGAAATAGAAGCGCTGACTTTGAAGAACTTAATGTAGTAACACCCGGTTTAAGCTGGTCGCCTGACGGAACTAAAATTGCATTATCGGCAAAAAGCGATGGCAATGATATAGTATATCTTATCGATGTTAATTCGGAGAAGAGAGAAACACTTCCAATTAAATTAGAAGGAATTAAAAGCCTTGCCTGGTCACCCAATGGAAAGTTCTTGGCTTTTATAGGGCACACTTCTATTCAGTCTGATGTTTATATTTATAATTTTCAAGATAAAAACATAAGCAACTTAACTAACGATATTTTTACCGATAATGACCCGGCTTGGTCACCGGATAGTAAAACAATTTATTTTTCTTCTGATAGAGGGCATTATCTTAATGCTGCTTCTGTGCCTGATACTTTTAAAGTATATGATTATTTACATTCTCATTCGGACATCTATAAAATCGATATTAATACAAAAAAGATTGTGCGGATTACCGATATGCCGAACAGCGATGAGTTTGCGCCGGTTGCGGGACCGCAAGGCAAAGAGATACTTTTCATTTCAGATATCAATGGTATAAATAATATATATATAAAAAGAGTTCAACTTAATCCGGACGACTCTATAAAGAATATAGTTGATCTTCCTGCAAACCCAATTACTAATTCATTAAACGGTCTATATCAGCTGACTATTTCTAAGGACGGAAGTAAATTGGTTTTCTCAAGTCTTTATAAAGGTTCGTATAATTTATTTTTAATGAATAATCCAATTGATATTAAACTGGATACAAATGAATTAGTACCTACAGTGTACATTACAAGCCTGGATAAAAAAGAAACAATGGTAAGAGAAATTTCAAGCCATGTTATTCATGAAGTTGATTCGGCACAAAGCAAAACTGCAGTTATTAATGATGAAAATAAATCCAATACTGCCAATCTGTATGGTGATTCCGTCCAGATAGATTTTAATAATTATGTTTTTGGTGATACCAATACAGCAAAGGCAAATATTAAAAGCGATACTGCAAACTCCAAATTTAATCTTACAGATAACCTGGATAAACAAGGGAACTATAAAGTAAATAGATATAAGATTAATTTTTCTCCTGATATCGTTTATGCAAATGCAGGATACAGCTCACTATACGGGTTACTGGGTACTACTGTTTTATCATTTAGTGATGTTTTAGGTAATTACCGTATAATCGGCCAAACCAGTTTACAAATAGACTTAAAAAACAGCGATTATGGCTTAGCATATTTCTATCTAAAACAAAGACTTAATTATGGAATTGAAGCGTTTCATACTGCAAGGTTTGTCTACCTTGATAGATCCGGATTGGCAAATTTATTTAGATTCAGAAACTACGGGGCAGTTATTTCTTTAAGTTATCCATTAAATAGATATTACCGTTTTGAAGGAGGATTAAGCTGGTTAAATGTTTCTATGGAAAATCTCGATAACCCGGATGAGCCGTATAAAAAAGATACATACATTGTACCTTCATTAAGCTTTGTGCATGATAATTCTATTTGGGGTTATACGGCGCCAATAGATGGGATAAGATATCGTTTTGATGTATTGGGAACACCAGGCATCATAGCCAAAAATTTAAATTTTTATTCTTTTCTCGGCGACTACCGTAATTATTTCAGATTTTGGTATGATTATTCTTTTGCTTTTCGCTTAGCCGGAGGATATTCAGGCGGGCATAATCCTCAAAGATTTTTTCTGGGGGGTGTGAACAACTGGATAAATAGAGAATTTGCGACAAATACTATTCCGCTTAATTCTCCTTCTGATTTTGCATTTCTTACTGCGGCACTTCCTTTGCGCGGTTATGATTATGCACAGGAAATTGGAACTAAATACGGACTGATGAATTTGGAGTTGAGATTTCCACTAATCAGATATCTCCTTTCAGGGGCCCTGCCTATTTTATTCAGCAATATTATGGGCAACATATTTTTTGATGCCGGGACTGCATGGAATTATAATAAACAGCTTCAACTTTTTGGTAGAGATGTAAACGGTCATTTAGTTACAAAGAATTTATTATGCGGCACCGGGGTAGGAGCAAGAATCTTTCTATTATATTTTCTTGTTAGATTTGATGCAGCATGGGCATATAATTTTAATAAATTTTCTCAACCAAAGTATTATATTTCTCTGGGCACTGATTTTTAAATAATTTGTTACTTGAAACGAAAGTATTATTAAATTCAAAACCGTTTAAAGTGGTTTTCGATACCCTGATTTATTTAAATTTTCAATTGTTTGTTATTTTGAGGCAGGCTTAGATTTGCTTTTCGTCGAAGGTTTTATGTGGGTTGAAGAATTGGATTTGTTTTTATAATCAGTTTCATAAAATCCTGTACCTTTAAAAATCGGACCTAATCCCGGGCCTATAAGTCTTTTTACATTACCCTTACATTTTGGGCACACTTTTACGGGATCGGCACTCATAGGTTGGAATAATTCAAATGTATATCCGCAGTCGTTGCATTTATATTCGTACGTTGGCATTTCATATCACCTTTAAAAATTTAGGGTGAAACTTAATGAAAAATTCCTAAAAATTCTATAAATTAACTTTAAGTGTTATCTTGATTACGTATATTATTGCACCAAATTAAAATTGGTTTTATTGTGTTTTCAAAATTTTATACTGTTTAAAAACGTGAAAAAATTATTAGTTCTTTTAATTTTATCTCTATCCTTCAGTGGATGCATAAACTATATTCAAGACATACAGCTATATGCGGACGGTTCCGGTTCAATGAGAATTACTTTTTGGACTAAGATGCCTGATAATGAGAGTCCAAAAATTCTTGATAAAATCGGTATCGGTATTTTTAACCCGGATTCTATTAAGTCAGAATTCTCTTCAAGATTTACTAAGATTCAAAGTATAAAAGTTTACACAGATACAACCGACAGTACCACTCATGCCGTGATTAAACTATCCTTTTCTCATATCGATTCACTTAACAAAACTAAAGCATTTTCTTCATCCGAATTTGCTTTAAAAAACGGTGCGGAAGGGCTTAAAATTTTCACCCAATTTATTCCGCCTATTGCTACGGGCTTTGGTGTTAACGGGAATGCTTTCCATGTAACATATAAATACACATTCGGGGGGGACATAGTTTCGGATAACTCTATTACTAAAGACGGCAGAACTCTTATTTGGGATTACACATTGTCCCAGATAGGCAGCGGAAAAACAATTTCGGTTACATTTAGACCTTTTAAATTAAAAGAAACCCCGCCTTGGATATATGCTTTATCTGGATTAGTTCTTTTAATCGTAATTATTTTTCTATTAAGAAAAAAGAAAGATTAAACGGTAAAAGAAGATTTAATATACACAAGTTGAATATTTCACGTTAAAATGTTTATTGACTTACCAGAAGGTTTTAATTATATTTATTGTCTATTTTTAAAATAAATTGATAAATTTTAATTAATTTATGTCACCTAATGATTATAAGATTTTTTCAGGAAGTTCAAACAGACCGCTAGCTGAAAAAATAGCCGAAAAGCTTGGTAAGTCATTAGGAGCTGTTGAATTAAAAAGATTTAGCGACGGAGAAATTTGGGTTAAGTACGGAGAAAATATTCGCGGCTCGGATGTTTTTATAATACAATCGACAAATCCTCCATCCGATAACCTTATAGAGCTTCTTATAATGGTTGATGCTGCAAAGAGAGCATCGGCAAAAAGAATTACTGCGGTTATACCTTATTTCGGATATTCAAGGCAGGATAGAAAAGATCAGCCTAGAGTTTCCATAACTGCTAAATTAATTGCAAATCTTATTACCGTAGCAGGTGCCGATAGGGTAATGACTATGGATTTGCATGCTGCCCAAATACAGGGATTCTTTGATATTCCGTTTGATCACCTTTATGGTTCACCTATGTTTATAGGTTTATTGGAAAATTTAAAAAATAATTTGGTGGTTGTTTCCCCGGATGTGGGAGGTATAAAAATTGCCAGATCTTACGCTAAAAGACTGCATGCAGACCTGGTAGTTATTGATAAAAGAAGACCAAAACAAAATTTAGCCGAAGTTGTTCATATAATTGGTAGTGTTGAGAACAAAGATGTTTTGTTAGTGGATGATTTAATTGATACCGCCGGGACTTTTGTCGGAGCAATTGAAGCTCTTAAGAATAAAGGCGCTTTAAACATTTATGGTGCTATTACTCATCCGCTTTTCTCAGGATCGGCAGTTGAAAGAATAAATAAATCGCAGATTAAAAAATTATTTGTCTCTGATACGATTGAATTCACTCGAAAAGGAGACTCTGATAAAATTACAATTGTTACTGCTTCGGATCTTTTTGCCGAAGCAATTAAAAGAACTTATTTAAATGAATCAATTAGCTCGCTTTTTGATATAGATAAAGGATAAAATTAGAACTTGGAGTTAAAATGGAAAAAGTAATATTAAAAGCAAATATTAGAGAGACAAATAACAAATCTTTTAGAAATAATCTGCGTAAAAGCGGTAGAGTTCCGGGAGTATATTACTCTAAACATGAGAAACCGATTTCAATAGATGTATTGGATAAAACAATTAATCCACTTATTTATACAACCGAAACACACTTGATTTCACTTCAAATTGAAGGACACAATGATGTAGATTGTGTAATTAAAGACATTCAATTCGATCCTCTTACGGACAAAGTTGTTCACTTTGATTTATTAGGCCTCACCTCTGGTGAAACGTTTGAGTTTGAAGTTCCGATTAAGTTTCATGGTAGCCCGGTTGGTATTAAAGAAGGCGGAGTGATGCAAACATTCCTGCATAAACTGGATATTGAATGCCTGCCTGCTAATATTCCACAGCATATTGATTTAGATATTCAGGATCTAAAAATTGGAGATGCGATTCACGTTAAAGATGTTAAGTTGGAAAACATTACAATTTTAAATCCCGAAAGTACGGTTATTATATCGGTAACTCATCCAAAGGCAGAGAAGGAAGCTACTGCTGAAGGAGCTGAAGAAGCTGTTACTGAACCTGAAGTTATCGGCAAAGAAAAGACTGAAGAAGAAGAAGAGTAAATTTATTAAAAGTGCGAGTTATACTTGGGATTGGAAATCCCGGAAACCGATATAAATATAACAGGCATAATGTGGGATTTATGCTGTTAAATTATATGGCGGAAAAATACAGCCTAAAAATAATACCTTCAAAAAATGACTATTTCTATTATGAAGGGAAATTAAACAATTCCGAATACTCTCTCATTAAACCTTCGACCTACGTAAACAATAGCGGAATTGCAGCGCTTGCTGCCGTAAATTATTACGACATTAATGTCTCGGATTTGCTTGTTATTCAAGATGATATTAATCTTAATTTCTCTGTAATTAAGGCAAAAATTTCGGGAGGCGATGGTGGGCATAACGGATTAAGTTCAATTATTTACCATTTATTATCAGATCAATTTCCGCGATTAAGAATAGGAATTGGGAACGATTTTAAGCATGGTGAAATGGCCGATTTTGTACTTTCCGACTTTAATTCTGAAGAAAAACCTAAATTGGAAGAAATTTTTAAAATTGCGACTTATTTAGTTGAGGAGTTTATAAAAGGGGGTGTAAAGCAGTTATTGGATGCTAACAGCAAGTTATACAACACCGCTGGTGAGAACTTGTAAAAGAAAATTAGGATTAGAAATTTTAAGAAATACATTAAAATACTTGTAATTACGTTCTTATTTAAATAAATTTAAGGCTGTTTTTAATACAAATATTTATTAACCCCTGCTCTCATAGAAAGATGAGGGCCTAATGACCAAAGGAGGTGAATTGACGGTATGAATACGAATGTCTACGAAAGCGCTGTGATGATTAATGCCGCTTTGGATGATGAACAAATTGATTCAATAATATCTCATATAAAAGAAATCATAACAAATAATGGCGGGGAAATTAGAGAAATCGAAAATTGGGGAAGGAAAAGACTGGCCTACATGGTTAAGAAAAGTAAAATCGGTTACTATGCCATCTTTAGATTTAACGCTCCCTCAAATATTGTTACAAAACTCGAACGAACCTACACCCTGGATGAGCATATCTTGCGGTATCTAACAATTAAATTGGATAATGATGCTATTGAGTTTTTAGAAAAAACCAAGTTAATTCCTTTGAATGAAGAAGCGGAAAATTCTACTTCACATTCACAAGAAACGTTAGAAAATGAAATTGAAGATGAAGAAAAAGATGAAAATGAACAATAATTAACAAATTACGATTAAGTATGGAGGAAAGACCATGGCCGATTTGAAGATGCCCGAAGTAAACTATGTTATTGTATCCGGTAATTTGACTAAAGATCCTGTATACAGACAGACCACCAATAACACTCCTGTTGTAAACTTTTCCATCGCATCTAACAGAAAATACAAAGATGGATCTAATCAATGGCAGGAAGACGTTTGCTACGTCGGCATTGTTGCTTGGAACAAGTTGGCAGATAGCTGTCATGCTAGACTTAGAAAAGGTTCCGCCATTCTTGTGGATGGCGAGTTGCAAAGCAGAAGCTGGAAATCTGACGAAGGTCATAACAGAAGTATTGTTGAAATTAAAGCTAGGAGAATACAATTCCTTAACAGAAAAGGTAAATTAAATGGAGGAGATAACGGAATTGAAGACCAAAATGAAGAGCTGGAAGATGTTATTTCCGAAGAGGAAAATGTAGATTATACGGAGGATTCATTTGATAAATTTTTATCTAGTGAAGAATCTGATTTATTAAAGTAAATTGGTGAATAAAATGAAAAAAGAAATTAAAACAAAAAAAATCTGTAGATTTACTCAAAATAAAGTAAAGTATATTGACTATAAAGACGTTAAACTTTTACAAAGGTATATTACCGAACAAGGGAAAATTATACCTAAAAGAATTACAGGAACAAGATCCAAATATCAAAGACAATTATCAATTGCTATTCAACGTGCCAGGCATATGGCTCTTTTGCCTTATGTTTCCGACACTGTTCGATAGTATATTAAAGGAGATAAAATGAAAGTAATACTTAGACAAAATTATGATAATCTTGGACAGATTGGACAGTTAATCGATGTAAAAGAAGGATACGCAAGAAATTTTTTAATACCCAGAAAAATTGCATATGCTGCTCTAGACGGCAACATCCGTGCGCTGGAAGAAGAAAAGAAATCGGTTGAAAAGAAGAAAAAGCAGGAAATAGAAGCAGCGGAAAAGCTGGGGTTAGAACTTGAAAAAGTTTCGGTTACAATTTCCGTTCAAGTTGGAGAGGAAGATAAAATCTTCGGCTCCGTAACAACCCAGATGATTGCAGATGCTTTAAAGGAAAAAGGCTATGAGATTGATAGAAGAAAAATTGAAATCGAAGAGCCGATTAAGTCTTTAGGAATTTACGGTATAGCTATAAAGCTTCATTCTAATGTTACAACTAACATTAAAGTTTGGGTGGTTAGACAGTAACTCCGGTGTATTTAAACGAAAAAAGGAAAGCTTTTATGCTTTCCTTTTTTTATAACTTTTAATTAAATACCGTATTATCTAACTTTTATTTGCTTATCGTTTATTAGTCTTGCTACCTCGGAAGTACCGCTTTTTGAAATATTTTTAATAGCTTTGGTTGAAAGCTTTAATGTCACAAATCTGTTCAATTCCTGAACCCAAATTCTCTTTTTTTGGAGATTTGGCAAAAATCTTCTTTTTCTTCTGTTATGTGCGTGAGAAACATGATTTCCAGTTATTGGTCCCACACCGGTTACTTGACATCTTCTAGACATTTAACACTCCTTAAAACATACCCGATTTTTTAAATTTGAACAACAAATATAATAAATTTTTTAAGAAAAAATAGCCTCCAATCAAAATTATTTCTCTTAGTTAAATAAATAAAGTGATTAACGAAAATACCCATTTAAGGGTTATTGACTATTAATTATACCTTTTTATATTGCAATTAAACCAATGGATATTCTTAAGAAAATGAACATTCTCAACTGGAACTTACCAAGATAGACATTTCATGTAAATAAAATAAAAATCCTTAGATGAAAGGAGTTAAAAATGGAGTATTATGAACTTCATCCTGAAAATCCTCAATTACGTTATATCAACAAAGCTGTTGAAGTTCTGCGAAATGGAGGTGTGGTTATTTATCCCACCGATACTGTTTACGGAATAGGTTGTGATATTTTTAATCGTGGAGCACTTGAGAGAATTTTTTCAATTAAAAATGACGGAAGTACAAAACTGTTTAGTTTTGTTTGTGCAAATTTAAAAGATATATCAAATTATGCTAAAGTTTCGGATTACGCTTATAAAACTATGAAACGTTTATTGCCCGGACCTTATACTTTTATTTTACCGGCTGCCAAACTGGTTCCTAAAAAGTTATGGAGCAACAGAAAAACAGTTGGAATTAGAGTGCCTAATCATTCAATTACTTTAAAACTAGTGGAAGAGCTTGGCAATCCTATTATAAGCACTAGTGTAACAAATAGGAAAGGAGAAATTGTATTCGATCCTTTCGATATAAGGAACATATTTAATACGCAGGTTGATTTAATGCTTGCATCGGGAAATCTTGCAGGTAATCCTTCAAGTGTAATTGATTTAAGTATGGAAGAGCCTGAAGTAATAAGAGAAGGCGCAGGGGACGTAAGCCTTTTTGTTTAAACTTTTTCGGAAATGCCGGTTGAAATAATTATAGCTCAGCCGGCTTTTTTTATTTAACTCGATGAACTTGTGTTGCTGAAGCTTGAGCTGTAGGTGTTAAAATTATTTCGTTAATATTGACATGCAAAGGCCTGGTTGCACAAAATAGGATTGCACTTGCAATGTCTTCCGGAGAAAGCGGCGTTAAACCTTCATAGACTCTCTTTGCTTTATCTTTATCCCCTGAAAACCTCACGTCGCTAAACTCGGTCAGTACCATGCCCGGATCAACTTCACTGACCCTTATGTTTTTATCAAAAATATCCAATCTAATTGATTGAGTTAATGCTTTAACTGCAAATTTTGTCGCGCAATAAACATTGCCGTTTGCATAGGCTTCATGTCCCGCTATAGAACCTACGTTAATTATATGTCCGCTTTTTCTTTCAACCATTTTCGGCAAAATAAACCTTGTAACATACAACAGGCCTTTTACGTTAGTATCTATCATTTCTTCCCAATGCTCTATTTCACCTTCATATAACTTGCTGAAACCGCGCGCAAGCCCTGCATTGTTTATTAGTATATCTACGTTTTTAAATTCATCCGGAAATGATGAAATTGAATCATTAACTTTTTCTTTATCACGGACATCTAGTTCAAAACTGTATATCTTAACTCCGAATTTGCCTTTTAATGAATCTTCAAGTTCTGTTAATCTCTTTGAACGCCTTGCAGCTAAAATTAAAGAAGCTCCTTCTTTAGCAAATTCGAAAGCGCAAGATTTTCCTATTCCTGATGATGCGCCTGTAATAAAAACAATTTTATCGGACAACAAACCCATAATAAATTTACCTCAAGATTTTTTTGTAATAATCGGAATTGATTTTCTTATTCTCTTTGTTAATATATTTATATAACCCAGAAGAATAAATAAAACAAAAAACATAAATATTAATTTTTGGTTGTATGAAAGTCCGCCTTGACTCAACAGCATCGACCAGTCAGTTTGGATTGTCGTTTGAAATAGTATGGAAAACAAGCCTAATACGGCAGTAAAAATTAAATATCCTACATTTATTAATTGAAAAATAAGAATAGATGTTCTTAAGAAGTTATTTGAAATTCTGTTATGCCAAATTAAAGTAACTTCTACCATAAGAATGCTTAGAACGAAGGGGGAGATAATAAGCAAGATATAAATAAAGAAATTATGTATGTCTTTAATCGGAAAATTAACTGCTAATCGGATGCCGGTAAAGTAAATATTAATCTTTTCATTAAGAAAAAGACTAGCTAGTAAACCTTTAAATAGCTGGTCTAGAAAAAGAACTGCAAATAATCCTGCAATAAAGCCGGTTATTATTGAATAAGTTTTCTTCAATGACAGCTCCTAAAATTTTTATTTATCTTTCTATCCAGCTAGGCCTACCGGTAATGAAATTAGGCGCTATAATTTGGAAGGGATAGTCTTGAGAGATTACCTTTCTCCAATGCCTTGCGTTAATACTTCCTTTCCATGACCCCGGCATATTATTATCATTGGTATCGATATTCAGCAATTTATCCTTCATCCTAAAATAAGAAGAAATATTAACTCCGGCATCACCATTATTATTAAAATTTTCCACTTTTACAAGAAAAGTATTCTTTCCTTTTTTAAGATATTTTTTAACATCCAGAAACTTTACTCTTTTGTGTTCGACCGTTAACGATAAAGTTCTGCGGGCATATACTTCATCAACGTACTTGCCGTTTATGTAAAGCCGCGCATAAGTATCACCGATTAATTGAAGGTAAGCATCTTCTGGGATTACCTTTAAGTTAATCGATTTTTTAAAATCGGCTTTATCGGCAAACTTATTTTTCCCGGTTTTTAAGTATATCCATTTTGATTTTATCAGTGGCGAATATAAAGTATCGTCTCCGGCTTTTAAAGAATCCAATATTTCGTTAAAGTAGTCTTCCAGCCTGTCAAACTTATCATTGATCAAGTTAAGATTTGCATTTACGTAATATCTCTGCCACAAATAATCATATCTTTGTTTTAACCTGTTAAGTGAACTTTTATCATCTTTAATCATATTTGTAACATGATTATCATTTCTCCTGGATTTTAAATAATCCTTATCATGAAGGAAAAATTCCGTTAATGTTTTTGATTTATACCAATAATCAAGCATGGTAATAAAACGCAGGAGATCAAACTGGTCTTTATGCCTTTTTACCTTCGGCTCTAAGGCGTTAATGTAGCTTAAAATATTCGGCAAAGTCCAATTCATCCAAGTAATATTAACTACCGGTGATACCTGTGCCTGCCACCATGCTGGTTCGTGAAACTCCAAAAGAGGGTGGCGCCAGAATTCGTTCCAAGTCATTTGATTTAACGGATTGCTCAATGCTGTGTAAATCTCTGTAATTCTCGGGTCATTTATACCGAAAAAGTCGTAAAAAAAGTTTTTGCTGAATTGAGACAGATCGCTTTCCTTAAAATTCCATGCACACTGTGCAGACCAGGCATATCCGAAATATAAAAGCTCTTTAAAAGTTTCCGCACCGAAGTCTCCCCAATTTGAGTTTATCATTCCTTCGGAATTATTATCGATTCCAGCTTTTATAAAATATTTTATATTCGGGAGTGCATTAATATAAGAAGGAAATGCAGTTGAAAAATTCCATACGGAAGGTGAAACAATGTATTTGAACCCAGCTTCCTTAAAGGTTTTAGTTGAAGGATAATCAAAGTCAGGCCGGTAATGCCAGTCTACTATTGTGATGTCTTTGGGAATCATTTTAAGTATTTCAGGATGCCTTAAAATAATATCTCCATACATCATTACTTTTTTGCCGTACTTTTTACAAATGTTGTAAATCTTTTTATAATGATCAGCATGTACTTTTGCTATGCCGTATCTATCTACAAGATATTTACTTCTGCCGAGACCGACATCGAAGCTTTCATCGGCACCCATGTGAAAATATTTTGACGGAAATAATTTGAAAACTTCTTTAAGCATGCGTTCGAGAAAGACATAAGTTGAATCATTTGAAACATTAAGTGAAGCAGCCCCGGGGAATTCCGCGTACTTTAAATACTTTTTTTGTGAAAGAATATTTTCATAATGCCCGAGTGTTTGAAAAATCGGAATTACCTCGATAAAATAATTTTTTGCATAAGCCACAAATTCTTTTATTTCTTCAGGCGATAATGCCCCTCTATCCTTCCCGATATCCGGGTACTGCGGAAATTGAATCATATCTTCAAGATAAGGCATGTAGACGTTCATTTTATAACGAGCGATATTTCTGATTATTTTCTCGAAGTTTTTTAATGTGGAAACCTGCCCGCGGCTGATATCATCGGAAATTCCGCGTATTTTCATATCGGGCCAGTCGATGATATTAACGCACGGTAATTTCGAAGATTCGGCTTTATCCAGTAACTGGACTAGACTCATTGTTCCGTAAAATACGCCTCTTGCCGATCCCGATATTATCTTAATCCCATCTTCGCCTATAGTTAATTTGTACGCTTGGTCTCTGACGGAATCCGGGACATCCGGAAAATTTATTGTATCGTTAACAGCGAGTGTAATTCCGCTGTTAATTGAATCTTCTGAGGTAATAATAGAAGAAATATTTAATGACTTTGAAAGCGTTTCTTTTATTTGACCGGCGGAAAATTTAAGCTGTTCTTCATTGCCGGAAATTTTTATTTTTGTATTCTTATTAATTAAAAAACATCCCTTGCCGAATTTTATTATTTGAGGTGTCGGTACAATTGTAAAATTATTTATTTGAGCTGAGATGGTTTTCATAAAAAGTAACGGGATGAATAAAAGGAATAAATACTTCATTTGCACTCTGTAATTAATTAAAATGTCACTGAAAAGATCTTGTTTAATTGCATCGCTAATATATTAAAAGTTGGAATTAATGTTAAAACGAATCAGAGATTAAAAGTTAAATGATAACCGGGTGAAATGCAGTTTTACAGGTATTTTAATGCATTTAAATTAAAATATTTTTAGATTTACCGGTGAATAATTAGATACAATATAAGGGGACGAGGTAACAATAACTACATTAAGACACGCATGGGACAAACAGAGATTGATAAATTTACTAATAAAGATAATTTTGTCATAAGAAAAAATATTAGCGTCAATTCAACCCGTTATGTAAAAAGCCAAGATTACCCAATTAATGTGGGCATGCATAGAAGTTCTTAAAAATATTTTTTATACTAATAACCTTACTTCGACATGTGAACTAAAATAATTGATCTCAGTCGGAGGCTGAAGTGTTGTTCCGACTAATTTGTTTAAGGGGTTCTACAAAATTAATTAACATGCAAACCGTACTTGCAAAGAGTCCGTCAGCTGATGTTTAAGCGCAGTTTGTGTAATCATCGATATTACGTTTTTAACTTAGCCGTTTATTCTTCGGCCGACAGATATGCGGTGGGCTAAGCGCAATATAATATTATATTTAATGAAATAAGCGTATGAAAAATGGAATCATTCTTTTTATTTTATTTTCATCTATAACCGTCTCAATAGCCCAAACACAACCGGATTCAGTTAATACCATTATTGGTGAAAGCGATAATATAACATTTTTTACTGGTCCGTTTTTAAGGAACAAATGGTTTAATAACTCAAAGATTGTTAATGCATTTGGCGGCGGCGCCGGCTTTTATTTTCATCACAGGTATTATGTATATCTTCAGACAACTTCCTTCCTGGTTGAATTGAGTTCCGGCAACAACGACAAATATATAATGAATGCACTTGGGTTAAGTATCGGTTACTGTTTTAATCCTTACAGCGCAATACATTTTGTCACAGGGCTGGAAATATATAATGCCGTTGTAACCAATAATAAAGATGTAAACCCGAATAATATTAAACTAAATTATCTATTATTGGCACCTGAGTTTTATGTTGAAGTAAACCTTTTATCTTATGTCCGTCTTTATGTCGGGCCGTCATATTACGTTTCAATCGGAAATGATTCCTATGAATGGATAAACCATAAATTTATAAATGGATTCTCGTTTAACTTTGGTCTTCTTGTGGGAAAATTTTAATATATTAATTTTAATAACAATTATGTATAAAAAGATAAATTGCTCTTTAAGGCTGGTAGTTCCCCCGAAGGAATGTTTTGGGAATAATAAATAATTATACAGCTGAGATGACAGGATATCATAGTCCATGTCTGCCGAAGCGCTTCTGTAATGGAACGACCCGCGACTATCAAGGTACTGCTAACACGGAGTGGCGCGTGTCAGCCAAGTGAAATTTATTAATGAACTTTGGGTAAGAAAGAAATCGTTAGGCGAACTTTTCGGTCAGAATGAAGTTATATATATTTCAGGAGGTCGTATGAATGAAAATAAAGAGGAACACACCTTTAAATCCAGAAAATTGTTTAGAAATTGGCTGGTGAAGAATAACACAAAATCGAACGGAATATGGATCGTTTTTACTAAAGGATACATAGGCTTTACTGCTAATGATGCTTTGGAAGAAGCTATTTGTTTCGGGTGGATAGATGGAGTAATGAGATCTATTGATGGTGAAACATATAAAAAATACTTTTCAAAAAGAAAAGATAAAAGTAATTGGTCCGATAAGAATATCCAGACGTTTAAAAACCTAAAAAAAATGGGTCAAATAACTCAAGCCGGAATTGAAGCTTTTAAGGGTAAAGTATCCAAGCAAGATAAAGGTACTTTATACGCGATATATATCGAAACACTAAAGAGAGCTTTAGTAAGTGATAAAGCTGTACTTGATCTTTTTGAAAAAATAACAACATCAAGAAAGAAACAAATGGCTGGTTTCTATTGTGATGCTAAAACAGATGAAACAAGGAATAAGAGAATAAAAAAAATAAAAGAAGCAATATTAACAGATTATAAAGGCATGTTATATTAATATTTGCCTAACATCCCTTTTTCCGTCATAGACGGCCTATAGGTATGCAGGTAAGTAAAAGAATAAAATAGGAGTTCATTCGGCGCTGAATTTTAACAAAACTCAGTTTGGTGCCGGCACAAATATCTCTTAACAAAAATGAGGAAAATATTATGACAAATTTCAAGAGAGTAATTTGGCAAATTCTCCTTGTTAGTTTATGGATAAACATTTTTGAAACTTTAAGGTGGGTGCTTTTTGCAAGACCAGATATTGATAAGCACTTCAAAGCTGCTAATCTTGTATTGCCCAACGGACCCATAAATAATATCCTTTGGCTTATATGGGGAATAATAATCGCGGTTATGATTTTTATTATTTCGAAAAAATTCAAAGTATTACAGACAACTTTTATCGTGTGGATAACCGTGTATGTTATGCAGTGGATAGCTCTATGGAATATGGCTGTATTACCAATCAAAGTTTTATGGCTGGCTGTTCCATTAACTTTTATCAATGTACTTGTCGGTGCTTTAATATGTGCCAAATTTATAAGAAAAGAAAATATTTAATAAAAAAGCACCTAACATCTTTAGTCCATAAAACCGGACTATCGCAGAGCGAGACATGCAGGAAAGTAAATAGATAAAATGAAAACTAACAGGCGTTGGATTTTAACATAACAGGCCGCTAAGAAGCCAAATATCATTATGGAATACTTGATTCGTAAAGCTAAGTTAGATGATTGCTCAAATATCAAAGACCTTATTGAATTATCTGCTCGAAAATTGAGTACTCAAGATTATACACCGGAACAAATTGAGAGGGCCTTGCAAGGTGCATTTGGGGTTGATATGCAACTGATTAAAGACGGAACATATTTTATAGTTGAAGATAATGAAGTAATAATTGGTTATGGAGGCTGGAGTTATAGGAAAACTCTTTTTGGAGGCGACAAACAAGAGGCTCGTGATTTCAGTTAGCTGAACCCAGAGACTGATTCTGCAAAAATTCGTGCCTTTTTTGTTCACCCGGATTGGGCAAGAAAAGGTATCGGAAGAGCAATACTTGAAAAGTGTGAATCCGAAGCACGATCATTCGGATTTCACTCATTGGAATTAATGGCAACATTGCCGGGAGTAAAACTTTACTCTGCTTGTGGGTTTGTTAGTTCAGATCCAGTTGAATATAAATTACCATCGGGAATAAATATTAAATTTCTTCCTATGAAAAAAGAATTGGCTATCTAATATCTTTAATAAGCATAAGTCAGGTAAATAAAGAAATCCGGTGACAAAAGTTTTGTAAAAATCAGAATGTTGTGCGGTTAAAGATACTCAACGTTTCTGCCTATGGCAGATAAATTAAAAACGTTGGGTACCTAAACAATACTAGGATTAGAATACTCCATCAATCTTTGTCCCGCATTTATAACACTTTCCGCTATTCATTTTATTGGAGAGAATTGAATGCCAATCTCTTTTTATGAGCAGAGTTTTGCAGTTGGGGCAGTAAGTAGTTTGTCCGTCATTACTGTGGATATTTCCTATGTAGCAGTATTTAATTCCAAATGATAGTGCAATTTTTCGGGAGCTGTTTAGTGTTTCTTCCGGTGTACGTTTACGATCCGTCATTTTAAAGTCGGGATGAAATGCAGTAAAGTGAAGCGGAACCGAATCGCCGAGGTTTTTTAATATCCATTCGCATTCATGTTTTATTTCTTCAGGCGAATCATTCTCATCTGGAATTAAAAGCGTTGTTATTTCAAACCAGACATCTGTTTCTTTTTTCAGCCAGATTAATGTATTCAGCACATCACTTAAATGAGAGAATGTAAGTTTAAAATAAAATCTTTCCGTAAATCCTTTAAGATCAACATTTGCAGCATCGATGTATTTATAAATATCTACCCGTGCTTTCTTGTCGATGTAGCCTGCTGTAACCATTACGGTTTTTATTCCTTCCTGTCGTGCAAGTTTGGAAATATCGATAACATACTCGCCGAAAATAGTCGGGTCGTTGTAAGTAAATGCGATTGAAGGTGCATTGTAACGCTTTGCTAATTCTATTACATCTTCCGGGGAAGCGTGGTGTGAATTTAAATCATCGAGTTTAGCTTTGCTTATCGACCAGTTCTGGCAGAACCTGCATCCAAGGTTGCAGCCGGCGGTGCCGAAACTTAGTATTGAACTTCCCGGGTAAAAATGATTAAGCGGTTTTTTTTCAACGGGATCAATTGCAAAACCGGTCGGTCTTCCATAACCGATTGAATAAAGCTTACCGCCGTAATTTTGCCTGATATAACAAAATCCCGGCTGACCGTCGCCTATCTTACAATAACGCGGACAAAGCGTACAAAGGATTTTTCCTTTTTCTGCAGGTTCCCACCAATCGGCTATTTTTAAATTACTTGTATCCATGTTAAAAAATAAATTGGTTAGCAGCTTTCGAGGTTTGTTGGGTGTTAACCGACAAGTAACCTCGAAGGTTTTTGATTAAATTACTAAATCTTATTTAATCATTCAATGAGGAATAAGTTATACCGGGAATGTTAAATTACTTCAAACCTCAACCAATTAGCACGGCTTTTTTCAGAGTAAGGTGCGCCGGCAGTAAAGATTACGACATCGCCTTCTTTTACATGTCCGGCTTCCAGGATTAATTTTTTCGCTTTATCAATTACGATATGCTCTTTGTCGATATCTTCTAGGAATATGGAAGTTACACCCCATCTTAAGCATAGATTATTCATCGTATCGAAACTGTCGGATAGAGCGATGATTTTTGCTTTAGGTCTGTACTTCGCAAAGTTTTTTGCCGTACGCCCTTTATACGTAAATACAACAATTGCAGCCGCATTTACCTGTGAACTAATATCCGCAATTCCTTTCCCTACCGCATCAAATAAATTCTCTTCCATTTTTACGGGAATAATTAATTCCAATTCACGTTTCGAAGGAGAATGCATTTCAACATTTTTAATAATATCATTCATAATTTTAACAGTCTGCGCAGGATATTTGCCTACTGATGTTTCGGCACTAAGCATAACAGTGTCTGTTCCGTCCAGAACTGCGTTTGCTACATCAGAAGCTTCTGCACGGGTCGGAATAGGATTATGAACCATAGACTCAAGCATTTGAGTTGCCGTTATTACCAGCTTGCCCAATGCATTGCACTTCTTTATAATCATTTTCTGAATTATCGGAACTTCCTGCGGCAGCATTTCAACTCCGAGGTCACCTCTTGCTACCATAATCCCGTCTGCCGCTTCCAGTATTTCGTCAAAATTATCTACAGCTTCTTTCTTTTCTATTTTTGCGATAATAGGTTTGGTAATATTCTTTTTCTTTAACCATTCTTTTAAGTGAATTATATCCGCGGCTTTTCTAACAAATGAAAGGGCGATATAATCGATACGGTACTGCAGCGCAAATTCGAGATCGCGGAAATCTTTTTCCGTAACCGATGGAGTTGAAAGATTCATCCCTGGGAGGTTCATTCCCTTTCTGGGTTTCAAGATACCGCCGATTTCAATTAAACATACTACGGATTTTGCTTTCTTCTCGATAATTTTAAGGCGCAAGATACCGTCGTCAATTAATATAGTTTCACCGATTTGAGAATCCTGGGGGAGAGGTTTATAAGAAGTTGAAATTAATTCTTTTGTCCCGATTACTTCATCTGTAGTAATTTCAATTTTATCTCCGTTAAAAATTTCAATTTCCTTTTCTTGTAATTCACCGATTCTAATTTTCGGTCCCTGCAAATCCATTAATATTGCAAGAGGAGTATTTTCTTCAATGCAAGCAGAATTTATTTCTTCAAATATTTTTGAATAAAAAGAATAATCTCCGTGAGAAAAATTTAATCGTACTCCGTCCATACCGGCAAGGATAAGATCGTTAATTATTTTAGCATTATCTGTTGCAGGTCCGAGCGTACATAATATTTTTGTTTTTGCAAAAGTTTCGAGCAGCTTATTATTCATTTCCTCTTTTTCTTTTTAATAGTTGTAGTGTTATTATTGTTAGGTCTGACAGCCTTGGATTTTGCATATAGTTCTTTTATCTTTTTCTCTACGAGATCAAAGACACTGTTTTCTTCATAATCTCCTTTGTTATTTCGCTTCCCGGATTTTACACCAGTTAATATTTCAATTCCTTCTTCAACACTTTCAATAGCATAGATACTAAATTCACCTTCTTCTACTGCTTTTATAATATCTTCCCGGAGCATTAATTCTTGTATATTTTGAACAGGGATAATTACACCCTGTTTTTTAGTAAGTCCTCTAGCTTTACAAACATCGAAGAAACCTTCAATTTTTTCGTTTACTCCTCCAATCGGCTGAACGTCTCCTTTTTGATTTAATGAACCTGTTACGGCAATTGATTGTTTAATCTTCAATCCTGCAAGTGTTGATAATAAGGCAAAAATTTCCGCACAAGATGCGCTATCGCCGTCAACAGTTCCATAGGATTGTTCAAATACTAGGTTGGCATTAAAAGACAGGGGAGTATTTTGCCCGAAGGTTTCTCTAAAATAACCGGATATTATTAGAACTCCTTTGTTATAATGTCTTCCGCTCATCCCGGCTTCGCGCTCAACATTAATTATACTTCCGCTGCCGAGCGAAACCGTAGCGGTTATTCTTGTCGGTCTTCCAAATGAATAAAAGTCAGCATCATAAACAGCTAAGCCGTTTATTTGACCGACACGTTCCCCATCGGTATCAATAAGAACCATGCCTTCTTCTATCATATCGTTAACTTTTGATTCAAGCAGTCCATGTCTTTCTTTACCGGAGTCGTAAGCCTTTTTTACATGGGCAGCGCTTACAATATTAAATCCGTCATCCTTAGCCCAAAAATTTGCCTCCCGCGCAATATCTGCAATTTGAGAAAACCTTGCAGTAAGTTTATTTTTATTCCCGGCGAATTTTGCACCTAATTCTACAAGGTAGGCAATTGCAGTTTTGTCAAATTCAAGAAGGTTTTCTTCCTTAATTAATTTCTTAATTACTCTGGCATATTCGCCTAGAACTTCATCACTTCGTTTAATTTCATAATCAAAGTCGGCTTTAATCTTAAATATTTTTTTAAAATCATCTTCGTATGCTGCCAGCAAGGAATAAATATAATCATTGCCGATAAGTATAATTTTTGTTTCAATTTCAATCGGCTCCGGCTGCATGCTGGAAGGAGCAATTTGCAAATAATTATGTGAATCTTGTATTTCGAGTTTCCTATAAGTTAAAACCCGCTTTAATGTTCTCCAGACAACCGGTTCTTCAAATAAATGCTTTACATTTAAAACAAGATAACCGCCGTTTGCTCTTAATAATGAGCCTGCTTTTATTTTTGTGAAATCGCTGTACCAGCCGCCCTTACCGTCGTATACTTTTTCAATCGTTCCGAAAAGATTTATATAATTCGGCGAAGTTTCAATAACTACAGGACAGTCCTTTGTTTCGCTGTTATCAAGAATTACATTAACTTCATACTCTTTAAAATAATCGATTTGAAATCCTTCAACAGTTGTATCACCTTCCGGTTTGATTCCTTTAAATATTTGAATATTATTCAGAATATTTTCTTCAACTTCGGATATAAATTCCAGTACTTTCTTATCATCATATTTCTCTTTTAAATTATCCATTGCGCCTCGCAACACAACTTCAACTGTTTCCCGTTCGAGTTTGGAAAGTTTCTCCTGGAATTCTTCGCTTAATTTTAAACCTTTTCTAAAAAGGGTGTGTAAATCCTGCTGATAATTACTGTATTTTTTTACTATTTCTTTTACATTTTCTTCCGTCAGCTTGCCCTGTTTTACAAGTTCCTCCAGCTGATAAACAGGGACAGGCTTTTGATCGACTAAAGGAAAGATCTCAGGACGAGCGACTTCACCAATTTTTACCTGTCCCAATGTAAAATTCTCCTGTTTCAGCTTTTCATCGAAAGTACTCATTAATGCTTGTTCTTTTTCATTATAATGAGCGACGATTCTCTTTTTCCTGTTTATATAGGATTCGCTTTCAAGAGACTGCGGAATTTTGTTTTTTAAAATATCAACCGTTGATGAAACATCCTGTTTAAATGTTCTGGCTTTTCCTACTTTAAATGTTAATAAGACAGGACGGTCGTTATCTTTAAAATTATTTACATAAGCGTAATCATATAACGGCGGGCAATTGTCGCTTATAGTTTCCAGCATTTTTTTTACAGTAGTTGCCTTACCGGTTCCAGATAAACCAGCAATGAAAATATTGTAGCCAGGACTCCTTAAATCGACGCCGATTTTCAAAGCTTTTAACGCCCGTTCCTGACCTAAAATACCTTCAATAGGTTCAATATCAGTTGTAGAATCAAATGCAAATACATCCTGGTTGCATCGCCATCTTAAATCCTTGGGATCAAGTTTTTTATGTTTGGGTGCTTTAGGGTATGTCATATCTCGCCTGTAAATAATTTTGAAAATTAGATTTGTATCTAGTGATGATAAATTTTTCTTTAAATTTCAAATGAAATTTAACCATAATCGGATTGAATTTCAAAAATGATAATTCTTACATTTTCTTGTAAATTTTAATTTAATCGTGTTTCAAATTTCTTATATTTTTAATTAAAATGTTTAATTTGATTCTTAAAAAATTTAATAATTTAAACTCTAAAGTGAACAATCATGGATATCGTTAAAGCAAGAAGCTTTTTCTCTTATTTAAAAAGCGGGAAAATTTATTTTAATCATGCATCAACCGGGCCTCTTTCAGTTCCTGTTTTAAAGCAAATCAATAAAGTATTATACGAGATGAGTGAAACTAGTATCGATAATTATCCAAAGCTGTTGTCTGTAATTAAAGAAACAAAAGAAGATATTGCATCGATGATAAATGCAAAATCAGATAGGATTGCTTTTCTGGACAACACTACGAACGGAATAAATATTTTAGCCCAAGGAATTCAATGGAAAAAAGGAGACAGAATTTTATTAAATGATCTGGAATTCCCTGCAAATGTTTATCCATTTCTGAATCTTCAAAAAGACGGAGTTATTGTTGATTTTATAAAATCTCATGACGGGATTGTTTCTGCTGACGATGTAATTGAAAATATAAAACCGGAAACCAGACTTGTCTCTATAAGCCAGGTTCAATTTTTAACAGGTTACAGGGTTGATCTTGAAAAAATCGGTAATGTTTGCCGTGATAAAGGAATAATTTTTTCCGTCGACGCAATACAAGGTTTAGGTGCTGTTCGTTTGGATGTTGAAAGAGATAAAATAGACTTCCTTTCATCCGGAAGCCAAAAATGGCTGTTGGGTTTGCAGGGAATGGCTTTTATTTACGTATCCGGAAATCTTCAAAAAAGTATGATCCCAGGTAATGTGGGATGGCTTTCGGTTGAAGATGCATGGAATCTATTGCACTATGATTTAACTCTGAAAAAAACAGCCGATTGTTTTCAAGGCGGAACATTAAACACGATAGGAATTTATGCTCTTAATGCCTCGCTAAAAATGTTTAAAGAATTTGGTTTTGATGCCGTTGAACAAAAAGTAACAGAGAATTCTTTGCATTTAATAAAAAAGCTTGAAGAAATTAATTTGCATCCGGTATTAAGCGGCTGTGAAATAGTAAATATAGCCGGTATAGTGAGTTTTAAACACAGCGAGTCGAATAAAATTTTTGAAGAACTAGTCAAAAATGATATTCACTGTGCCGTTAGAGAGGGGATGATAAGACTATCGCCGCATTTTTATAACACCGACGAAGAATCTGATAAAATTGTCACTGTATTGAAAAAGTTCAGTTAGCAAAAATCAGGATTAAAATTCTGCTGCCGGTATTCGAAGAATTAATTAACTCAAAGATTCTTTTTGACTTTTTAAAGCAAATGATTTTCCGTCAATTGCCCTGGAAACGGCAAGTATTCCGTTTAAATGGTCGACTTCATGCTGAATCAACTCCGAAAGACTGTCCTCAAAATTTAATGATTGATAATTCCATTCCATATCTCTATATGTAACATGGCATTTTTTATGGCGTTTTACTTTTACCAGTATTTCGGGAAAACTCATGCAGTCATCCCACAACTCAATCATTTCCGCACTTAAAATATCTATTACCGGATTAATAAATATGATTGGTTTGTCTATATTCATATAAACCAATCTTTTCATATAACCGATTTGCGGTGCGGCAATTGCTCTGCCTGCATTATATTTCTCCCTAAAATTCATTAAGGTATCGTGAAGATCCTCAACTGCTTTCTGTACTTCATCAAGTTCGTTTTGAATGATAGGAGAACAAACTTCATATAATTTCGGATTCCCGAGTAAAAGAATATTTTTTACTGCCATAAGAGTAAGATCACCTGAAAATTAATTCTTATTAATCTGCTAAATTATTTAATGAAATTTAATTAATAATTTATAAATTAATCATTAAAGTTAAATTATTCGTGTAAAAACACTAAGATTTATTATAGAACCAAATAATTTGGAGTGCCTCATGAGAAAAAGAAATATGTTTTCATTGGTGTTTATATTATTGATTGGCATACTTTTAATATTCGGATCAACTACAAAAGCGCAGCAGTTAAAGAATACAGGGCAGCTTAATAAGAAATTAAACCAGCAAAGTCAGCAAGCCACAACTCCTGATTGGCATAAAAAAGTTAGAGTCAGCCCTAGAGCTTTTATTACTCAAACAATCGGGCTGTCAGATGTAACAATTTCATATAGCAGACCGGGTGTAAAGGGGCGAAAAATTTGGGGAAGTTTGGTTCCTTATAAGAAAGTTTGGCGTGCCGGTGCAAATGAGGCTACAAAGTTAACATTTAGTACAGATGTTTGGATTAACGGGAAAAAATTTCCCGCAGGTTCGTATAGCTTTTTTATCATTCCTTATGAAAATAAAGATTGGACGATTATTTTTAATAAAGTATCCGATCAATGGGGTGCATTTGAATATAATGAAGCGGAAGATTTTGCACGGTTTAATGTGAAACCTATTCAGTCAAATTATCAAGAATGGCTTTCATATACATTCGACAATATGAAAGTAAATACAGAAGGCAAAAACTCGGCTGAAGTAAATTTAAACTGGGATAAAATAAGAGTCCCGTTTACAATAGTAACAGAAGTTAAGTAAAAATATTTTTCTTTGATAATGGGCGACAATAAATAATGGAAGAAATTATTTCTTCCATTATTTATTTTTAATTACTTTTAATAATTCGTTTGTTTTCTCTTCCATTAATTTAATATCGGATCTGCTTTCAACATTAAGTCTAATAATGGGCTCGGTATTGGACATTCGAAGATTAAATCTCCAGTTATTGAATTCCACGCTAACGCCGTCAAGATGATCAATTTTGCCGTCTGAATATTTCTTTTCCACTTCTTCAATTTTTTTAGAAGCATTATCTACTTTCGAGTTTATTTCCCCCGAACATGGATAAGCATTAATCATCTCTTCAACCAGCTTTGATAATGGTTTGTTTTCTTCCGACATCAGTTGTAAAATGAGTAAAAACGGTATCATGCCGCTGTCGGAATAAGCATTTTCTCTAAAATAATGATGGGCAGACATTTCGCCGCCGTAAACAGCATTTACTTCACGCATCTTTTGTTTTATAAATGCATGTCCGCTCTTAGATACAACAGGTTCCCCGCCGCTTTTTTTAACAACTTCTACAGTGTTCCAAATTAATCTTGGGTCATGAACTATTTTTTCACCGGGGTGTTTTTTTAATATTGATTTTGCTAAAAGTCCAACAATGTAGTAGCCCTCGATAAAATTTCCTTTTTCATCGAAGAAAAAACATCTGTCATAATCTCCGTCCCACGCAACTCCTAAATCTGCTTTGTTAGAGAGCACTTTATCTATAGTTGAATGCCTATTTTCAGGAAGTAGGGGATTGGGAACTCCATTTGGGAATTCGGGATCAGGGTCAATGAAAACCTTGATCATTTCAACAGGAAGGGAAGGCTCAATTGCATTTAAGGCCGATCCTGCGCAGCCGTTACCTGCATTTACAACCACTTTAAGCGGTTTAATTTTATGAGGATCATAAAAATTTCTTAAATTATTAATAAATCCGCTCATTATGTGTTTTCTATAAATATCTCCCGGTTCGTGCCTTAACGGCTCAAGGTCATTATTTAAAATCATTTGTTCTACTTCATTTAAACCTGAATCATAGCCAACCGGAACCGAACCCTGTCTTACAAATTTCATTCCGTTATATTCAGGCGGATTATGGCTTGCAGTAATCATAATACCTCCATCGGCTTCAAGTTCCGGTGTAGCATAATATATCATCTCCGTTCCGCATAGTCCTATATCAATAACATCAACGCCGCTGGAAGTCAATCCTTTTATAATAGCTTCCGAAATTGCTTCGGAAGATTTTCTTACATCATGTCCTATTACTATTTTTTCGGCATTTATAAATCTAGCAAAAGCAATTCCGATTTTATATGCCAAATCCGGGTTTAGCTCTGACGGTACTTTGCCTCTGATATCATAGGCTTTAAAACAACTAATTTTATCCATATTATCCGCTCCATTGTATTTAACAGAAAAAAGTTGAAAAATTTTTCGTGGAATTAATTGTGAATTACATTGAAAAATTGTAGGTTATATTTTTGAACAATTAAAATTATAAAAATTATCCATTGATTCAATTAAGAAAGAAATAAAAAGAGAAATATTTTTCAATGGACTTTTTAATAGGAACTATTTACTTTTTGGGCATAAAAAATAATTGGAGAAAATTATCGCTACTAAAGATACTGTAAAATGGCACTTCGCTAGATGCAACAATTCAAAATGCAATGCTATTTTCCTCGTAAATCCGGATGAAACTCCTGGGGAATTAGGATTCATTTGTCCGGAATGCAGTAAAAAAACAACTACTTCACATGTCGTACAATGTTCTAGCTGTAAAACAATCTTAAACTTTGTACGCGCTACTCCTAATGAAGAAAAAGTAGTATTTAATGTTCCTAAGTGTTCTCACTGTGTAGGAACTATTGAAGATGAATGGGAAATTGAACCTTTATATCAGCCTGATTCTTATATTTAATTTCCTATAATCATTTTAACTGTTTGCAATCAGCAGATTGTTGAATTATTATTTCGTATAAGCTTTTTGGTTATTATCCCTTCAAAAATTGTTTTAATAATCAGGGGAATTTTATATTCAAACTTGTCTATATTTTTCAAAAATATAAATATCAAATCAATCATTTCAAATTCTCATAAAATTTAACTAAGTTCGAGCATTAAAAATGATAAGCGGTAAAATAAGATGATGGTTCAATTGTTTATTAAAGCACTAAGAATTTAATTTTTTAACTCGAAAAATTAAAATTTAGTATATTTCACGGGTACTTCAGTTTTTTGAGTCAAATTTGAAATTTAATTGTAAATATGCCTTCAACTTTATGACAATATATTATTCCTCCGAATCCGCAATAAAAAATAATCCTCAAGCTTTGAAATTATTCAGCCCAATTAATGTGAATTTATTATTTGTAAATAAAAATGCATTTATGTTTAATTTGTACAACAATTATAGGATAAGCAATGAAAAAAATCATTGAAAAACTGGGTGTTAAATTAGGAATCATACTTTCCCTAATATTAATAGCCGGGTGCGCATCTACATCAAATGTGCAGCAGAGTTCAACAAATAATACTTTGGAGAACGACAACTGGTTAAATTTAGATACTGTTAAAGCAGGTAAATTTGATACCGGTAAAATGTGGACATTTGATTATCCGCCATTAAAATATTTTCAGGAAGAATATAATTTTAAACCTACTGAAGAGTGGCTCAATAAAGTTCGAATGTCAGCACTCCGGTTTGCAAATTATTGTTCCGCTTCATTTGTATCGGCAGACGGATTGATAATGACGAATCATCATTGCGGAAGAGAATCCGTATCAAAAGTAACAAAACCGGGAGAAGATCTTTTTGATAACGGCTTTTATGCAAAAACACTAGCCGATGAAAGGCCGGTTCCCGGGCTTTATGTTGATCAATTGGTATTGATAAAAGATGTCACCAAACAAATTCAAGACGCAATTGATAAAGGAAAAACCCCCGAAGAAAAAGTAGCCAACCGTAAAGAAGAAATGGAAGAATTGGAAAAACAGGAGAAAAAAGACACAGGTTTAAGAATTCAAATTGTTACTTTATATAACGGCGGTAAATATTCCCTTTATGGTTATAAAAGATATACTGACGTCAGGTTAGTGTTTTCACCGGAAGCTTCCTTAGGCTATTTCGGCGGAGATTATGATAATTTTACTTATCCGCGTTACGATCTTGATTGTAATTTTTTCAGAGTTTATGAAAACGGTAAACCTCTACAAACAAAGAATTATTTCCATTGGAGCCCTAACGGCGCCGAACCGGGAGAACCGGTTTTTGTTGTTGGAAATCCCGGTCATACCGATCGTTTAAAGACGGTTTCTCAGTTGGAATATATGAGGGATGTACAATATCCAAGAACATTAAATTTATTAAATGAATTGGTAAATATTTATACAAAAGAAATTGAGAGCCATCCCGAAAGAAAAGATGAATTACAAAATCGTCTTTTTGGTTTATCTAATTCACTTAAAGCATATACCGGGATGTTAAAGGGTTTAAGAGATCCGATCCTGATGCAGAAAAAAATTGATTTTGAAAAGAAGTTTCAGGAAGCCGTTTTTTCCAATCCGGAATTAAATTCCAAATATGGAGATCTTTGGAATAAAATTACTGGTATTGAAAATCAGTTGCGCGGTATTAGTAATGAATATTTTGCTCTTCAAATTAATCCTTATTTCAGTTCACAATATTTACTTGAATCTGAGGATGTAGTTAATTTAGCAAATCAATTAAAACTGCCTGAAAGCGATAGAGAATTATCTTATAAAGGATCTGAGCTTGATTCAACAATTGACGATATAATTCCGGAACATCTTAACTCTGATTTAAATAAAGAATTACTAAAAAATGAAGTAAGCAGATTTTACAATTATCTGGATGATAAAACGCTCGTTGAGAAAATAACAGGTAATAAAACCGGAGATGATGCGGTTAATTATATGCTTAATGAAACAGTATTGAATAATCTTGATAAACTGAAAGCATTAATTAAACAAGGGCCGGATGCGATATTAAATTCCAATGATCCTTTTATTTATTTTATTGTTCATACAAAAGCAAAAAAAGCAGATCTGCAGATTAAAATAAATGAGGTAACATCGCAAGGCGAAACATATTCTCAGGAATTAGGAAAAGCTTTATTTGATGTTTACGGCACTTCAATCCCTCCGGATGCAACTTTTACGTTAAGAATTTCAGATGGAGTGGTTAAAGGTTTCCCTTATAACGGAACAATTGCACCTCCGTTTACAACTTTTTATGGACTGTATAACAGATATTATTCTTTCGGGAAAAAATATCCTTGGAATCTTCCTAAAAGATGGCAAAATCCCCCTTCAGATTTTAACCTGGAAACTCCGATGGATTTTGTTTCTACTAACGACATAATCGGAGGTAATTCAGGAAGCCCGGTTATTAATGAAAAGGCTCAAATCGTTGGATTAGCTTTTGACGGTAATATTCAGAGCCTGCCCGGTGATTTTATTTTTACAACCGATGAGAACAGATGTGTGGCCGTACATTCCGCAGGTATGCTGGAAGCAATTAAGGATATGTACAAAGCTACAAGACTAAGCGATGAGTTAAAATCCGGAAAAATTGTTGATGAAAATACTACCGGCAGCACTAACTAATTGAAAATATTTTTGAACTAAAGCCGTCTTTTGTGACGGCTTTTTTAATAACTTGAGATCATATTAATATTATTTTATAACGTACTCCAGGTTAAAAAATATGGAAAAATTTCTAACGTTTGAATTGGTAAAAGTCAATCCGTAATCGGTCCCTGCTCCAATTTTAAAACCTGATTTTTCTAATGCACTTAAATCAAATCCGACAACTATAGAGAAATTAATTCCCAAATCCCATTCATTTATGTTATCGAACGTTCGATCATTCAAAATTAAAGGTCCAAGCCCCTCTTCAATATATAGATTTCCGGAAAGTATTTGGGAAGTAATTGCTTTAAGGGAAAAGCCTTTAACAAAAGGGTAATACCTGCCCGTTGTTTTTGGCAATAAGATATTAATATCGGTATCGTATAAAAAGCTTAGCCGTGTTAATATGTTTGCATTAAAGCCGGGATTGGCCTCAATAAAAAAAGAAGAAGTAAAGGCTCCCTGTGTCGGTAAATTCCCGCCGATTGTTCCGCCTCCCAAATTTATCCCTGCGCCGAAATCACTTTGTGCAATAGAATTAGAAGTTAGTAAAAAAAAGATAACCATTATCGGTGCAAGTATAATAGGACTAAATAACTTTTTCATTAAATTTCCGATTCGTTGTGAAATAGTTAAATGATTTTAATGTACCATTTAAATGTTTTTGAACCCAATCAATAAATAAAGATATTTTTTATCATATCAAAATATGAAGAAATCTTTTATAAAGGAATTTAGATTGTTGAGTTGATAATTCATTAAATAAAAATCTTCCGATTTTATTTAGAATTCCAAAATCCTTAACTATGAAAAAGTTAGCAACGTAAAATAAATTACAATAATTTATTATTTTAGAACTATAAATTTTCAGCATTAAAAACAAAGGATTAAAATGCCGAGAACATCGGAAATAAAATTTACAATTCAATTGGACGATAAAAATTTACCAAAGAAAATAGAGTGGGAAGCTAATGATGCCGGTTTTGAAGGGAAGAAGCAATGCAGCTCAATGATGATTTCTCTTTGGGATACAAAGGAAAAAGTCACCATGGGAATCGATCTTTGGTCTAAAGACATGCTGATTGATGACATGAATATTCATTTTTACCAGACATTAACCAAAATGGCAGATACATATCGTAGAGCAACCAACAATAATGATGTTTCCAAAGTGATTGAAGATTTTAGCAAGGACTTTGCAAAGAGACTTGAGTTGTTAAAAGAATTAAAATAGATTTGTCCGGTTTTATAATTTGCCGGCCGCGCTCTTCTTTTCGGTTTTAAAAACTTTAAGTAAATAAAATAAAGCAGGAAATATAATTAACGAACCCACTAACAATGCCCAGCCTAGGTAATTAAGAGTTGTTTCCGGAGCCGCAGAATTATAAAATGTTAATGAATTGCCGTTTTCTAATTTTACAAGGGTAGGAAAATAAACAATATAAAAAGCACCGAGAATGAATAAAAGCTGTGCTCCAACTAAAACTCTGGATAACCATTTGGAACCCCTCTCTAATGTTTTCCATAACAATGGCAGACAAGCAGTTGCCAAAAGCATCAATCCGAGACTCATATAATTGCTGAAAAAGCTTTCGGAAAAATGTACGCGATCAATAAATGAAGAAACGAATACCAGCAGTCCTCCGACTACGGCACCAATTATGGATTTCTTAGATTTTAAAATAAAATCATTCAGAATATTTTTATCTGAAATTTCACTGGTTAAAAATACCGATGCAATAAAAGAAAAAAGCAGTGCAACAAAAATACCGGTTGATATAGAAAATAAATTTAACCAGGGATTAATATAACCCTCATAAAATGATGAAGGATTTGTCACAATTTTTCCCGATACAATGCTTCCTATAACTAAGCCGAAGAAGAACGGAACTATTAAGCTTGAATACTCAAAAACCTTTGAATATAGTTCCTGCGAAGAATCTTTAATTGCATCATAGTGCCTAAAAGTAAATGCCGTTCCACGTAAAATGATGCCGATTAACATTAGTATTAATGGAATAGAAAGTGAGACTAATAATCTTGTATAAACAAGAGGGAAAGCGTTAAATAAAACGACTACAGCAATTATCAACCACATATGGTTTGCTTCCCATATAGGTGCCATTGCCTCGGAAACCAATAGTCTTGTTCTTTCCTTTAAACTCTTTTTTTCTCCCAGTTCAATTATGCCGGCACCGAAATCAGCTCCTCCCAGCAGGCAGTATATATAAATTGAAACCAGAAAGAAAAATATAATTACATAAAGCATCCAAACTCCTGCAAACTAATATTTCTTATCGTTATAAATTATAGAAACGATATTTCTCAATAAAATGAAAAGTTCTTTTAAAATTTAAACCTATCCAAAACTTTAACTTGGCGTCTCATTAGCCAAACAGCCATAATGGAAAGAAGAATATAAACAATTAAAAAAAGAATAAAATGAACGATTTGATACGGTACCGGTGTTACCGCATCTGAAGTTTTCATTATGTTGTAGATAATCCACGGTTGTCTTCCTACTTCGGTTACTATCCAGCCTGCTTCAACGGCAATAAAACCCAGAGGCGTGCAAATTGCAGCTAATTTTAAAAACCAATTTGCCGTAATTTTATCTTTCCATTTTAAAAATAATACCCAAAATAACACTCCGACAAACGCAAGAAGAAAGCCGATTCCTACCATTATTTGAAATCCAAAATGAACCGGTATAATAGGAGGCCAGTCATCTTTTGGAAAATCATGAAGTCCCTTCACTTCGGCATTAAAATTTCCATATGCTAAAAAGCTTAATAGTCTCGGAATCTTTATTCCGAAATTAGTTGTTTCGGTTTTTACATCAGGAATACCGCCGATAGTAAGTCCGGCACCTTTCTCCGTATTGAAATGACCTTCCATTGCCGCAAGCTTAATCGGCTGACGCTTTGCAACATCCTTTGCGCTATGATCGCCGCTTAATAGTTGTAGTACTGCAAAAATGCTCCCGAAACTTAAAGCAATAACAAAAGCTCTTTTATGAAGCAGATTATTTTTATTTCTTAAAAGTAAGATAGCATGAATCCCCGCTACTCCAAATGAAGTCGCTATAAATGCAGCGATTATCATATGAGATGATTGGCTTAACCATGCAGGGTTAAACATTGCAGCAACCGGATTTATATTTATTGCTTTTCCGTTTACCCAATCAAAACCTGCAGGTGCGTTCATCCATGCATTGGCGCATACAACAAAAATACCTGAAAGCACTCCTGAAATTCCAACCATTAATCCTGAAATCCAATGTACGTATGGATTTAATCGATTCCATCCATAAAGAAATAATCCTATGCAGATTGCTTCAATAAAAAAAGCCGTCCCTTCCCAGCTGAAAGGCATGCCTATAATTGCACCTGCATATTTCATAAAATCCGGCCATAATAAACCCAATTCAAATGAAAGTACAGTACCGGAAACAGCGCCAATCGCAAAAAATATTGCTACGCCTTTGGACCAGGCTTTTGTCAGTTGAAGATATATTTCATCCTTTCGTTTAATCCAAAGCCAATTTGAAATTACCATTAAAAAGGGCATGGTCATTCCTATACAAGCAAATATTATATGGAATGCAAGTGAAATTGCCATAGTGGAACGTGCGGCAATAAGATTATCCAAATTAATCTCCAAATATTTTCATATCTACAAAATAAAATTAAAAAATAAATAATTCATCTTCACTAAAGTGGTCATAATGGTGTGAAAGAAAGTAAAAATGGAAGATTAGCACTTTATTGATAAAACATATCGTAGTTCTATTTTAATTCCCGATTTTAAATCCTTATGAAACCGAATCAGCTTTAGGCATTACAATCCAAAGGATTATATAAACAAGGATACCGGGAAATGCCGCACTAAAAATTGATAAAAGTACATAACCCACACGCACTATAGTCGGATCCCAGCCAAGCCATTCGGCAATGCCGCCGCAAACTCCGGCAATCATTTTATTATTTGATCTTTGAAGAGGCATATAATTTATTTTCTAAACCAAAAAAAAATTAAAATGCAATTGAAATTTATGAAATTTTTCGGAAATTAATATCATCAAAAAAAATGAAAAATATCGGAAAAATTATTTTTGGGAAGACATAGTAACAAAATTATTTTCAGTATTTCTGATTAATCCATTTGTCCAATAGAGATTGGCTTTTTACTGGGTCAAATTCTATGAATTCATATTCTGCACAATTATTTATTTTATACGGATCTTTCTGAAAAAATATTTTTAAGTGTTCAAGTGATTCTGCTCTTGCCGCAACAATTCCGCCTAACCTCGGATTTTTAGGTCCGGAGAATAAAAGTAATCCGTGGTCGTAACCTGACTGTAAAAATTTTCGATGTTCAGGCAAAATTTCATCAATCTTCGAAAGAGGGACAATGTACCTAATATCAATTATGAAATGTTTCATAACTTTACCGTTGATTTTATTTCTAAATAATTAAACTTATCCAATTAAATGTTAATTACTTTTAACTTTGATCTGAATTCCGTATCCTATTTTATGCTTTGTATTTGGTATTGAAACGGGTAGTTTCCCTGTTATTTCAATTTCTCCGAATATGGCTTTTATCATTGCAGTTTGAGATACCGGAACATCGCCGTAAGCACTTAAATAAACTTTGGCTTTTTGAAATGAGGATAATAAATACGGGTTGCCAAAACTAATTAATATAGATGGAATTTTTAGATCCATTATTTTTTTTAAAAAATCAATATTCTTTTGGGATAAGTTTGCCGTTCCCCGGTAAGCTTTAACTTTTATGAATGAGGGAAGTAAAATTAAATCTGCTTTAAGGGCATGCTTGTATGTATTTTTATAATCTTTCGAACTGCTTTCATTATTTAAGACTATATTTTTAACATTTGCAAATTTTTCTTCAATAAGCTTTTGAAAGATTTCATTCCTTTTGTATTCTTTTTCATCAGTAAAATTAATGCATACAATTCTTTTGTATTTTACCGGATCGATCGGAATAATTTTATTCTTATTTCTTACCAGCGTAATAGATCTTTCTGCTATTATTTTAGCTAATCCTAAGTGAGATTTTTTACTGACTATTCTATTTAATTTGTCTAAATCAACAGAATGATTTTGTTTATGATCTGACCATCTTTTTGCCGATAAGATTTTCCTGACACTATAATTGATTCTTTCAACATTTATTTGGCCATTTTTAACCGCTTCAACTATTGCTCTTATTGCAATCTCTTCATCTGGTGGAATTAGTATTAAATCTATTCCCGCTTCAATTGCTTTTACAGTTGCATCTGCCACGGAATAATAATTTGTAACGGCTTTCATATCCATTCCGTCTGTAACTATCAAGCCCTCAAAATCCAACTTCTCTTTTAACAAGTCATTTATCACGAGCTTTGAAAGAGTTGCAGGTATTAAGGATGGATCTAAAGCAAAAACGCCAAGGTGTCCAATCATTATACTTTGTACGCCTGAATTAATTAAATACCGAAACGGATGCAATTCATTTCCGAATAAATTATTTTCATCTTTTTTAATAAACGGCAGTTCCGTGTGAGAATCTATTTTTGTATTCCCATGGCCGGGAAAGTGTTTTGCCGTAGCTATTATTCTTTCTTCAATAGTTCCTTTAATAAATTCTCCACAGAATTCTGCAACTATATTTTTATCTTCTGAGAATGATCTAATATTAATAATAGGATTTTCGGGATCAGTATTTATATCCGCTACCGGTGCATAATTTTGTGCAACACCCAAAGCTCTGCATTCCGCTGCAACATATTTTCCCATTAAGAATGATAAATGTGGATCACCCGTTGCCGCGACAGCCATATTATAAGGAAACTCCAGAGCGTCCGAAAGTCTCATAGCTAAGCCTCTTTCAAAATCAGAAGCTATTAGAAGCGGGATCTTGGAAAGCTTTTGTACCTTATTTATAATCAAAGCCTCATTATAAATTTTGCCTTGAAAGAAAGTTAATCCGCCGACTTTATCTTCTTTTACTAATTTTTTGATTCTCTTAAATTCAGCTGAGTTATTTGATAAATTTTCACCTAAAACCCATGGTACAATCATCTGGGCACATTTTTCCTGCAGACTCATTTGAGAAATTGTTTTCTCAATCCAATCTTTGTCTCTTTTATTTAAATGAAAAACTTTCGGGTAGTTAATTGAATTTTTATTTTTCAAACAGTTTTAACCTAATGAAAATAATTTATATATATGGTGAAAAAGATATCAAAGAATAAAACTAAATAATTCGGATCGATACTTGATTTAGGTATGTTAGACAAGTATCGATCTTTTTCTTTTTGAATAAGTAAAATAGAACTTTTTCTGCTGGATTAAAATAATAAATTTAAATAATCATTTTTCTATAGCGTGAATTACTGCATCATGAACTGCGGGCCTTACACTAAAAAGTTTGTAATTTTTCCTAGTTGGATAAACTCTATTTGTTAAGAATACAACAAATAAATTTCTAGTCGGGTCAGTCCAAACTGAGGTTCCTGTAAATCCGGTATGACCGTAAGAAATATCGCTAAATAAATTCCCGGCCGAGGAATATTCAGGCGATTTTGACTTTGTATCCCAACCCAAAGCTCTGGAACTAAGATCACTCTGTTTTTTAACAAACATTTCAACAGTGGAAGCCTTTATATATCTTTTACCGTGATAGACACCCTTCTGTAAAAGCATCTGAAGTAATTTTGCAATATCGCCGGCAGTAGAAAATAATCCGGCATGTCCGGCAACTCCTCCTAAAAGTGCGGAAGTTTCATCATGTACGGTTCCTCTAATTTGACGGTGTCTCCAATAGTTATCTAATTCAGTAGGAGCAATCCTGTAAACTAAAGAATCCGGAGGATTAAACATGGTACTAGTCATTCCAAGAGGTTTGAAAATATTTTTTCCACAAAATTTATCAAGAGTCATTCCAGTAACTTTTTCAATAATTTTTCCCATCAAAATAAAATTTAAATCCGAGTAAACGAATTTAGTTCTGGTAGGATAAACAAGAGAATCATTGTAGATCTCATTCATTACTGCCTGTGCTTTGTTATTTACCGAATCGAAGGATGCGGGTTTTCTTGTTATATCCGGTCTCAAACCGCTGTCATGAAGCAGCAGGTTACGGATTGTTACATTCTCCTTTCCGTTTACTCCAAACTGCGGAAGATATTTGGCGACCTTATCATCAAGTTTGAAAAGGCCTCTATCATAACAAATCATTGTAGCAGTCGTAGTTGCAATTACTTTAGTTAATGAGGCCAAGTCATACATTGTATTTAATGCAATATGCCCGGAGGAATGATCATACGTATAATAGCCATATGCTTTTTCATGTATAATTTTTCCATTCTGCTGAACAAGAAGAACAGCCCCTGGAAATGCCGAATCAGCAATTGCAGCATTTACAATGCTGTCTACTCGGGTAAACTTGCCGCTTTCATGTTTAATTTTACTTGTTATTAAATCAGAATTTTGAAATAGCAGTAAAATTAAAACCGAAAAAAACGAAATTAAAAGTTTATTATTTTTGTACATTTCTTACTCCTCAGTTTTCTTTCCAAATTCAGGATCAAATGGTAACGCTTTTACTATAAAATAACCCGGAATCATTGTAATTAAAACCCAAATAAAGAACAATTTATAACCTAAAAAAGCTTGTATTATTCCGCTCACAGCGCCCGGCAGCATCATACTTAAAGCCATAAAGCCTGTACATATTGCGAAGTGTGAGGTTTTAAATTCTCCCTGAGAAACATAAATCATGTACAACATATAAGCAGTGAAACCAAATCCATAGCCAAATTGTTCACCGGCAATACATAAAGTTATAAGAAGAATGTTCCCGGGCTGTACGAATGCTAAAAATATATAAACTAAATGCGGTATATTTATCGCTATAAACATCCACCAGATCCATTTTTTTAATCCGTCTCTTGAGACAACTATTCCGCCAAGTACCCCTCCTACCAGCAATGAAATTACCCCAACTGTTCCATATGCAAAGCCGATTTCCTCAAGAGAAAGTCCAAGTCCGCCCGTGTTTCTGGGGTCTAAAAAAAACGGCTGTGCAAGTTTTAGAAGCTGTGCTTCACCAAATCTGTATATAAGAAGAAAGGTTATAGTAATGCCTATGTTATCTTTCTTAAAGAACAATTTAAATATTTTTATAAACTCTGAAAATTGTCCTTTGTCGCTAACTGCGGGCCTATCCGTTTTAGGGTAAGGAAGAAGAAAATTATGATACACAAATATTGCAAGGTATAGAACCGTAATTAAAATGAAAGTATACTGCCATGATAAAGGAATGCTGCCGCTTTTTACTTCAAAGTAACCGGCAATAAGTAATAGTAATCCCTGTCCTGTCCACATTGCAATTCTATAAAAAGTGCTTCTTATCCCGACAAAAAATGCCTGCTGTTTTTCATGTAATCCAATCATATAAAAACCGTCTGCTGCTATATCATGTGTTGCAGAACTGAATGCAATAATGCATAGGAATAATAATGTTATAAAAAAGAAATTAGATGATGTGGCGAAAATTGTTAATCCAACAAGTCCGATGCCGACAATTAATTGCATGATAAGAATCCAAAATCGTTTAGTCCTTATCATATCGATAGATGGGCTCCATATAGGTTTTACAACCCATGGCAGATAAAGGAGACTTGTGAAAAGTGCTATATCAGTATTTGATATACCCATATTTTTATAAAAAGCCACCGAAACTATATTAACAATGACATACGGAACACCTTCGGCAAAATAGAGAGTAGGAACCCAAGCCCACGGATTACGGCTTGAGGGCTTTTCTTTTCCCATAATTATAATTCTCCGCGTTTTAGATAATTCATTTCAAAATTCTTTTATTTAATGTTTAGGAAAAGCAAATTGAAATTCTAACAAGATTAACACTTAATTGTTTATATTAAATTCTAAATTATTCTATTTTAATTTTGGATTCGTTAAGAATTTTCTGTGCCATTAAGACAGCCCCCATTTCAGGCGGTAAGTCCGGCTCTCTAATATTAACTTCATTTAACTTATTTTTAATTTTATTTCGGAGTGTATCTGAATAAATATTCTCATTTGTAATTATTCCGCCGATGAATACCAAATCGAGTTTGGTTTGTTTAGTTTTTTTCATCATTGATCCGATGTGCAGTATCAGTTCATCTGTTTCATCATCAATAATCTTTAATGCAGTCCCGTCCTTTTTTTCAGCGGCCGCAAATACCAAAGGTGCAACGGAAGCTACATCAAAGTTTTTATTATATATTTCCGTTATTAAGACTTCCGATGAGTTTATCTTAAATTTTTCTGCTATCAACTTACTAATTAAAGTAGTTTTACCTCTTCCGTCAAATTCTTTTGAAACAGCTGCTAGTCCTTTTTTACCGATAGAATATCCACTACCTTCATCTCCAATAAATCTTCCAAAACCGCCGACTCTGTGAATACTTCCTTTATCGTCTTTACCAAACATAATCGACCCGGTACCTACAATTAATATACTGCCCGGCTTGCCTGAAAAAGCACCTTCCAAGGCAATTCGCGCATCGCTTTCAACCTGAAAAAGATTAAATTTTACTCCTTTTCTTGCAGCATAACTCTTAAAATCAGTTTCTAATTTTTGTGCATCATTTAATCTTCCTGCGCCTGTGGTCCCGATCAGTACAGCTTCAATATCGCCGTATTTAATTTTTAAATTATTTATGCATTTATTTATTAAATTGTATATCGTTTCAGAAACTTGCTCTGTACCGCGAACTAAAAAGTTTGAAGCGCTTCCAAAACATTCGAATAACATTTCTCCTTTTGGGTTAGTTATTATACAGTGCGTTTTTGTTCCTCCCCCATCCATTCCTATGACGTAGCCCATATTCTCAGTCGATTTTATTGAAAAAGTTTTAACAAAGATATAGAAAAAAGAAGCAATTAAAAACTTCGGTTTAATTTGAATTTTATACAAATATCCTGATATTTTTGCAGTAATTTATTGGAAATAAAATGTGGAATTAAAGATATATTAAAAGTTCGTAAAGATTATTTTATGAAATTGAATTTGTATCTGAAACAACTTTAAGTGATAAAAAATGGTATGAGAAATGAACTCTATCATTGTCAGTATAATTTTGTAAATTTATTGTAAGAGTATTACAACTATTATTGAACCAGGTTAAACTATGTCTAACTTAGATGAATATTTTGAACCATATAGAAGAAATACTATCGGGTACAGCGAATCATTTGAATCTCCATACGGGGAAAAGAAAATAATATACGCCGATTGGATTGCAAGCGGAAGATTGTACGCTCCGATAGAAAATAAAATGCTTAAAAATTTCGGACCTCTAGTCGGAAATACTCATTCGGAATCCAGTGTAACCGGAACATCAATGACCCTATCGTATCACTACGCTCATGATCTGATAAAAAAACATGTAAATGCAAATAATGATGATGTTATAATTACAGCCGGTTCTGGAATGACCTCACTTATAAATAAATTTCAAAGGATATTAGGACTAAAAATTCCCGAACAATTAAAAGATTATCTTAAGCTTCCCAAAGAATTAACGCCGGTTGTTTTTATAACTCATATGGAACATCACTCAAATCAGACTTCGTGGCTGGAAACTATAGCAGATGTAGTTAGCATTTCACCCGATGAAAATGGTTTGGTTAATCTAAATGATTTAAATGAAAAACTTAAGAAATATAAAAACAGAAAATTAAAAATAGGATCGTTTACTGCTTGTTCTAATGTAACCGGAATTAGAACTCCTTATCACAAAATGGCAAAATTAATGCATGAAAACGGGGGGCTATGTTTTGTTGACTTTGCTTGTTCTGCACCATATTCGGAAATAAACATGCATCCTGAAGATCAGATGGAAAAGCTTGACGCAATATTCTTTTCACCGCACAAATTTTTAGGTGGCCCGGGAACACCAGGTGTTATGATATTTGATTCGAAATTATATAAAAACCAGGTTCCGGATAATCCGGGCGGCGGTACAGTTGACTGGACAAATCCGTGGGGTCAGCATAAATTTGTTTCAAATATAGAATTAAGAGAAGATGGCGGAACCCCTGCATTTTTGCAGACTATTAAAGCTGCTCTTAGCATAAAATTAAAAGAAGAAATGGAAGTCGAACTTATTGAAAAAAGAGAAGAGGAACTTGTCAAAATTACACTCCAAGAATTAAAAAAAATTAACGGACTTCATATTCTTGCAGAAAATATTGAAGACAGGCTGGGTGCTATATCATTTTATGTAGACAATATACATTATAATCTTATTGTAAAATTATTAAATGATCGTTTCGGCGTTCAAGTAAGAGGAGGTTGTTCTTGTGCAGGAACTTACGGCCATTATTTATTACATGTAACACCATCACAATCAAGACATATAACCGATAGAATTAATCATGGAGATTTATCTGAGAAACCAGGCTGGGTTAGAATGTCACTACATCCTACTATGACTAATGATGAACTAAATTTCATAATCGATGCAATTAAACAAATTGTTAAAAATATTACCATTTGGGGTAATGATTATAAATATATTCCTTCCAAAAATGAATTTATCAATATACTCTATTCAATCGGAGAATTAGAAAAAATAAAAGGCTGGTTTTGATCTAATAAAGGTTAATGAATCCAAATAAAAAAGGGAATTTGACTTTTAATGTTTAACATGCTTTTCCCGGTTAAAGTGAGATAATATTTTAAAAACAAAAGCTAAAAGAAACTAAAATTCAATTCACCATAAATTAGATTTTTCTTTTAATTCTAATAAAAATTCAATTTACAAGTACCCAACAATGAATTGTTGCCTATGTCAACAGTTCGATTTTATTTCTCCCAATAATGAGAATGTAAAATATTTCAATTTCTCAGATGTGGCTATTACTGGCAATAATCACGTTTTATTCTACTTTTTCAAGATGATAATTACGGCATATTCTTTGTTTTTATCAGGCAAAAAATTAGATATTTATTTGTACATAAAGCATATATAATGAATAAGATTGAAAAAATATTAATTCCATTAGATTTAACAATATTTTCTGTTTCTGCCTTAAGATATGCTTTGGATTTTGCAAAACTATATGATGCCGCAGTTTATGTACTAAATGTGTTTGATAATTCTCCGTACGAAATAATACCCAGAAAAAGCCCTGAAATGGATGAATTATTTTATAGTGTTGAAGAAAATGCTAAAATGGAAATGAATAAATTTATCAGAAATAATTTGGAAAACAGTATTAAATTAATTCAAGTGATAAAATGCGGTAAAGTTGAAAATGAAATTGTGAAATTTGCCGATGAAGAAAATATAGATCTGATAATAATAGTATCATATAATAAACACGGAGTATTAAATCCTAATTCCGATAGTATAAGTAATCTGGTAATTAGGCAAACAGATATTCCTGTAATGTTGATAAACAATAACGAGTTAAAGAATTGTAAGAATTCAATTTCTTTAGATGAAAGTAAATATCAATTAAATAATTTCGGAAAGTATTTGTTTAATTAATTAAATGAAATAATCTTGAAAATATGTTAAGGCAAGGTTTAATAAAGCAAAGGATAGCAAAATGAAAAATATAATTATGTACTTACTTTTTGTGTTCTTTATAGTTGCAATGTTCGGGTTTGCTTTTACAATATAAATGTAAAAGTTTCAGGTTGAAAATAGATTACGAATATTATAAAGTATAAAGAATAACATCCGGTAGTAATCTAAATACACAGTAATAAATATTCATTTAAATAAATAATTCTATAATTAAAAAATAATGATCTAATCTGGACTGAATCTGGTTAAGAAATAGTTTAGAGACTTTTATAACACGGGCATAATTACTGCCGATAAGGTTAAAATCCAGATAACTAGTGTTTACAGAAAAAATAGAAATGTCAGGTAGGCAGTCATGTTAGTTTTCAATTCGCAAATGGTAAGAAAAAAATATAAATCTAATCCGTTATTATCACTCCTTAAAAAAAATGATATCTTAGTCATATTAATGACGTCCTTTCTTGTATTGGTAACTTCGGTTAAACTTAGTGCTCAAACTAATGATGACTGCCTTACTTGTCACAGCGACAATACATTGACGATGCAAAAAGGTAAAAAGACTGTTTCCTTATTTGTAGATGCTAAAGTATTCAATCATTCTGCTCACGGTAAACTTCAATGTATTGCCTGCCATGTCGGATTCGATATTAACAACATACCGCATAAAAAAGATATACAGCCGATAAATTGCGAATCATGTCATAAAGATGCGGCGGTCTTGCATCCTTTTCATCCGCAAATGTTAAAAGCCAACGGAATAGACGGCACTAAAGATGTTAATTGTAAAGGCTGTCATGGTACTCACGACATAATTTCTCCCAAAGTTCCCGGTTCAAAGTTTTATAAAACAAATATTGTAGATGCGTGCGGAAGTTGTCATCCGGAAAAAAAGAAAGAGTATTTATCATCAGCGCATGCAAATGGTGTAAGGGAAGGTATTAAAGGAGCGCCAACCTGCATTACCTGCCACAAGAATCCCATTGTTTCTATTTCAGCGGTTAAAGATTCTGCTAAGTTGAAAATTGCTCAAGAAAAACTTTGTTTGTCTTGTCATTTGGATAATTCTGAAATACGAGCTAGAACCTCTCCTTCTGCAGGATTTATAAGTTCTTATGAGAGTAGCGTGCATGGTAAGGCTTTAGCCGCTGGTAACGGTAAAGCAGCTAACTGTGTAAATTGTCATACTGCCCATACCGTTAAAGGTCCAAGTGATCCGACTTCTACAGTGAACAGGTTTAATATACCAAATACTTGTAGTCAATGTCATCCAAAAATTGCTGATGAATATAAACAGAGTATTCACGGCATAGCAGTTTTGAAAAATAGAAGTAATGATGCACCGGTTTGTACCGACTGCCATGGCGAACATAATATTTTGAAACCGAGTAATCCAAAGGCTCCAACATCATATGCGAATTTGTCGCGGGAAGTATGTTCAAAATGCCATGCTTCGGTAACCCTATCTCAAAAATATGGCCTTAACCCTAATAGATGGCAGACATTTAAGGACAGCTATCACGGGCTTGCATTACAGGGAGGTGCAACAACGGTAGCCAATTGCGCAAGCTGCCATACAGCTCATAGAATTTTACCTCCATCGGATCCTAGATCCAGTGTATATAAAGGAAACCTTTCAAAGACATGCGGCAAATGTCATCCCGGCGCAAATGAAAAATTTGCAGTAGGCAATATTCATGCATCTTCTGCAAATAAGAAAGAAGAGCCCATTTTATATTGGATTGCCTTGATGTATATAATAATGATTGTATCAATCATAGGCATGATGCTTCTACATAATATTCTTGACTTCTTGAAGAAGGCAAAAATTAAAAAGCTTAGACAAATGGGCATGATAGCAGAGGAAAGACACACCCATTCACTTTATTTAAGGATGAATGTCAATGAAAGGGTACAGCATATTCTGTTAGCAATAAGTTTTATTATTCTTGTAATAACCGGTTTTATGCTTCAATTCCCGAATTCATGGTGGGTATCGCATATTAGGGACTTAAGTGAAAATGCGTTTGAATACAGAAGTATACTTCATAGAATTGCTGCTGTTATTCTTGTCTTTACAAGCTTGTATCATATCTATTATGTATCATTTACAGCAAGAGGAAGGCAGCTAATTAAAGATTTATTCCCAAGAAGAAGGGACTTTACGGATGCCTTAGATGTTGCAAAGTTTAATCTTGGTATATCAAAGACCAAACCTAAATTAGAACGTTTCAGTTATGTGGAAAAGGCTGAATATTGGGCCTTAGTATGGGGTACAATAATAATGACGGTAACCGGAACTATCATGTGGTTTAACAATACCTTCATTGATATATTCACACTACTAGGATGGCAGATCGCCAGAACTATTCATTATTACGAAGCATGGCTTGCAACTTTAGCAATAATAGTCTGGCACTTTTACTTCGTAATATTCAATCCGGAAATATATCCAATGAATACTTCATGGGTAAAAGGATATCTTACCGAAGAAGAAATGGCCGAAGAGCATGGTGCAGAATTGGAAAAATTAAAAGATCAACAATCCGGTAATGATGATAATATTGTAAAATAAAATGGGTTAATTTGTTTACAAAGGATAAATATTGAAAAGAAGGAATTATTATCGGATGAATTTTTACAAACTGCTTTTTCATAATATTCTTACTAGAAAATCCTTACTAACTTTAGTCTCAATTCTTGCCCTGAGTTCAATTTTATATGGACAGGAAAACAGCGATTGCTTGATGTGCCATAGTGATAAAACACTTACCGGTAAAAAAAATGGTAAATCATTTTCCGTATATGTTGACAGTAAAAAGTTAGCTGAATCAGTTCATAGCGGTAATCAATGTATAGATTGTCATGCTGACCTTGCGGGAGCAGATTTTCCTCATAAAACTAATGTTGCACCTGCTCAATGTGCACCTTGCCATGATGACGCACAGAAATTATATTCGGAAAGTATTCATGGGAAGGCGGTTGCCAAAGGAGATCCGTTAGCTCCGCGTTGTCAGAATTGCCATGGATCTCATGATATTCTTCCTGTAAATGATATTCGTTCGGCTGTAGCGCCGATTAAAATTCCTTTTGTTTGCGGTTCTTGTCATAAAGAAGGAACAAAAGTTCAGGTACAGAGGCATATTCCGCAGGATCATATTCTTGAAAATTATTCTGAAAGTATTCATGGTGTAGGACTTCTTCAAAAAGGACTTTCTGTTGCGGCAAATTGTGCATCATGTCATTCGCCGCATAAAATTCTTCCGCCGTCCGATCCTCAATCTACAATTGCTCGAAGAAATATTCCTGCTACATGTACAAAGTGCCATCAGGAAATTGAAGTTGTACATAGAAAAATTATTAGAGGTAAATTGTGGGAACAAAAACCTCATACACTTCCGGTTTGTGTGGACTGCCATCCGCCGCACAAAATTAGGAATGTTTTATATAAGGAAAGCGTAGCTAATCAGGATTGTTTAAACTGTCACGGCAGAACAAATTTAAAATCAGCTGACGGCCGTTCCATGTTTGTTGATGTTGTAAAACTGCAAAATTCTGTACATTCAAAAATTTCATGCAGTCAATGTCATAATATGGTTAATCCGTCTTTAGTTCGGCCTTGTACTGGAATAACCTCTAAGGTTGATTGTTCAATATGTCATGCAAACGAGGGTGATCAATATAAGCAGAGTATACATGGACAGTTATATGCAAAGAATGATCCAAATGCACCTACATGCGAAGAATGCCATGGCTCTCATTATGTGTTGAGTAATAAAAATCCAGCTTCTCCGATTTTCCACACAAATATTCCAACACTCTGCGGAAAATGCCATCGTAAAGGTGAGCCCGCAGCAGTAAGATATGTTGGTAAAGAACATGATATAGTTGAAAACTATACTGAAAGTATTCATGGTAAAGGATTATTGAAAAGCGGATTAACTGTAACAGCAACATGTACTGATTGTCATACCGCCCATATGGAACTTCCTCATGATGCTCCAAATTCTAGTGTAAACAGAAATAATATTGCGGCCACATGCGGAAAATGTCATTACGGAATTGAAAAGCAGTTGGAAAGCAGCGTCCATTCACCTAGTGTAACTAAAACTGATAAACGGCTGCCAGTATGCTATGATTGTCATAGTGCTCATAAAATAAGTCGTACAGATAATGCCGGTTTTAGACTTGAGATTATGCAAATCTGCGGTAACTGTCATAAAAGTTATGCAGAATCTTATTTCAATACTTATCATGGACAGGTTTCGAGATTAGGATATGCTAAAACTGCAAAATGCTGGGACTGCCATGGTGCACATGATATTTTACCGGTTGAGAATCCAAAATCTCATCTTAGTTTTCAAAATAAAGTTGAGACATGCAAAAAGTGCCATGAAGGAGCTACCAGACAGTTTGCCGGATATTTTACCCACGCTACACATCATGAACCGGCAAAATATCCATTTTTGTTCTGGACATTTTGGGGCATGACAGGTCTTTTAGTTGGAACATTTTTTATTGCAGGTGTTCATACATTATTATGGCTTCCACGTTCACTTCAATACAGGAAAGAGATGAAAAAATTATTAGCTGATAATTCTGAGACGGATGAAACTTCAGGAAATGAAATTAAAGGTGAAGATAATGAATAATTCAGCAGAAAAGATTGTTGATGAAAAATTAGAATCCCCAAAAGTAATTTCTAATGGAAAGAAAAAATTGCAGTACCAACGGTTCACTCGTCTCAATCGTGTATTGCATATTGCAATGATTGTAAGTTTTATAAGTCTCGCACTTACAGGGATGACATTAAAATTCTCATACACTGGCTGGGCAGTTATTTTGTCTCATCTACTAGGCGGATTTCAGTCAGCCGGCTATATTCATCGTTTCTTTGCTGTAGTAATGCTTACCATATTTACAATTCATATTGTTGAATTGACAAAGTTGAAAAAGAAAGAATACAAAACTTGGAAAAATCTAATTTTTAATCCAGACAGCATGCTATTTAATAAAAAGGATTTAAAAGATATAATTGGAACTCTGAAATGGTTTTTAGGTAGGGGTAAAAGGCCTCAATACGGCAGATGGACTTATTGGGAAAAGTTCGATTACTTTGCTGTATTTTGGGGAATTTTTGTTATTGGTTCTACCGGATTAACTCTGTGGTTTCCTGAAGTGTTAACAAGTATTTTACCTGGCTGGATTATTAATGTGGCTACAATTATCCACAGTGATGAAGCACTTCTGGCTACCGGTTTTATTTTTACAGTACATTTTTTTAACACGCATTTAAGACCGGAAAAATTCCCGATGGATATTGTTATTTTTTCAGGAAGAGTACCATTAGAAGAATTTAAAATTGATCGGCCTGCAGAATATAAAGAACTTGTTGAAAAGGGCGAGCTTGAAAAATATCTTGTTGAGCCTTATCCTCCAATCGTAATAAAAGCTATAAAAGTTTTCGGTTGGATTGCTTTATCAATAGGCTTCAGTATTATAGTGTGGATTATTTATGCAATGATATTTGCTTACAGGTAGAGTTTTTAGGAATAAAATCCTTTTTAGAAGAAAGAGAGTAAATTAATAATGAGAAAATGGCTGCCCGCATCGTTTTATAATCCTATTACACTTACAGGAACCACTATTGCTACTGGCAGTTTTGCCATAATATTGTTATTAACAATTTTAGAAGCATTCAGTTCGAAACAATCTCCGTATTTGGGAATAATAACTTTCATAATTTTACCTGCAATTCTAATCATGGGGCTTTTACTTATTGCATTCGGAATTTATCGGGAACATGTCCGGGAAAGGCATGGAAAGCATAGAGATGAAATATTGCCCAAAATTGATTTGAACGATCCCAAACAAAGAAGAGCAGTTACAATTTTTACTGTTGGGACTATTCTCTTGTTAATCTTTACAGCTTTCGGAAGTTTTAAAGCATATGATTATACCGAATCGGTAGATTTTTGCGGAACGATTTGTCATAAAGTTATGAATCCCGAATATGTTTCGCATGCAAATTCACCTCATGCCCGTGTTGCCTGCGTAGCTTGTCATATCGGTCCCGGAACTACTTGGTACGTTAAATCCAAACTAAGCGGGGCTTACCAGGTTTATTCATATATATTTAATAAATATTCCAAACCAATTCCAACGCCTGTTGCAAATTTAAGACCCGCACAAGGCACATGCGAGCAGTGCCATTGGCCCAATGCATTTTACAGCAAGATGGAGAAGAAAAAAGTTTATTTCCTATCTGATAAGGATAATTCAAGAATGACGTTAACACTCTTGATAAATATTGGCGGTGGAAATGAAGAATCCGGTGTAACATCAGGTATTCACTGGCATATGAACATTGCAAATAAAATTACTTATCTGGCAACGGATTCATCACGCCAGGTTATTCCCTGGGTTAAAATAGAATCAAAAAATGGAAAATCTACCATTTATAGAAGCACAGATATTCCTGTTTCAAAAGAACAATTAAAGAACGGAAATTACAGAACAATGGATTGCATTGACTGTCATAACCGGCCCACGCATGTCTACAGTCCGCCTGCATCTTCAGTAAATGATATGATGGCAGATGGATTTATCGACACAACCCTTCCTTATATTAAAAGTATTTCTGTAAGAGCTTTGGATGCTGGATATTCGAGCAAACCTATAGCATTGGATAGTATTAAAACTTTTATTGAAGAGTTTTACCAGGGAAATTATCCGGCTATATATGCTGCTAAAAAAGCTAGTATAGAAAATTCAATCAAAAAAGTACAAAAAATTTATTCACTAAATTATTTTCCTTCAATGAATGTTTCTTGGAAAAGATATCCTAATAATATAGGTCACTTATATTCGGCAGGCTGTTTTAGATGCCACGACGGTAAACACGTTAGTAAAGATGGAAAAGTTATAACTAAGAACTGCACTGCATGTCATACAATTCTTGCACAGCAATTTGGAGATGAAAAGCCTGAACTCTCCTTGCAGGGGATAAATTACCGTCATCC
>JBJKQE010000059.1:0-17272 GCA_046705645.1 Ignavibacteriaceae bacterium | reverse complement strand
GTTTAATGAAAAATTTGTTAAAATAGACGATATAAACAAAGTTTCAGAGATAAAATAGCAATTTGACAAGCGGTAAATTTGCCGCTTTTTTAACCTAATCTAAATTTCCTTCCTTTTTTTGTATAATTTTTAATTTTTCACTTGACTTAAAGAAAAAATTTTCTAAATTATCTTCTGCTACTAGTAAAATGAGAAGATTTTAATCTTCCACACAATCAAATAAAATCTGCTGTTGCTTGTTGTAAAACTCGCTATTTATACTCAGTTTTTAATATAATAGTAATTATATTCACAAAGAAAGGAGGGTGTCGACAGATGATTATCCCTAAAAAGATGAAACTATATAGTTTATTCAATATTGAAAGCATCCCCCAGCTGCAAAAATTAAGCAAAGAAGAGATTTTTTCACTCAAGGTAGTGTCAAATGTGCTTCCATTTCGTACTAATAATTATGTGGTTGAAGAGTTGATTGACTGGGATAATATCCCCGATGATCCCATGTTTCAGCTTACTTTTATGCAAAAAGAAATGTTAACGGATGATCAATTTGAAAGAATGGCTGAATTACTGAGGAGTAATGCATCAAAATCGGAAATTAAGGAGGTGGCAGACAATATTAGATTGGAACTAAACCCTCATCCGGCTGCACAAATGACCATGAATGTCCCAATGATGGAAGATAATCCGGTACCCGGGATTCAGCATAAATATAGAGAAACGGTTTTAATTTTTCCTTCAAGCGGCCAGACATGCCATGCATACTGTACTTTTTGTTTTCGATGGGCGCAGTTTGTCGGAATGAATGATCTTCACTTTGCCACAGATGAATCAAAACGATTTCAAGATTACATAAAGAAGCATAAGAATATTACTGATATCCTTGTCACCGGAGGAGATCCGATGATAATGAACTTAAAAAATCTGCAGACTTATCTTGAGCCGTTCTTGAAACCGGAATTTGATCATATTCGTTCAATCCGAATCGGAACCAAATCGGTTGCTTATTGGCCGTACAAATATGTTACCGACAAAGAAGCCGACGGAGTACTCAGGTTGTTTGAAAAAATTGTTAATTCCGGTAAGCATTTGGCAATTATGGGACACTATAATCACTGGGTTGAATTATCAACAAATGTCGCGCGAGAAGCAGTTAGCAGAATCAGAAATACCGGAGCTGAAATCAGGACTCAATCTCCTTTAATTAAGCATATAAATGATGACCCGGATGTTTGGGCTAAAATGTGGAAAAAACAAGTAAATTTGGGGTGCATTCCATATTATTTCTTTGTCGAAAGAAACACCGGCGCAAAGAATTATTTTTCTATTCCTCTTGAAAGAGCCTATAACATTTTTCAAGAAGCCTTCGTTCAGGTTTCCGGTTTAAGCAGAACTGTTCGCGGGCCCTCAATGTCGGCTTTACCTGGCAAAATTGCAATTGAAGGGATAGCTGAAATTAAGGGTGAAAAAGTATTTGTATTAACTTTATTACAAGCAAGAAATCCGAAGTGGGGTAAACGTCCTTTCTTTGCTAAGTACGATCCGAAAGCTACGTGGTTGAGTGATTTAAGACCTGCATTTGATCAGACAAAATTTTTCTATCAGGATGAGTTGAATGAAATTATACGTACAAATTACGGCCAGATGTATTTTCAAGATGAAGTTGATGAAGAAGTTGAATATGATTCGGAAATGGTAGCGTAAAAGTTTACGTCAATTTGAATTTTAATAAATTAATTAATTCGGATTGACGTATTTTCATTTTATTTTTTGATTGAGAGTATATAATCTAGTTAAACAGACGAGGCTCAATACTACCCTCAAGCTCAAGCAGCTTTTCTTTTATATGTATCCCGCCGGAATAACCGCCGATAGATCCGTCTGTATTAATTACTCTATGACATGGAATAATTATTGGGATTGGATTTGCCCCATTAGCTTTTCCTATTGCACGGATGGATTGAGCATTCCCGATTCTTTGTGCGATTGTTTTGTAAGGAACTGTTTTACCGTATGGAATTTTTAACAGTTCATGCCACACTTTTTTCTGGAATTCTGTGCCGTGAATGTCTAAAGGGATATTAAAAGTTTTTCTTTTATGGTGAAAATATTCCTCAAGCTGTTGAAACACGTTAAATAAAAATGGATCATCCGGCTGAAGGTTGGTTTGGTTCGAGCTTTCTATGAAGGCTGATTTTTTATTTAAAAGTATTCTTACAATTCCGCTATGAGAAGCAAAAATTTTTAAGTGAATTCCTGAAATTTCTGAAGATGCAAAATATAAAATTTCCGGGTTTTTCATAATGCACTCCTTCAGATAAATTTAATTTAAATTTAAGAAAAATTTCTTAAAAGAATGTCAAAAAAGAAACAATAAAAAACCCAATCTCAAAATTGAATTGGGCTAAATTTTCAAAAATTTATAATATTACAATTAATCGGGTATTACTTCTATAGCAGGATTAATATCCCTTTTTAATAAACCTTCAATAGCCATTAAAGTTCCGCTAATTGCCGTAGGGCAGCTTCCGCAGGCGCCTTGATAATGAATCTTAACCGTATACCCGTTTAAACCGATAACTTGAAGTCCGCCGCCGTCTCCGGCCAGAGCCGGCCGTACTTTCTGATCCAGGATATTATTTATTTGTTTTAATAATTCGCTTTCTACAATAGAAGGTTCAACAATTTGTTCTTCGGGAATTAAGCTTTTATCAAAGGTTTTAAGGAATTCTATAAACGGCCTTTGTATCTGTCCCCAATTTGCAGTTTGGGATTTTTCAATTGTAACAAATTTATCCATGTAAAAAACCGTTACAACGCCGTCAATTTCAAATATTCCCTTAGCTAAAGGGTCCTTTTCTGCCTCTTCCTTGCTGCTGAACTGCCTGGTCTCGAATTTTAATAATTTTTCATTCAAAATAAATTTTAATGCATGCGGATTAGGTGTTAGATCAACATCTTGAACTAATAACATTACATTACTCCATAAAATTATATTTTAAAAATACTCCAAGATCGATTCACCTTCAAGTCTTAAAATTACAATAATGGGTTTTGGTGAATTTGTTATGTTTTTTAGTATGCTTGTTGAATTTGATTCAATACACATGTATTTACAGCAAACTTTCATTTATATTTCGCTTCAAAATTTTAAGGAATTTATGGAAGACATATTAATAATTTTTACCGGCGGCACATTTTCAATGATGATTGATAAATCGACCGGCGGCGCTATACCCAGGTATTCAGGTGAAGAATTAATGACAAAAATACCTGATGCCGGGAAGCTTGCAAATATTACATGCTATGATTTTGGAAAATATCCCGGACCGCATATGACACCGGAATTAATGTTTAAATTAGCAAATAAGATACAAGAACTTATTGATGAAAAACCGTACAGCGGCGTAATAGTAACTCACGGTACCGATACTCTCGAAGAGACAGCCTATCTTTTGGATTTAACTGTTAAAACATCAATACCTATAGTTGTAATCGGATCTATGAAAAACAGCTCTGAGCCCGACTGGGACGGTCCTAAAAACTTATTGGATGCGATTCAAATTTGTTTAAATCCTAATTGCAGGGATTTAGGAGTCTTGGTCTGTCTTAACGGAGAAATGAATGCTGCAAGTGAAGTTACAAAAACTTTTACAGACGAAGTGGATACTTTTCAAAGCCTGGATTTCGGAGCGTTAGGGTTTGTGCAAAATGACAGAGTAATATTAAACAGACTGCCGAGAAAGCTGGAAAAGATTTCAACTGAAAATATAGTTTCGAACGTTGATTTACTGACGGTATATGCCGGAATGAATGAAAAATTTTTTAAGTTTTCTGCCGACAGCAATGTAGAAGGAATTGTTGTTGAAGCATTAGGTGTAGGCAACGTTCCTCCTGCTGCGTTTGAAGGCATTAAATATGCAGTGGATAAGAATATTCCTGTTATTCTTGTCTCAAGGTGTCCTGCTGGGGAAACCCTTGATATCTACGGCTATCCCGGTGCGGGTAAATGGCTTCATAGTATCGGGGTTATTTTTGCTGAATATCTCAACGGCCAGAAAGCAAGAATTAAATTAATGCTTGCACTCGGAGTTACGAGAGATATGAATGAGTTAAGAAAAATTTTCGACGATTATATTAATTAAGCGTTAATAATTCCGGATCAACTTTTTGAATTTGATTAACTTCTTTACCTAAGAATATTTCGGCTACTTCTTTAAATTTTACGGGAATATCGCTGACAAAGAAATCCTGATTTCCTTGAGAATATTTGTTAGTATGAAGATCTAATCTATCAAGTTCTTTATAAACTACTTCGGCAGAGGCTATTCCGGAATCAATTAACTTTACATTTTCTCCTATGACTTTTTGAATTACATCAGTCAAAATCGGATAATGTGTACAGCCGAGAACCAGAGTATCTATTCTAAGGCCTTTTAATTCTTTTAGATATTCTTCAGCTATTTCATATGTAGCTTTATGATTTACCCACCCTTCCTCCGCAAGCGGAACGAATAAGGGACATGCTTTTTCAAACACTTTTATTTTTGAATCAATTTTATTTATTTCATTTGAATAAGCTTTATTATTTATAGTTGCCCTTGTGCCAATTACGCCTATTCGTCCGTTACTTGTTTCTTTAACAGCGGATTTTGCACCCGGTTCAATCATACCAATTACGGGGACATTAAAATTGTCTCTTAATTCTTTTAATGCGACAGAAGAAACAGTGTTGCAAGCAACCACAATTGCTTTGACATTTTTGTTCATTAAAAACTTTGCATCTTGAAGTGCATATTCTATTACCGTTGAATTTGATTTTGAGCCGTAAGGAACTCTTGCTGTGTCTCCAAAATAAATAATATTTTCTTTGGGCAGTGTTGAAGCAATTCTTTTAACTACGGTTAATCCTCCTATACCGGAATCAAATACTCCGATTGGTTTTTCTTTTTCCATGAAGTTCAATTTTTTCCCTTATAACATTTGAGAGATAGTTTCGGTAAGTTCGGTTTTAATAAAATCATAATCATTCTGAGATATTTTTTTGCCCTGTCTGTCTAGGACATAAAAGGAGTCAACAATATCATCTCCTTTTGTAGAAATTTTTGCAAAGTAGATAATTAATCCGAGTTCGGACATTTTGGTTGTTACCTGATATAAAAATCCAAGTCTATCCGGAGAGAAAACATCGATGATAGTATATTTTTCATGCTTGTCGAAAGCAATTTTAATTTTGCCCACACGTTTAAAAAACTTGCTTTCAATTCGCCACCATCTGGATTTTAATCGAGCAAACTCCTGGTTTAATTGAAGTAAACCTGAAATAACCTTTTTAAAATCTTCTTCTATTTTTGGATATCTTTCAACATTAAGATTAGTGTGAGTTCTAAAATCGGTAAGATTAAATGTATCTATTACTATGCCGTCTTTACGGGTGAAAATTTTCGCATCGTGAATGTTGGCATCATTTATAGAAAGAACCCCGCACAATTTTGATAGTAATGAAGGATAATCTTTAGTTATTACGGTTACGTTTGTAAAATCTTCAAATTCTTTAAACATTACCGAAAGATTGCTTCCTTTTTGAATCTCTTCTACATGCTTTGCAATTTCTTCTTCGGAAAACTGATGTGCATAACCGATATCATTGATTGATTCAATATGTTCCTGGACATGAGACTCAGAAATAATTTCCGAGTGTTTGCTGATTTCTTTCGGAACAACGTAAATACTGTTTATTAAAAGCTCTTCTCCGGTTACCTGTTCTTCAAGCATAGATTTGGATTTTTTGTAAAGTTCTGCAAGGAGATCACTTTTCCACGAAGTCCATACGGCAGGATTTACTGCAGAAAGATCGGCATATGTTACAAGATAAAGTAAATCAAGTTCTTCGGTTGAACCGAACCTGGCAGTAAAATTATTTAAGGTTTCCGGATCATTTAAATTTCTGCGAAATGCAACTTGCTCCATAATAAGATGATTTTTTACCAGAAAAGATACCGGTTCGATTTCTTCTTCACTGTAGCCGAGCCTGTGCATTATTGAAGAAGCCATTTCCGCTCCTATAATTTCATGACCTGATATATTAATCGGCTTGGCAATGTCGTGAAATAATAATCCGAGGTGAAGAAGTTCCTTATCTTTTAAATTATTATAAATTTTTCCTAAGGGAGAAGTATCTTTTTCCAGATTTTCCAAATTTTGAATAGTCATTAATGTGTGTTCATCAGCAGTATAACAGTGATAAACACCATGCTGAAGGAATCCAATCAGATCATTAAACTCCGGCATAAAAGCTTTTAACACGCCAAGTTCATTCATGGCAGACAATGTCTGACCGACGTTTTTGGGAAGTCGTAAAATTTCTCTAAAAAAAACGGAAGATTCAGCTTCGGTTTTTACGGTTCCGTCATATTCTTCAACTATTTCAATAATTGTAGAACGCAGCTTTTCATCAAAATGCGCATTATATAAGCATCGATAATAGAATGCTCTTAGTATATCAGACAAAGATAAGTTTTCCTGGTGGTTCAGGGATATTATTTTCCCTTTAAGAATAAAATCCTCATCCAAATCGATAGCCAGTGAATCCGGAAGCGGATTTGAAATTTCTTCTTGAAATTTCTTAGTCATTGACCTGGAAAACCTGTGAATTATATTAGAAGCAATAAAATACATATGCATAAAGCTTGCTAATGCATCTTTACGGTGAATTATCATGGAAGAAATTTTTTTCTGCGCGGCAAATTCGAATCTATCGTTCTTTTGCTGGGAAATAAGATGAAGTGCATTTCTTACGCCGAGAATTAATTTATAACTTTGAAGAAGGCGTTTGCATTCATTGACCGATGTGTATTGATTACGTTTTAAAAGATCTATAAATGTTTCCGCCTGTGTAAGTTCGCTTTGTTTATTAAGCAGGGTGCCGTTCATTAGTATATACATCCATTCGATTGCCTGAAAGTCTCTTAGCCCGCCTGCGGAATTCTTAATATTTGGTTCCAATACTTTCGGCGAATCGCCGTATTTTTTATAACGGTCGTTAATATCTTCGAACAGTTCATTTAATAAATTTGCTTTAACTTTATCGGTCATATACGAAAATAAAGTTTCGTTCCATTTATTATATAAAATTTCATTACCCAATAGAAATCTAGTTTCAAAAAATTGGGTAAATGTGTGAAGATCTGTTTTTAAATATTTTTCAATGTCTGAAAATTCTCTTACTGTGTGAGAAGCTTCAAGACCGTTATCCCAAAATTTAGTTACAAGTTTGGCAATAGCCTCTTTGTTTTCATCAACAGAATCGGTTATAAACATTAGGTCTATATCCGAAAACGGAGATAGTTCTCTCCTGCTGAAACTTCCTGCCGAGGCCAGGATAAAGTTATATTTAATATCTCCTGATAGTTTTCTAATATATTCTTCGACAAGAAGGCTGTACGAGACGCTGAATTGAAAAGAATCTTTTTGTCTTAAGTTCCCCTGGAATATTTTATCCCTGGATCTTATAAATTCTTTTTTTATGTTATCAACGGAAATCATTTTTTTACAACTTGAATTTTAATATCGTTGCAGCTAAAGCATATTACTTATTTAATTAGTTAAAGTTCCCTTTATTAATCCTGTCACTGCTCTCATATTCTGCTTCCACAATTGAAGAAATACCTCCGCGAACGTTAAATTCGGCTGTTATAATCATATATCTCGGCTTGCAAACTTCAACCAGATCGTCAAGTATTTTATTCGTAACGCTCTCAAAATATATTCCGTCGTTGCGGAAAGAATTCAAGTAAAATTTTAACGATTTAAGTTCAATACATAATTTATCCGGAATATATTCTACTGTGATAGTAGCAAAATCCGGCTGCCCGGTTTTGGGGCAGACAGATGTAAATTCGGGTGCGGTATGAATTACCGAATAATCTCTGTCGGGATATGCGTTTTCAAACACTTCCAAAAGTTTTAATTTGTCACTCATTATTCACTCAAATTAATAAATGTTTTTCTTTAGACTATTCAAATATAAAATGGAATATTAAATATATAAAGGTTTGACTTTATAACTTACCGGATCCTCAATTCCTGCCTGCTGAAATCCTCTCAGCCTCAATGCACAGCTGTCGCAAACACCGCATGCTTCATCCTCGTTTTGATAGCATGACCATGTTAAATTTAAAGGTGCGCCGAGCTCAATTCCTTTTTTAATAATTTCCGATTTGGAATAATTTATAATAGGCGTTTCTATTTTAATTTTTGTAGATGGTTTGGTTCCGGCATCAATCATCTTTTCAAAAGCAGTAAAAAACTCAGGCCTGCAATCCGGGTAACCGGATGAGTCTTCATACACAGCACCTATAAAAACAGCCGAAGCATTTAGAACTTCTGCCCAGCTTACACATGCCGAGAGAATGTTTGCATTTCGAAAAGGCACATAAGAAGAAGGTATACTTTTATTTGTCAGATCGGCTTCCGTTACTTTTATCTTTTTATCGGTTAAAGATGAACCCCCGATCTTTGATAAATGTGTATAATCTATAACTAATCTCTTTTGCACATCATAAAAATCAGCGATATCATTAAATGCTTTTAATTCACGTGATTCGGTTCTCTGGCCGTAATTGATATGCGCTAAAGCAAGATCAAAATTTCTATTAGCTATTGCTGCGGTTACGCAGCTGTCCATGCCCCCGCTAAGCGCCACAACAGCAATATTTTTCTCATTTTTCGTCATTCCATTTACAATTTAAGGTGATAAAAATAAGAAAATAGCAGGACACATTGAAGGGGATGAAAATTATTTTAAGCAATTGAAATAACTGCTTGACGGCAATTACAAAAAACCGTTCCGTACGTTAGAAAATATAAAAAATGAAAGGGTACTTAAACTGTAATTCCAAACATTATTAAAACATTTAAATTTATTTATGTGGAATGGAAAATCTTTTTTTTGAGCAATGTTTTAATTAACTTTTTAATAGGATTTATTACACTCTCTACATTAAATTCAAAAATTATTAAGGAATGTTTTGGACGCTCTCAAAAATTTTTTCGTTGAAATAAAGCGTTTTTTAGATCTTCCGGTTGCCGAGATCGGTAAAACTCATTTAACAATCTGGTCAATTATTTACCTGGCGCTCCTCATTTTTATCCTTTTCTTTGTCACTGCAAAACTTAAAAAATGGGTTGTTTACAGGCTCCTGGAAAAAAGTAAAATTGAACTGGGCGTTAGAATTGCCGTAGGAACAATAGTCCGTTATTTAATTTTAGTGCTCGGATTTATTGTAATTATGCAAACCGAAGGAATTGACCTTAGCGCCCTGACTATTCTTGCCGGCGCCCTCGGCGTAGGTATCGGTTTCGGCCTTCAGAACATTACGAATAATTTTGTCAGCGGCATTATTATTTTATTTGAAAGGCCTATTAAAGTCGGTGATAGAATAGAAGTAGGTGATGTTTTCGGAGATGTTGTTAATATTTCAATGAGATCAACAACCGTAATAACTAATGATAATATTGCAATTATTGTCCCTAACTCGGATTTTATTTCCACAAAAGTTATAAACTGGAGCTACAACGATAGGAATGTTCGGTTCAATATTCCTATTGGTATTTCATATAAAGAAGATCCGGAAAATGTAAAAAAAATACTTTTACAAATTGCCGAAGATACCAAAGGGATACTAAAAAGTCCTGCTCCTGAAGTTTTATTTTCTGAAATGGGTGACAGCTCAATTAATTTTATTCTTAGAGTCTGGACTGATGAATATATTAATAAGCCGGCAATGCTTAAGAGTACATTATATTTTGAAATTTTTAAGAGATTTAAAAAAGCAAATATTGAGATTCCCTTCCCTCAGCGGGATTTACATATAAAGAACACCGAATTCAAAATTCAAACATCTTAAAAGTTGAAACTATTTCTTTTTAATCATTATAAAACTAACGGCAATTATAAAGCTTATAATTGAAGAAACAAGAAAGGGAACGGTTGGTCCGAATTGATCCCACAAGATCCCGGTAATAAACGAACCGAACATAATTGCAAAACTGGAAAGCATTGTTAAAAAGCCGATTGCGGTACCTCTCTTTTCATCGGGAATTAAATCTGAAACCCATGCCTTTACAATTCCCTCTGTAGAAGCAGCATATATGCCGTATAAAATAAAAAATCCCCACAGCCAATCTACATTCGGCGAAAAAGCGAATCCAAGATACACAATTGAAAATACCAATAATCCTAAAACGAATATGTTTTTTTTACCTAGTTTGTCTGATATTCTTCCTATAGGATACGAAGCACCGGCATAAACAAAATTATAAAAAATGTATCCCAAGATTGCTAAAGTACCCGAATGGGAAACATTCTGAGACTTAAGAATTAAAAAGACATCACTGCTGTTAACTAAAGAAAAAATTGTTACGAGAATAATTATTAATTTATATTGAGATGGTGCGGATTTCCATACGGTTAAATAATGTTCTCTTTGCTTTTCCCTAATAACTGTAATTCTATCTTTTACCGCGCGCGTAAAGCCGATTGCAATTAATGAAGGAATAAATGCAGCAATGAAAATAAGTCTAAAATCATTCGGATAAAAATGAAGTAGAATTAATGCTGCTATTGGTCCCAGCGCCGCACCAAGTGTATCCATACCTCTGTGAAATCCGAAGATAGCGCCGGTATTACCATCGGCGTTCCCGGCAAGTAAAGCATCGCGAGGTGCAGTTCTAATACCTTTACCGACACGATCCGTCACTCTTGATAATAAAACTGTAGATATATATGGAAAAATTCCCGGAAGAGGTTTTACTAATCCAGATAACCCGTAACCGATAGTTACAAATAATGAACGTTTCCCTAATTTATCCGAAAGTCTTCCGAAATATCCTTTTAAAAAACCCGCAACAAATTCAGCTAAACCCTCAATTATACCTACAACGGCCATTGAAGCGCCTAAAGCTGTAGTTAAGAATAGCGGTGTAATAGGGTAAAGCATTTCGCTTGCTATATCTGTAAAAAGGCTTATAAGGCTTAGTATTATTACCTGTCTTGGGATTTTTTTCAGAATAAATTCCTTTGGTTAGATATATTTTAAGTACTAAAATAATTATTATTTGTTAAAGTACCCATTTCTAATATTAAAGTTTGTCTTGTAAATTCGGTTCTAAAAAGTATTTGGAATATTTCGAAACAATATTAAAAATTGAAGTAATACTTCATCTTTTGTAAGTTTAAACATGTAATTATCAAAAATTGAATCCACAAAAATTTTGAGGGAAAAATGCGAAAAAAAGTTATTGCCGGCAACTGGAAAATGAATAATAATTTAAGCGAATCGCAAAATTTAATTTCTAAATTAATAAGCGGATTAAGCAGTGAAAAATTAAATTGTGAAATAATTATTTGTCCTCCGTTCACTTCACTTCAGGAGGCCGGATCATTAATTAGAAATACTGTAATTAAATTAGGCGCCCAAAATATGCATTATGAAGAAAGCGGAGCTTATACCGGAGAAATCTCTGCTTCGATGCTAAAGAGTGTAAACTGCGAATATGTAATTCTCGGACATTCGGAAAGAAGAACAATATTCGGAGAAACCGATAGTTTAATTAACAAAAAAATTAAAAAAGCTCTTCATGAAAATCTAAAACCTATTTTTTGTATCGGAGAAACTTTACAAGAAAGGGAATCCGGTGTTACTATAGATGTTATTAAAAGACAGGTTGTGGAAGGGCTAAAAGAGATTTCGTTAAATGACTTAAATAGAATAATTATTGCCTACGAACCGGTTTGGGCTATTGGGACAGGTAAAACAGCATCTCCTGCTCAAGCGGAAGAAGTTCATGAATTCATTAGAGAAATCGTTAGCGGATTATATAACAAAGATGCGGCAGAGAATTTAGTTATTCAGTACGGCGGAAGCGTTAAGCCGGAAAATGCTGCGGAACTTATGTCTCAAAAAGATATTGACGGAGCTTTAGTCGGCGGCGCTTGCCTTAAAGCCGATTCTTTTATCGGCATCATTAAATCTGTGTAACATTCTAAATTATAATAAGTTACAAAGGTGGCTCCGGATATATTTGTCCGAAGTCACCTTAAGATTTACGTTGATTTCCCCTCCTTTCTTTAGTATATTTGTCGGTTTAATTTTTATAAATAGGACGCAAAATACGGATGGGATTTCCCAAATATATCTCACTTGCTATTCTTGTATTAATTATCTTTTTCGCCCAATCAGTAAAAAGCCAAATTGTTTTTAAGGAATTACCTGAATATCATATAATTGATTCCGATTCTTCCTTTTTTAATATTAGTTCAACAAGGAATATTATCGTCCTAAACGGAACATGGAGCGTTTATCATAATAACGATAAGAAAAAAAGCAGAGTGTCGGTTACTGTGCCGTCAATCTTTAAAGGAGACGGGGAACTTGTATTTGAGAAAGAATTTTCATTAACCAAAGATGAAATTCTTAATCATAAAATGAAACTTGATTTTTTAGGATTGAATTATACTGCCGATATTTCGGTAAACGGTGTAATTATATACAGGCATAGCGGCGGTTCTTTTCCTTTTAAGTTTGATCTGCCGAGGGATATACTTCATTATGACAAACAGAATTTATTGACGGTTAAATTATATTATAAGCTGGATTCCGAAGATACTATACCATTGAAACAACGGTTTCTTTTTCCCCAGGATTTCGGCGGTATATTTAGAGATGTTTACATACAACTAATGCCGAATGTTTGCGTAACGGATTTAAATATATCGTATACCTATGATACTAAAACAAAAAGAGCCAATGTTAATGTTTTTACAAAAATAGATAATCGCGAATCAAATAAATCCAGTGATTCTTTGTTATCAACTAACGAATATAAACTAAGTGTAAAGTTTATCTCGCCTAACAACGGAAAAATAATATCCATGAAGGATTATCCCTTCCAGATATTACGGTTTAAAGAAAAAGATATCAGCCAGAGTATGGATTTAATTTCACCAGAATTATGGTCTCCTTCCGATCCTCAGACCTATGATGTTCAAGTTGAAATTTTAAGTAAGGATAATATTATAGATGAAACTAACAGATCTTTATCCATTTATTCATTAAAATCCGGGAATAATACTTTCACATTAAACGGGGAAAAATTTATACTAAACGGAGTAACATATATTCCGTCATTTAACAATTTTGGAAACCTTGCTACTTATGCTGAAATGAAAAATGATATAAAGATGATTAAAGAGCTTGGTTTTAACAGCGTAAGATTTGCAAAATCGATTCCTCATCCTTACTATTTACAGCTATGTGAAAAATACGGACTGCTTGCATTTATTGAACTGCCTTTGGATAATATTCCGGAGCAGTTGGCACAGGACCCAAACTTTATTACAAGATGCAAGAATTATTTAACGAGCTTTATTAGTACATATAAAAAATATTCATCTGTTGCTGCCATAGGCTTAGGCGGATCATACTACGGAAAATCAAGCGCGGAAATTGCTTTAATTAAAAGTTTGGCATCTATAGTTAAAAAAAATTCAAACAAACTTACTTATGCTACATTCAGCGGTTTTAATATTTTACCAATTGACGATTTGGATTTGTACGGAGTTGAACTTTTTAATACTCCTATTAGCAGTGAAAATGATCAATTTAAAGATTTGCAGGAAAAACTCGGCAGTGGAAAAGTTTTTATCAGTTCGGCCACTTATACTGTAAACATCGGCAATACGAATGGTTATGTAAATAAATATTCCTTTGAAGCCCAGGCAAAATATTTTGAAGATCTTATTGATTACTCGAACGATAACCAAATGACAGGCTACTTTATTAATTCGATGTTTGATTATAGAGGCGATTACGCTTCTTTAGTTGCCGGATACAGCGATGATAATTTATACAGGATTGGAATTTGCGGGGAGGACAGAGGAACAGATAGGTTGACTTATAAAGTAATATATTCAAAATTACATAACTCAGAAAGAGTTACTATCCCGATAGGAAGCAAAAAAGATGATTCCCCGATGATTTTTGTGATTACCGGTTTGCTGCTTGCATTAATTATGGGAGTTTTAGTAAACTCCGGCAGAAAGTTTAGAGAAGATTCATCTAGAGCTTTGTTAAGGCCGTACAATTTTTTTGCGGATGTTCGTGATCAAAGAATAATGTCGGGCTATCACTCGACAGTACTTGCCGTAATTATTTCGGCAGTCATTGCATTAATTATTAGTAACTTATTGTTTTATTATAGAGATAATATTGTCGTTGAAAAAATCCTTCTGGCTTTTGGAAGTACCGGAATAATCAATACTATAAGTTTTTTAGCTTGGCATCCGTTTACCTCAATGATGTGGCTGACTATAGTATCGTTTTTAATTATCATAGCTGTTGCAATTATTGTTAAAGTTGCTTCCTTTTTTGTAAGAAACAAGGTATTCTTTTCAAGCGCATATTTTGCGGTTATTTGGTCTTTTTTACCTTTAGTTCTTTTAATTCCTATCGGTATAATTCTTTATAGAATTCTAATTGCCGATGCCGTAAATATTTATGTTTATTTTTGTCTTATTCTTTTTGCGATTTGGATTTTTTATCGTTTAATGAAAGGAATATACGTTATATACGATATAAATGCGGCGAGCGTATATTTCTACAGTATTATTATTGTGCTTTTCTTAATCGGCGGATTTTTAATATTCTTTCAGATGAAAAGTTCGGTTTTTGAATATCTTCAACTGACATTCAAACAATATCATATTTTGGGATAACGGAATAATTTGTATCTATCTAAGCTGGAAATACTTGGCTTCAAATCATTTGCCTTAAGAACGGTTATTAATTTTAATAACGGTGTTACATCTATTGTAGGACCAAACGGATGCGGCAAAACAAACATTGTTGATGCAATCAGGTGGTGTCTTGGAGAACAACGCAGCAGCGCTTTAAGAAGCGATAAGATGGAGAATGTTATTTTCAACGGAACAAATGATAAAAAGCCAATGGGTATGGCAGAGGTTTCGCTTACAATTCAGAATAATAAAGGAATTCTGCCGACCGAATATTCCGAAGTGACAATTACCAGAAGAATTTTCCGCTCAGGCGAAAGCGAGTATCTTTTAAATAAAAATGTATGCAGACTTAAAGATATAACAAATCTTTTTATGGATACCGGCATCGGAGCCAATGCTTATTCCGTTATTGAGCTTAAAATGATAGAAACTATCTTAAGCAGCAAAGCAGAAGACCGTAGAGTGTTATTTGAAGAAGCCGCCGGTGTTAATAAATACAAACTTCGAAGAAGGCTTGCTTTAAAAAAATTGGATGAGGTTAAGGCGGATTTGACAAGAGTAAACGACATTGTTGTTGAGGTTGAAAAAAAAGTAAATTCTTTAGAACGGCAGGCAAAGAGAGCAGATAAATATAATAAAGTATCTTCTACACTTCGTGAGTTGGAATTAGATCTGGCGGAAAGAGAAGTGGCTCTTTTTACAAAGCAGAAAAGTACTTTAAGTGAACAAAAAGAAGCAAGTTATAAAAACAAGATCACGGTTGAGTCGGAACTTTCTAAAATAGAAGATGAGATTAAGGCGGTTAAGCTTACCTTAAACGATATAGAATTTCAATTAAAAAGTAAAAGAAACGAAATTACGGCCCAAACAGAGAGGATTTATAATTCCCAAAAACATATTTCCGTTGCCGAGGAAAGGAAGAAATCTTTAGAAGGCAATATAGAAAGATACAGACAGGAGCTCGAAGAATTAAATAATCAATTAAAAGAGACTCAAGAATTTATTAATGAAAGCGGAACGGCATTAAAAGATTTTGAAAATAAAATTTCTTTGAAGAGCAAACAAAAAGAATCTGCCGGGGAAACCTTACTTAAATATAAATCCGAACTAGAGGAGAAAAGAAACAATTTAAAATCTCATTCGGAAATTCTGCTGGATAAGTTTAAAGAAATAACAAATAAAGAGAATGATCTGTCCAATTTGGAAAAATCTTTAGAGTCTAAAAATCTTTCAATCGGCAAGTTAAATACAAAAATCCAGACGCTGACAAATAATATTGCGAAGACGGTTGGTTTTCTTGAGGTGCTTGAACGTGAAAAACAAGAAACGGAAAGCAGGCTGAACGAAGCCGAATCGATTTATACTCAAAAGCAAAGAGAAAAAGAAAACTTAGAAAAAGAATTAAACAACCTTAAACAGAAAGAACTTGAATATAAAAGCATATTAAGCGGCTTTAAAGATAAAATACATTTAATTCAAAATTTGATCGATAACCTTGAAGGTGTTTCCAAAGGTGCAAAGTCTCTTCTTGAGGATGAAAACTGGGCTAAAGGAAATAAAACATTATTAGCGCATACGGGTAATACTACGGATAAATACAGGTTTGCGATTGAAGCTGCATTAAAAAATAATTTGAACGATATTCTTGTTGAAACAATTGAGGATTTGAAAAACGGCATCCAGTTCTTGAAAAATAACGAAATCGGGAAAGCATCGTTTTATGTTCCCGGTTTTAGAAACGGCAGAAAAAAAACGTTGTTTGAAAGGTTTCAAGGATATACACTTAATCGTCGCAGTAATCGATTAGAAAATGAAAAGGGATTTCTCGGATGGTCAATCGGATTCGTCCGGACCGAGGAAAAGTGGAAGCCGTTTTTTGAAAGACTGCTTGAAAGAGTTGCTGTTGTAGATTCGCTTGAAACAGCCTTTGACCTTTCCGGTAAATACTCCGAATTTAATTTCACTACACTTGACGGCGATTTTATTAATAGTTCCGGTGCCGTTGAAGGAGGCTCGGCATACAAACCTGATGATTCTCTCTTCGGAAGAAAACAATTTCTCGAGAATCTTAAAGAAGAATTTCCAAAACGTGAAGCTGAAATGAAATCTCTTCAAAAAGAAATTGAAAGTCTGGAAGTAAAAATTAATAGTATCGATTTAAAAGTACTTTCCGAAAAAGGCAGGCTTTTAGTAAATGATCTTGCAAATGTTGAGAAGCAGATTGCACAATTTGAGTTCGAAAAGAAAAAAGCCAATGATGAAATAGAAAAAACACGGCAGGAAATAAATGACCTGGCTTTTGAATCGAATAAGCTGGAAAATGAAAGAACAAAGCTTGATGAATTTTTGAACGGCTTTAAAAATGAAAGAAGTAAAGCTGAAGAAGAACATCATGTACTGGAAGAAGAGTTCAACAAATTTGAACAGGAATATAACTCTTTACTTGCCGATCAGAATAAAATAAATCTTGATCTTGAA
>JBJKQE010000058.1:0-6846 GCA_046705645.1 Ignavibacteriaceae bacterium | reverse complement strand
ATTGATTCATCATACAAACCTGCACGCAGAGTAGTGATTCCGAGATTATAATATCCTCCGGAATTCACAGGGTTAATTTCGATTATACGATGATCCAGTTTTATTGCTTCATCAAACCGCCCCAACGCAGACGCTAAATTACCCGCGCCATTAAGAACATTCTTATTCCCAGGTTCCAATTTTAACCCCTTCTTGAGAGCCTCATCAGCTCCTGCCCAGTCCCAATCGTACATTGTTTTTATCCATCCCAAATTTGCATAGGCATCAGCAAGGTTCCGGTTAAGACTTAACGTTTTCTCTACCTCTTTGAGAGCCTTGGCATAACCTTCATCTACAGGTATGTAACCGTAATCGGCTTGAGAACCATGTACATTGGACAAACCTATCCATGCAGGGGCATAACCGGAATCAATCGAGAGTGTCTTCATATAATATTTTTCTGCTCTCATCCAATTTTCTTTTCCCCTCAAATTATAGAAATGATTTCCGAGCAGGTAATTATTGTAAGCCTCAGGGTCTGTTTTTAGTTCATGCGCCTGTGATTCTTTCCCGAGAAGTGCGACATTCAATGCTTCTGCTACATTATCTGAAATTGAATCCTGAAGTGCAAATATATTTTTCATGGTTCCGTCATAACTATTGGACCACAGCGTTGCATCTGTCTCAACATTTACAAGATCCGCTGAGATACGGAGATTATTGCCCGCTTTCTGTACACTTCCTTCCAGTATATTATTTACATTTAGTTTTTCAGCTATGGTTTTAAGGTCAACATCTTTGCCTTTAAAATAGAATGAAGAAGTCCTTGCCGTAACCCTTAGGTGTTGATTCTTTGATAACACATTTATTAATTCTTCAGCCATTCCGTCTGAAAAGTATTCCTGGTTTTTATTTTCACTCATATCAGTAAATGGAAGAATAGCTATGGTTTTTATTTCTGGTGTTTTCTCTCTTCCATGATTAGATGAAGACATAAAAAGATAAAGTGCAATGGTAATCATTATTAATATTGTTCCAGCTGCAAGCCAAAGCTGCTTTGACTGCTTTCTATGAGTTATCTTTATTTTTTCTTCATTGTTTATCGATCTTAGTTCATCTGCTATTTCTCCCGCACTTTTGTATCTATTGTCAGGGTTTTTACTAAGCGATTTATTTATAATATGCTGCAGCTCTTTACTTACATTTTCTGCCGGCTGCGGTTCTTCGTTCATTATCGAGTATATTATTGCCTGATCATAATCGCCTATGAACGGCAATTGCCCGGTAATAATTTCATAAAGAACAACACCAAATGACCAGATATCCGTTCGATTATCAACTTCTTCACCTCTGGTTTGTTCAGGTGACATGTAAGAAATAGTACCGACAGTAGTTCCAATTTTAGTAATTCTCGAACCGTTTTTAACTTTTGCAAGTCCGAAATCCATTATCTTAACAACACCGTTTTCAGTAATCATTATATTAGAAGATTTAATGTCACGGTGAATAATTCCTTCTTTATGAGCAGCAGCTAGTCCTTCAGCAATCTGAGCTGCAATTTTAATTTTATCATTAATTTGTAAAGATGAACCATGATGTGTTTCTACAATTTCTTTCAACTCTTTGCCTTTTATATATTCCATCGCTATGAAGAGTTCATTTTCTGTTTCTTCAATAGAATAAATAGTAGCAATGTTTGGATGGTTTAAGGATGCGGCCGCTTGTGCTTCCACTTCAAACCGTTTACGCTCTTCTGCATTTGCAGTTATATGCTTTGGAAGGAATTTAATAGCTACGTTGCGTTTGAGTTTTGTATCTTCAGCAAGATACACTATGCCCATCCCGCCTTCACCGAGTTTCTCTATAATCTTATAATGAAGAATAGTTTCACCAATCATTTATTTATTACTATTTATCTTTCATTAATTCAATATATACAGGCTCTTTCCGAATATTCTCAAAATCCGGATCACGTTTTATCCATTCAAAATTCTCATAACCGTTTTCTATTGCATTTTTTAGCAGTTCAACTGCATGTTTGTTTTCATTCAATCTTGAATAAAGACATGCACCATAATACATCATGATTGGATCTTTAGGATTTACTTTCAGCGATTTATTTCCTTCTGTTTTTGCTTCATCATTTCTATGTGCATAAGCTAATGAAACAGCATAAGACATTCTTCTATATGCATCATCAGGATGTTTAGCCAAATATTTTGGATATATATTTAAGGATGCTTCCAATGCTTGATTATATTTAATTTTCTCACCAAGCCTTTCGTAATACATTAGTAGATCCTGATAAGCCTGTAAAAATTCCGGATTTATTTTAACCAGCTTTTCAAGTGCTTCAGCTGCTTCACTTTCTCTGTCGGTAGTATGGTAAATACGTGCAAGAATCCAATATGCATTGTAATTATTGGAATCAAGCTCAATAGATTTTTTAGTCGCATCCAAAGCGTCACTAAGATTATTTTTTCCAAAATAAGCCATTCCTAATGCAGCATATGATTCAGATGAAGTAGGGTCATGTTCAACTGCTTTATGACCGACTTCAAGAGCTTTATCCAGCCAAACTTCTTCGCGTTCAAAATCTCTATAAATTATACTGTAAGCTTCACCCAGCCCTGCATAGGCGGCAGAAAATTTCGGATCAAGGTTTACAGCTTTTTGGAAAAGATCAATAGCAATCTTTATGCTGTTTTTGGTACGGCGGGTTAAAAAATTTCTTGCCTGCAGATAACAGTCAAAAGCAATTGTAGCTTCAACTGCCTGCTTGGATACTTCACCCTGTATATCAAATATATCTGCAATTTTTCCTTTATAAGTATTAGCCCAAAGCTGGCGGTTATTTAAAATGTCAATCCTCTGGACTGATATTCTAATATTATCCTGAAACTTTTGAACACTTCCGGTTATTATATATCTTGCCCCGAGTTCTCTGCTTATTTTTTTGACATCTTTATTTGATCCTTTAAACTGAAATGAATTTGTGCGCGGAACAACTTTCATATCTTTTAAGCCTGTGAGATTTACAATTATTTCTTCAGCTATACCTTCAGTTATAAAATCTATTTCCTTGTCAGAACTCATATTTTCAAATGGGAGAACCGCAATTGTATTCTCCACATTTTCTTTTATAAATTCGGTCTTGCTGCTTCCTTCACGCAGGTCAATTAAAAACTCATCAATATTTTTATATCTTGATTCTGGTTCCTTAGCAAGCATTTTGCTTATTATACTTTCCAGTTTAACGGGCATACCTTCCTTATTTGAACCTATAGAATCCGGTTCTTCATTTAATATTGAATAGATTACAGCCTGGTCGAATTCTCCTTTAAACGGCGTCCGGCCTGTAAACATTTCATACATAATTACACCCAATGACCAGATATCTGTTCTGTGATCAACATGTTCACCTCTTGCCTGCTCAGGTGACATATAAGCAGTTGTTCCTAATGTTGTGCCGAGCTTGGTAATATGACTTACACCTTTTACCTTTGCCAATCCGAAATCCATTATTTTTACTTGCCCTGTACTATTCAACATAATGTTACTGCTTTTTATATCTCTATGCACTATACCCTTTTGATGCGCAGCTTTAAGTCCCTCGGCTATCTGAGAAATTATCGATAAGGATTCATCAAGACTCGGCAGGCCCTTTTTTATTTTTTCTTTCAATTCAATACCGTTTATATATTCCATTACAATAAATATATCATCTTTTGATTCTTCGATTGAATAAATTGTAGTTATGTTAGGATGATTGAGAGCCGCTGCTGCCTGTGCTTCAATTTCGAATCGCTGTTTTTCCTCGGCATTCGCTAAAACGTGATGAGGTAAAAATTTAATTGCAACTTCACGTTTTAGTTTAGTGTCTTCGGCCTTATAGACGATACCCATTCCGCCTTCGCCTAATTTTTGTAGTATTCTGTAATGTAATATGGTCTCACCAATCATTTATAACCTCACAATTTTTTATTTGGCTACGGCGGACAAGTCCGCCTTCGCCGAGTTTATCAAGTATTCTGTAATGTAGTATCGTTTCGCCAATCATATTCATAACCCTTTAAATTACTTTATCTTCATTAACTCAATAAATTCAGGTTCATTATGAAGTCCTTCTAGATCCGGATCTCTTTTTGTCCATTCAACATCTTCAAGCCCCGCATTCATTGATTTTCTTAATGCATCTATTGCAAGTTTATTTTCCTTCATTCTTGCATAACAGCAGGCCGCATTGTAAAACATTAATGAGTCACCCGGACTAAGCTCAAGCGCTTTTGCAGCCTGAACTTTCGCTTCTTCGTTCCTGCCGACCATAGCAAGATCAATAGCATAATAAATATGAGAGCGGGCATCATCGGGATTTTTTGACAAATATTTTGGATAAACTTCAAGAAGTTTTTGAACGGTTTTATTGCGATTTTCTTCATCACCCATTGAATCATACACCATTCTTAATCCTCCATATGCAGTATGGAAATCGGGATTAAGTTCAACAGCTTTTTTATACATTTCAAGTGCTTCATTGTCTCTGTCATTTGCATGAAATATACATCCAAGAATCCAATAGGCTACAAAATTTGACGGATCAAGTTCTATAGCTTTATTGGTAGAAGTTATTGCTTCATCAATAGACTGCTTGCTGAAGTATGCCAACCCAAGTGCAGCATAAGCTTCAGATAAAGTAGGATCGTACATTAAAGCTTTAAATGCAGATTCAATTGCCTTATCAAGCCAGATTTCCTTATTATCATAATCATGATAAAGAGTAGCATAAGCTTCACCAAGCCCTGCATAAGCTGAAGCATATCTTGGATCAAGTTCAATTGCTTTCTGAAAAAGCTGGATTGCAAATTCAATATTTGTTTTTGTCCTTCTATAAAGATAATTTCTTGCCTTTAGATGACAGTCAAATGCATCAGCATTCATTGTTGCACGTTTTGTAAGTACAACTTTTTCCTTCGGGGAAAGTTTTAACATCAGTGCTTCAACAATCTGCTTGGAAACTTGTTCCTGTATATCAAATACATCTTCAAGCTTTCCTTTGTAGGCTTCAGCCCAAAGCTGCCTGTCGCTTTCAACATCAATCAGCTGAACGGTTATTCGGATATTATCATGGAATTTCCTCACGCTTCCCTCGAGTATGTAGCGAACATTCAATTCTCTTCCAACTGTCTTTGTATCTTTTTTGGCATTTTTATATGCCATTGAAGTGGTCCTTGAAACAACATCAATCTCATTCAGTTTAGAAAGGTTTACAATTAATTCTTCTGTAAGCCCATCACCAAAATATTCATTTTCTTTTTCGGAGCCGATGTTATCAAAAGGAAGAACCGCAACAGATTTTTTTAATTTTTGAGCAGCGTTTACAACAGCACCGGTTCTTATTGCTTTAAGTTCATTTAAACATTCATCAATATTATTAAATCTTCTTTCTCTATCTTTCTGCATCATCTTTTGGACAAAATCATCAAGCTGCCTGGGGATTTTTCTATTTAATGCACTTGGGGCAGGAGGTTCTTCATTCAGAATTAAATAAATTAATCCGGCTTCGTGCTCTGCTTGAAAAGGCAGGTCGCCGGTCAAAAGTTCATAAATAACTACACCAAAAGACCAGATGTCGCATCTGTGATCTGTTGGAATTGCATGCGCCTGTTCCGGAGACATGTAAGCTGTTGTTCCGAGCGTGGTTCCCATTTTTGTAATGTGAGATACTCCTTTTACCTTTGCCAATCCGAAATCCATTATTTTGATTTGGCCGGATTGAGTTATCATTATATTGCTGCTTTTTATATCTCGATGAATTATTCCTTTCTTATGGGCTGCTTTTAATCCTTCTCCTATTTGTTCTATTATATTTAATGATTCTTCTATTGGAAGTATTCCTTTGCTGATTTTCTGTTTTAATTCGATTCCGTCTATATATTCCATTACTATAAATATATCATCATTTGATTCTTCAATTGAATAAATGGTTGATATATTAGGATGATTTAGAGCTGCAGCGGCCTGAGCTTCTATTTCAAAACGCTGTTTTTCTTCGGCGTTTGTTAAAACATGATGCGGTAAAAACTTTATCGCAACTTCCCGTTTTAATTTTGTGTCCTCTGCTTTATAAACTACACCCATTCCTCCTTCGCCGAGCTTTTCAATTATTTTGTAATGGAGTATTGTTTCGCCTATCATTTTCATATCTTTGATTTATTCCGTATAGTTTTAGAAAATATTTATTTCTTATTTATCTTTCATTAATTCTATATATTCAGGTTCATTTCTTACATTATTAAGATCAGGATCTCGTTTAAGCCAATCATAATTCGCATAACCATTTGCAATTGCTTTTTTAAGATATTCCAGACTTTTATATTTATCTCCCAATCTTGAATTCAGGCAGGCTACATTATAAAGCATTAATGTATCATTCGGACTTAATTCAAGTGCTTTGTTGACTTCAAGTTTAGCTTCTTCGGCCATATTGGCTTCAGCAAGGCAATTTGCATAAAAAATGTGGGCACGGGAATCGTCGGGATGTTTTGAAATGTAATGAGGATAAACTTCCTTAAGCAAAATATTTACAATATCATTATATCCTTTTGTTTTTCCTAACCTTTCGTAACATGCTGTCAAATCAGAATATGCTGAATAAAAATCGGGATTAAGTGATATTACTTTTTTAAATAATTCAACCGCTTCCAGATCTCTATCAGTACTATGGTAAACCCTGCCTAAAATCCAGTAAGCTATAGAATTATTAGGATCAAGTTCTATAGCTTTTTGACCGGAATTTGAAGCTTCCTCATAAAACTTTTTATTATAATATGCCAGAGAAAGTGCTGCATAAGCTTCAGATAAAGTGGG
>JBJKQE010000057.1:0-3124 GCA_046705645.1 Ignavibacteriaceae bacterium | reverse complement strand
TTTGAAGTGATGGCCGAAGCGAAGCTGGGAGCAAATTTTGACAATACATCAACAATGGACTCTACTATTACAATTACAACTGCTAACGAAGCCGATATTGACGATTATATATTTGGCACTATTTCATCGTACAAAATGTGGGATTATCCCGTTTATTATAGAGATATCGATACAGCATACAAGTACATTTTAATTGTGGAACCCACTGAAGAAAAGAAAGACTGGTTCCCAAGTAAGGATCCTGACATAAGTGCGAGCAGTTATATTCCCGACCATGAAGTAGGAAATATACTTTCTTACGGGTCATATGATAGTGTACAAAGCAATCCCGATATCATTCAAAATATTTATCCGGTATTCAGGAATCAATATCAACAGTTCACATTAGACGGCACAAGTCAAAATCATCATTGGGATTTAAATATGACCGATTTTACTACAAACCAGGTAGATACCACCTGGTCAACATCATTTGCTTTCAAAGTTAACTATGGAGGCTTGGTTGAAGGCAATTTCGATAACTCGAATATGAGCACACAAACTATATCGGTGTCCAATGGAATCGATCTCCAGGTCAACTTAGGAAAAATAGATTTAAAATGGGGCGATATTGCCGGCTATACGGTAACACCTTATGCGTACAGGGCAAAGAGCGGGGCTCTTGAAATAAATTACACTGTAGATCCTGATATTGCCGCACAGGGCTTCTCTCCCACATGGTGGCAGGAAAAATACGGCACTTATCCTGATCCTACTTTTATTCTCCCCTGGCTCTATGACCCCCAAAAGGGTATTCGACTAACTGAGAATGCACAGCGGTATCAAACACATGATATTTCCTTCAGCAATAATTATCCGCAGCCCGGTAACAAAGTAACAATAACTGCGAGAGTAAGAAATTTCAGTCTTGTTTCAACATCAAAGCCGGTCACTGTAAAATTTTATGTGGGTGATCCGGATTCCGGGGGTACCATCATAACCGATATAAATGGAGTCGATTCAACCATGACAAGTTCAGTTGTAAAAGCTCGAGGCTGGGATGATGCATCTCTTGTATGGGATTATCCATCCGGATTACCGCCGCATCCTAGAATTTATGCTGTACTAGACCCCAGCAACCTAATTCATGAAGTGCATGAACATAACAATAAAGGTTTTAATGTGCTTGGAATAGAGCCTGTCGGCGTCACCGGTATTTTACAGGCGGCAAAGGTAAAACTTCCAAATTCCCCGGTACTTTATCAATCATTTCCCAACCCGTTTAACCCGACTGCCCAAATAGATTATTCTATCCCTAAAACTGCTTTAGTAAAATTAATAGTTTATAACATTCTTGGACAGAAAGTTAAAACATTATTTAATGGTGAAGAAGGTCCCGGTAAATACGATGTCAATTTTAACGGAGTTGATTTGGCAAGCGGAGTATATTTTTATCGATTACAGGCTGGGAATTACATTAATACAAAGAAAATGATCTTATTAAAATGATCTTATTTCCTAGCAGAAATAATTTAAGGAAAATTAAATGTAAAAATATTAAAATAAGGAACAATAACCTGATTCTAAAATTGAGAGCCGGTTGTTAAACACAATCATAATTTCAAAAGGTAGGAATTTGATTTATCAAATTCGATTTATAAAATTCGATTCATTTATCAAATTCCTATGTAAAATAATTTTTTAATTTTTCATTGCCCCAATTTAATGGATTATTAATTATATATTCTTCAACAAAATAAAATTCTTTATTGTCTCTAATAATTCTGTCATAAAACCTGGTCTGCCATTTAAAACCCGGATTGATTTTGCCTGCCTCAAATTTTACACGTCATTTAAACCATCTTATAATTTTACCAAATGAATTTGATTTTAATTCCATTGGGTTATTTTTAATACCGGATTTAAATTTAATTTGATTTATTATTTTATTATTACCTGTAGGAATTTGATTTATCAAATTCCTACGATTATCATGTTTTATAATTATGATGCCGTGAAAATGATCCGGCATTATCTGATATACATCCAATTTTACATTCTCAAATTTATTCGGAATTTCATTCCATATTTTATCAACAATTTTCCCGGTCTCTGTTAAATTCATTTTACAGTTATTTATTTTTCCAAAATATTCATTACGGTTATGCGTGCATACTGTTACAAAATAATTCCCTTCCCCGGAATAATCATAACCCGGTAATCTATATTGTTTATGTTTTTTATACATCATGTAGGAATTTCATTTATGAAATTCTTTTGATTTATGAAATTCGTTTCATTTACAATATTTTTTTCATTTAAAATTTGATTTACCTGCCCGTCCGGTTTACCAACCGAAGCCTGGCAGGCGGGTCAAATTCTGATATTTTTTTCTTATTTTAACATTATGGTCTTTCTTGCTTGAACAAAAGCATTCAAATTGCAGTAAAGAAATAAATAATAATGCTTTAAGAGCCGGTTCGAACAGGTAAGATCGATGGGATATAAAATTATCGGAAGTTAAGCTTTATCGCCAATTTCTATTTTACCGGTGCTGCTGACAATGCCTGCCGTATTCAGCCTCTAATATTGCCGCATTTACACCGCAATAATATGATTTTTTATAGAGATATTTGTATAGTAACAAAACCAATTTTGTTTAAGCTTTTTAAAGAATAATTATTATAGGAGGTTAAATAAATTTATGGCACATATCAATCCGCACATTAACTTTAACGGAAATGCCGAAGAGGCATTCGGTTTTTACAAATCGGTATTCGGCGGAGAGTTTGCAAAAGTTATTCGTTTCAAAGACATTGCAGGCCCCGAAATGCCTATAGAAAAAAAAGAGGAAAATAAAATTATGCATATTGCTTTGCCTATCGGTAAAAATAGTATGTTGATGGCAAATGATGTTCCTGAAAGCATGGGACGAACTAATGAAAATGAGAACAGAAGCAAAATTTTTATTACGGCAGAGAGTAAAAAAGAAGCGGACAAACTATTTAATGGACTTTCTGCAGGAGGACAAATTGAATATGCTATGGATGATAGTCCCTGGGGTACATACTTTGGCGGTTTTAGGGACAAATACGGTATTGAATGGATGGTGGAGTTTGACCCAAAATATAATGTGCAAAAGTAA
>JBJKQE010000056.1:0-6093 GCA_046705645.1 Ignavibacteriaceae bacterium | reverse complement strand
GAATCAGTTTATTAGATAGAGGTATAATTTTCGCGATTGCACATATTAGAGGTGGTCAGGAAATGGGCCGTGAATGGTATGAAAGCGGACGACTTTTAAATAAGAAAAATACATTTAATGATTTTATTTGTTCTGCTGAAAAACTTATTGATGAAAATTACACCAACCCGGATAAATTATTTGCGATTGGTGTAAGTGCAGGCGGACTACTAATGGGCGCAATATCTAATATGCGTCCCGACTTATTCAAAGGAATAATTGCAAGTGTACCTTTTGTGGATATTTTAACTACAATGCTTGACGAAAAAATTCCTCTTACAACTTTTGAATACGACGAATGGGGAAATCCCAATATAAAAGAATATTATGATTATATGTTATCATATTCTCCATATGATAACGTTGAAGAAAAAAAATATCCGGCTATGCTGGTTAGCACAGCATTATATGATTCACAGGTGCAATATTGGGAGCCCGCAAAATGGGTTGCTAAGCTTCGTGATAAAAAAATAAATGATAATATTTTATTATTATATACAAATTTATCAGCCGGACACGGAGGTGCATCTGGAAGATTTGAAAGATACAAATTAAGTGCGCTCGAGTATGCCTTTATGCTCGATCAATTAAAAATTTATGATTGAAAATTATATTGAGATTGTTTATTTAATATATGATAATAATTTTATTTTAAGGACTGGATATGAAATCGTTAACTTTTTATTCTTTATTTGTTTTAGCTTTGATTTTAGCAGTTATACCTTTAACTAACCTTTCAGCTCAAGATAACGGCAGCAAAATAACTTCAGCGGCTATTTGGAATCCTAATATGGAAATGATGGACGAGATCACTTCAAACTGCGGAGGATATCAAGGAAAAGATTTAGAACAATGCTTCCTTTCGGTTATGAAAAAATCCGGCGCTTCAAGTCAGGCAATGGCTTTTACAGAATTGCTGGGAAGTAATGGTTATATGAAAGGTTTTAAGAAATTAAAAATTGTTGATGCAGCTTTTGTGTATTATCCGCTTCAGCAAACAGATCATCAGGGCTGTATGCTTGTAAATGGGTCGCCCGGATTAATTGATGTTGACGATGATGGTTTATTGGATATGAATAGTATGGAGCTAGATCCCCAGTATAAAAGCCTTGCAAAACAATATCAGGAAATTTCACTTTGGCCCGGAGACCGGGAGGGAACTAATTATCCTCAAGTTGAACCTCTTCCTAAAAAATCAGTTAGAATAGTTTTAAACTACAGTTTAAGAAACGGCTGCAATACTTGTAACTTAATAGGTTTTGTCGAATTTGGATTTGATTTTGATAGTACAGGAGTTTTTCTTGGAACAAAATTTCTAAATATAAAAAAAGCAGTTATAGCTTCAGACGAAACAAGTGTCAATAATAATTATAAGAATGTCTATGATGATCCTTCTGTGCCAATAAATGTAAATGTTGGAGATGAATTTGCAATAGTACTACAGTCAAATCATTCGATGGGATTTAGCTGGCAGCTTGCTAACCCTCTTGATGTAAATGTATTATCGATGCTGGGCACGGATTTTATAATTCCTAACGAAACTCTCCCGAATGCAGCCGGTAAGGAAACTTGGAGTTTTAAAGCTGTTGGAAAGGGCAGTACAAAAATTTCATTAGAATATGTCCGCTCCTGGGATAAGTCGGAAAAATCATACGAAAATGAAACTTTTGATATTAATGTTAACTGAAGTATAAATTTTTATTTTGTAATGAGTTAAGATTTTTAACACAGCACATTATATACCGGCATAGCTTTTCTATTTATTAAACAGAATTAAGCGAAGTTAATCCATTATTTTTCTTTATAGAAATCATTTAAGAAGAATGAATAATATAAATATGCAGCAGGAGAATTTTTTTATTTCGAAAAATCTCGATAGGATGAGCGAGCGCAGGATAAATGAGGACTGGGTAAAAGAAAAATTACTTAGCCCAGATACTTTAATTATTCCTTTAAATAATTTAAAAGTTCTGCTGACTGATGATAATTCACGGGCAGTTTTTATAGCTCCTGAGTTTTTTAATGATTGCTTAAATAGCCCGGAACATTTTATATTCTTGGGCAGCATTGAAAATAAACATTATTTTTGCGTAGATGTTGATAATATTAAAATACCAATCGATAAATTTATTACCCTAGGAAAATTTCATGAATTAAGACTGGCTGCTCCAATAATTGCTAGAGAATATGCAGGAATACTTGCTTATGCAAGAGCTATGATTTATTGGCATAGAAATCATATCTATTGCGGAGCTTGCGGTTATCCAACTCAAATTAAATTAGCTGGACATAAAAGGATTTGTTCTAACCCTAAATGCACAATAGAACATTTTCCTAGAACGGATCCGGCAATTATTGTATTAGTAAGTCATGAAGAAAAATGCTTGTTAGCCCGCCAGCCTCATTGGAGGAAAGGGCAGTACGCAACCATTGCAGGTTTTGTAGAACCGGGAGAAAGTTTAGAACAGGCTGTTGCCCGTGAAGTTTTTGAAGAGACAGGAATTGTTTTAAATAAAGTCTGGTACAGATCATCTCAGCCGTGGCCATTCCCAACTGCAATAATGCTCGGTTTTAGAGCTGAATCTCAAAACATTGAAATAACTTTAAGAGATCATGAACTTGAAGATGCAAGATGGTATGGAAGAGATGAAATTAAAGAAATGTTAATGGATGGAAGTTTAAAATTATCTCCAAAAGTCTCAATTTCTTTCCGGTTGATTGAAGAATGGTTTGACCAGGGTAATCATGGTGAATTGTTAAATTTATTGAATTCATTACCTGTCTCCGGTACTTAATCCTTGTTTCATAGTGTAGCTTGATAGACAAAAAGTTTTTTGAGGAAAAAAATACTTGACAAAGTATTTTTTTTATCTTAAGTTGGAAACGAAAAAAACAAAAAAAGTTTCTATCGTTTTAGAATGAATGAAGAAAAAGAAAAAATAATAAGTTTTGCATCTCAAAAGTTTATGAGAGAAGGCTTTTATAAAACTACAATGGATGATATTGCCGCTGAAATGCGGATGAGCAAAAAAACTATTTATAAAAACTTTTCTTCGAAAGAAGAATTAGTTAAAGCTGTCTCAAAAAGTTTTTTTGATGAAAATGTTTCGAAAATTGATGAAGTGCTTAATATTCAATGTAATGCAGTAGAAAAATTGGTGAGGTTATTTGAAGCAGTAGGAAATATAATTGTGAAAGTTAATGATAAAATATTAAGCGATATTCATCATTATGCACCTGAGCATTGGAAGGAAATTGATGATTTCAGGACGAAAAAAATGTCTTCATTTCTTACCGATATAATTAATCAAGGCCAGAAAGAAGGATATTTTTTAAAGTTACGGCCTGAAATTCTAATTGCTGTCTTTATAGCTTCGATAAGATCTGTTGTCAACCCGGAATTTACTATAAATAACAGGTTTACAATGATTGAAGCCTTAAAAGGTTCTATTGAAATTTTAATGAACGGCATTATGACCGATAAAGGTAAAAAGATTTTTAAAAAACTTAATTACGGAGCAAAAATATGAGAAAGATTCTTTCCTGTAAAATGATAAAAATATTTTCGCTGGCAGTTTTATCTATTGTTTCTTTCGGATTGTTATTTGGTTGCGGAAATGGAATTGGTAAAAATACTATTGAAGCATCTGGAAATATAGAAACAACTGATGTTGTTGTTAGTTCACGGGTTAATGGAGATGTTATGAAAATAATCATGGACGAAGGTTCTAGAGTCAAAGCTGGGGATACTGTCATGATTTTAGATCATGAAACGTTTGATTATCAATTGGATCAAGCTAAGGCGTCAGTCAAAATGGCTAAAGCTCAATTAGAATTATTACAAATAGGCGCAAGGAAAGAAGATATTCAGCAAGGTGAGGATGCATTACGGCAAACTCAGGTTAATTTAAGTTTAGCGGAACAAAATAAAGATCGTATGACAAAACTTTACGCGTCTAGTTCAGTTACTAAAAAACAATATGATGATGCTGCAGCCGCATATGATTTAGCGAAGTCTCAGGTTAACGCTGCAACTGAAAATTTGAAAAAACTTAAGAACTATGCAAGGCCAGAAGAAATTACTCAAGCAGAAGCTAATGTTCAGAAAGCAGTTGCGGCTGTAGATCTGCTGAAGAAAAATATTAGAGACTGTTATGTTACATCTCCGATCAATGGTTTTATTGTTAATAAGTATGTTGAAGTTGGTGAAACGGCAACTATGTTGACTTCCTTATTTGAAGTTTCAGATTTAAATCCCGTTAAATTAGACATTTATATTTCTGAAGAAGATTTGGGAAAGATTAAATTAGGCCAAAAAGCCGATATAAGTACGGATACTTATAAAAATAAAGTTTATGAAGGAAAAGTAATCTACATTTCCCCGGAAGCGGAATTCACTCCGAAAAATATTCAAACAAAAGATGAAAGGACCAAGCTTGTTTTTAAGGTGAAGATCCAGGTTTCCAATCCAAAGTTTGAGCTAAAAGCAGGTATGCCGGCAGATGCGGTAGTTCATTTGTAATTTCATTAAAAGCATTTATCTGTATAATTAAGAATATAAAACAAAATGAATGTTTCAATTAAAATAAATGATTTACATAAATTCTTTGGCGAAATCAAAGCTGTTGATGGAATTTCATTTGAAGTTGGGAAAGGAGAAATGTTCGGATTAGTCGGTCCAGATGGAGCCGGGAAAACAACAACAATTAGGATATTATGCGGCTTGTTAATTCCTAACTCCGGAACTGCTTCTGTACTTGATTTAGATATTCAAAAAAACATTAAAAAAATCCAGAACCAAATCGGATACCTTTCACAGAGATTTAGCCTTTATGGAGATCTTACAGTTGATGAAAATATCGAATTTTTCGCCGACATCCATAGCGTTAAAGGTTATAGAGATCGTCGAAATGAATTATTAGATTTTACCAGGCTAAAACCTTTCAGAGATAGACTTGCAGATAATTTATCCGGTGGGATGAAACAAAAACTTGCCTTAGCATGCAGTTTAATCCATAAACCTAAAATATTATTTCTGGATGAACCAACTACCGGTGTGGATCCGGTTTCTCGAAGAGATTTTTGGAAAATACTTTCGAGCTTAATTAAAGATGGAATAACGATTTTTATGTCCACTCCTTATTTGGATGAAGCGGAGAGATGTAACCGTGTAGCACTGATGAATAAAGGACAAATTATGAGTTTAGACACTCCGCAGAAAATTAAGTCATCCTTAAACATGATAGTAGTTGAAATAGTTTGTTCAAATATTAGAGCTGCATATTTAGCTATAAGGGATAAATTGAATCTTGAAGTCCAAATGTTTGGGGACAGAATAAATGTTATTGTTGAAAATTATGAAAAGGAATATCCTTTAATAGAAAAGCTATTAAGCGAAAATTCTATTCAGATAACAAGTAATAGAATTATAACAGCTTCCTTGGAAAATGTATTCATTCATCTAGTCAAAGAAGCTAATTAATTTTTAATTTATAAGGGCAATTATGAAAAAAATATTAATATTATTTTTATTTGCTTCAACAATTGTTTTCGCACAGCAAAAAATTCTCACCCTTCAGGAGAGTTTGAATTTAGGTTTAAAAAACAGTAAAGAGTTAAAAATTGCAAAAGCAAAATTAAAAATTGCTGAGGCTAAAAAAACGGAATCAACATCGTACCTTTTGCCTCAATTAAAATTTTTAGCTTCGTACATGCATTTAAGCAATGTCCCTCCATTCGCTATTCCTGTAATTCCGCCAATTATTACAAGACCAATTACTATATCTCCTACAATACTGGATAATTACAGTCTTAAATTATCACTTCAGCAGCCACTATTTACCGGATTTAAATTGTGGTCTTTAAAAGATGCTTCAAGCGAAAATTACAAAGCAGAAGAATCATCATATAAAAATAGTGTTAATGACGCTGCGTTAAATATTGAGACGGCTTTTTGGAATTTATATAAAGCTAAGCAGCTTAAATCAGTACTTGATGAAAATTTAAAACAAATAAAAAAGCACCTTGAGGATACCAAGAATTTCTTGAAGAATG
>JBJKQE010000055.1:0-9711 GCA_046705645.1 Ignavibacteriaceae bacterium | reverse complement strand
ATAGTCAAATAATTATCACCTTCAGTGGGTGATTGTAAATGGAGAATTAATGGCCGTATTTTATAATGAAGTGATTCATAATTAAAATCTTTTACCACACCTATTATTTTAAAAGTTTTCTTCCAATCTTTTTGTCCAATACGAGTAATTTCCTTAGCAATCGGATCTTTGTCTCCAAAAACTCTTTCGGCAGCTTCATTAATTAGTACCGACGATGAATCAGTCGAAAATGCTTTTGAAAAAAAACGTCCTTGTTTTAGCATAATCTGGTAAGTTTTCAGAAAGTCATAATCAACATCAACAAACTGGCAGCCAGTTGGATCAGTGCCGTATTTTTTATTATATAAATAACCGTTACCCGGAATTCCTGCCCTAAACATCTGAGATGAATTCGTAACAGATAAAATATTTGAATTTTTTAACAGTTCTTGTTTAAAGGGATTGACTTTTTTACCAAGCACTCCTGCATTCATTATTGAATAAAGATATTCCTTATTGAATCCCAGGTTTTTATTCTGAATATAGTCAAGCTGATTTTTTATAATAATCGTACCGATTAATAATGTAATAGATATTGCAAATTGCATAATTACTAATCCGCTTCTAATATTACTTTTCTTACTTCCTTTAATAGAGCCGGATTTTAATACCTGTATGGGATGAAAGGAAGAAAGATAAAACGAAGGATAGCTCCCGGCAAGAACACCGACAAATAAGATAAATACAACAAGAAGCGGAATTGTATAAAAATTATTAAAAAAGTTTAAACTTAATTCTTTACCAACCAATGAATTAAATAAAGGCAAAATGATTTCAAGAAGAGCAAGGGCGGTAAACACTGATAAAAAGCTCATAACAATTGCTTCGCCGAAGAACTGCCAAATAAGTTTTATCTTACTTGAACCCAGCGTTTTTCTTATGCCAACTTCTTTTGAACGCTTTTCCGATCTTGCCGTAACAAGATTCATAAAGTTAATTACTGCGATTATAAGAATAAAAAAAGCAATTGCAGAAAATATATAAATAAAATTAATATCGCTGTTTTTTATATCTCCCCATTCAGTATTTAAATCTATACCATAATCTCTCTGAGAGTATAAGTATATTGAACTTAAAGGCTGAAGTTGATACCTGTATTTAATTCCGGCCTTTTTAAGGTTTTCAATGGGTACTCCTAAAATACTTTTGGCTAACGGCCCTACGTTATCATGAACGATTTTTTCCAGCTTATTTTCAAATTTAGCCGGGTCAGTTCCTTTTTTTAATACAATATAGGTTGAATACCAGAGGTCGAGCCAATATTTATTAATATCATATGTTGATATTGAAGTAAGAAAATTAGTACGGAAGTGAGAATTTTTTGGAAAATCTTTTATTAATCCGGTTATTAAAAAATTTTCACCTTTATTCTGTTTTAAGGGATTAATACTATAGGACTTTTCAATAATCAAAGTTTTTCCAACCGGATCTTCATTACCAAAATATTTTTTTGCAGCGGTCTCGGTAATAACCATTGTATTAGGGCGTGAAAGTGCAGTTTGGGGATTCCCCTCTATAAATGATAAAGTGAACACATCAAAAAATGATGAATCGACTGCATAAATATTCCCCTCGTTAAATACTATATCCTTATATCTTAAACGGTATTGACCAAAGTAACCGATTCTAGTATAACTCACAGTCTCGGGTAATTGACTAAGTAAAGTTGGACCTAAAAGTCCGGGAGTTTTGGAGTTAGTATTTTCAATATAGTTTACATTTTGGTTTACGACTATACGGTAAACTTGATCAAAATTTTTATTAAACCTGTCATAATTTAATTCATCAATTATGAAAAGAGACAATGTTAAAAAGCAGGTAACGCCGACTGCCAAACCGGCAATGTTTATAAATGCATAAATTTTGTTTTTAACAATATTTCTAAATGCAATTTTTATATAATTCTTTAGCATAGAAATTAACAAGGATAATGTAATTTGTAAAAAACAACTATAGTGCCATTATTATGGTAGTAAATAATTCTAATTTCAAATAATATATAAATTTAACCGACCGTATTCGGACACCTATGCCCGTTTATGGACAGTAAAAATTATTTATAAATTTCCAGATTACTACTAAAAATATTACAAAATTCGTTGATAGGAGAATAAATATAAATCGTAACAAAAGTTTTAGAGTAATTTAATTTATATAACATGTCCCCCAAACAGGTCATGTAAAAAATTTAGCATGCTATAATTTTGGCATATATTATTTCATTACACTCTAGATAAATTATTCCGAATTCAAATTTTTTAATATTTAAGGAGGCTCTATGGTAACAAAACCTTTAGCTGTTATTAAATTAACGGCGTTATTTTGTGCTGCAATTATTGTATCGTTTATGAGTACAAGTTATGCACAAATTTCTTCTCCTAAAAATGTAAATGTTTCAGTAGATAATAATACGGCTGCCCTTACATGGGAAGCTCCTGAAAGCGGTACCGTTTCTCAATATTTTATTTACAAGGCTTATGCAGCCGATGCTAATGCAGACCTTGCCTCCCTTCAATTCCTTAAGTCGGACTCTACATCATCGGAAAGTTATTCTGATGATCTAAGTTTGGCATCTGAATCCACCCCGGTTGTTTTTTATTATATTACAGCGATTGATGCCAACGGCAATGAAAGTGCAAAAAGCAGTATAATCAATGCTACTGCTCCTAAAAAGGATAACGGCGACGACGGGGATTAATTATTAGTCTTATTTTAATCAATTAGAAGCTTCTTTTAAATTGCTTCATTTTTGTGATGCTAGCTTAAAAATTAAGAATAATATTTTATATTTTTCTTATAGATTTTAGGCTAGCGTCTTTATATTAACTAATTCTAAGAAAATTTAATTCAGATAATTTTTAGTATAGCTTTTCAAATGATTAATAAAATATTATTCCTGCTGTTTCTGCTTTTAATACAAAACAACTATGCTCAGGAAATTGATTTACAAGTTTCAGGTTTTAAAGGTAAAGCTTATTTATCAGAAGTGAACGGCACACAAATCATTCCAATTGATTCAATCACTTTTAATCAAAATGATGAGGCAAAATATTTTTATTCAATGAAGAAAATTGCCGAAGGTCTTTATAGGATTTCGTTTGATAAAAATATATGGATGAATTTAATAATAGACGGAGGTAACATATCAATTTCAACCGACCTAAATAATAATTTAGACAGCACAAAAATATCCAAATCAGAAAGTAATAAACTCTATTATACTTTTTTAAAATTAAATAATAATTATCAAAGCAATATTGACCGCCTTAATCATTTGCTTAGTGAATTTCCTCCAAAAGAAGATTCTATAAAAATGATAAGAAGTGATCTAAATAAGATTCAAAAAGTTTACTATAAATTTGTGAACGCCACTTCTCAGAAAAATACCGATTCATTTATAGCAAGGTATATTAAGTCCTCCCAATTACCAGATGTAGATTTCAATTTCAATATAGAAGAGCAGACTGAATTTCTTAAAAAGCACGGGTTGGATAAAATTGATTTTAGCGATGCAGAGCTTGCATCTTCTGATTTATTCACGAACATAACATCCGAATATTTATCGTATTTTAAAAACTCACAGCTGCCGCATAATATGCAGGAAGGTAATTTTATTTCCGCCTCGGATATTCTTCTGAACAAAGCCAAAAATAATATTAGGGCAGCTAAACAAATTATAGAGTTCTTAATAAACTATTTTGAAAAGTCCGGTTATGAATATGATATTGAATATGTAGTTAAAAATTATGTTGTAAAAGATGATATTTGCCTTGATAATGAGAATAATGAGTATATTAAGAATATGATTAACCAAATGACGTATCTTCATATAAATTCAAAGGTGCCGGATATTATTATGAAAAATAATGACGGTAAAGAGATTGAACTTGACAAAATTAAGTCTGATAAAATTTTGATTTTGTTTTATGCAAGCTGGTGCCCGCATTGTAAAAAATTAATTCCGGTCTTAGTTAAATACTTAAATAAGGTTCATAATAATGAATTGAAAGTTCTTGCAGTTTCATTAGATGATGATAAAAATGATTGGCTGAAGTTTATTAAAAAAGATAAAATGGACTGGATAAATGTCAGATCAGATAAAGGATGGAATTGCAAAGCAGCAAAAAATTATTTTATTTATGCGACACCCACAATGTTCTTAATCGATAAGAATAAAAAAATAATCGGTAAGCCCTTGGATATTAAAGAACTGAATAATTTACTTTAATCAATTAAAACTTTTAGAATGTTTTTCTATTAATATACTAGTACAAGGATTACTTAAGTACTTAACTTATCCCAAAATTATAGTTTCAAATAACCTTTAAACTTGTCTTTATTATTAACTGTCAAATACCAAATAAAAGAAGTATAGATTAAAAATTGGTCACGAGGAAAAGAAAATGAAAAGCAGAATAATTAAAATATTTCAGTATAATAAAATGGCATTTATATTAACTGTAACATTATTTATTTCGTTAAGTCTTTTTAGTCAATCCCATGCTCAAGGAAGAAGAAATCATCCGGAAAGAATGTATCAGCCAAGAGTTGATCATCGGTCACAGAATTATGTAAGAGTTGATGTCGGTTCAAAGAGATATTTTTATAGGAACGGATCATTTTACAGAAGAACCCGTTGGGGTTTTAACGTAATTGCCGCACCTATTGGTGCACGGATTCGGGTGCTTCCGTATGGTTTTGTTACTTATAGATTCGGCGGGCTGGATTATTTTTATTATAACGGAATTTATTATAACTACCTGCCGGATCAGAACGTTTACGTAGTGGTGCAAAAGCCGGCTAATACGGATAATAATTCAAATTTAAAACTTGACCAGGTTAAATTGTATAACGGTTCTGTTATGTATGGTATTTTCCAAGGTGCGACCGACAGCACAATAACTTTAAGAGTCGGCAATCAAGATCAGGATATAAATATTTCCAATATAATTTCCATAAACTTTGCACCATCCATTAGCGACAGCACTCAACAATAACTAATTATTAAAAAATTTATTTAAGCGGGTCTTTATTTAGACCCGTATTTTTTTCAAATCAATATATAGTATTAGAAAAAATTTAAAATTACAATTTAAAATTGTTTTGGAAAGCACCTCTATAAACTAAATTAAACCTAAATTATTTTCCTTTTGTCGAAGCAATAAAATAATTAAAGAGATTTAACAAAATTTATTTAATTAAAAAGAATAGGATTTGTTTTTATTAACTAAAGGGAAAATAATAGATTGGAATTTCCCTATAAGAGAAATTTAATTCTTAAAAAAATATGAAAAAGAAAATTATTATATACACTTTAATTGTTGCTGCAGCTGCAGTCTTAGTTTATTTCCTTTTTATAAAAAGCAAAAATCAAGTTGAAAAATTTACTATTACTCAAATAAAAAAAGGCAATATAACAACAACAATAACAAGCACAGGCACATTGAATCCTGTAAATTCAATTGATGTTGGTACACAGGTGTCAGGCAAGATAGCTAAATTATTTGTTGACTTCAATTCTTATGTTAAAAAAGGACAGCTCTTAGCCATAATTGACACAACAGCATTATCATTAACTGTACATACAGCACATGCAAATCTTTTAAAAGCGCAGTCGGGGTTTGAACTTGCAAAAACTCAATATGCTCAAGATTTGACATTATATAAAAAGGGATACTTTGCAGAATTAGACCTGATAACTGCAAAATCTACATTAGAAGCTGATTCCGCAGATGTGGAATCTGCAAAAGTTGCTTTATTAACAGCTAAAACAAATCTTGGGTATGCATATATATATTCCCCGGTTACCGGAACTGTAACAAATAGAAATGTAGAAGAAGGAAACACAGTAGCGGCAAGTTTACAAACTCCGGTTCTATTTTCAATTGCTCCAGATTTAACCCAGATGCAAATTTTAGCTTCTGTGGATGAAAGCGACATAGGACAAATTCAAAACGGACAGACCTGTGATTTTACAGTTCAAGCTTACCCTGACGCAAAGTTTTACGGCACGGTTGTTCAAATCAGACTGAATTACCAGGTAGTTTCAAACGTAGTTAATTACACAGTTGTAATTAATGCTGATAATAAAACAAAGCAGCTTTTACCGGGTATGACTGCAACTGTAGATTTTCACGTTCAACAGAGAAATAACGTACTTATGGTTCCCAACGAAGCTTTAGGTTTTCAACCTACCCCGCAAATGCTCGCAAAATATAAATCAGCTGTGCAACAAAATAGCGGAACTTCCAAGGATAGTGTCTATTTCATTTCACAACATCAGAGCAGCCGGCAAACTTCTTCAGATACTACAAAACATCATTTAAAAAATCCCAATGCCGCTATAGTTTGGTCGCTTGATAGTAATGGAAACCTTAAAAGGAATTACATTATTCTCGGGATTACAGATGGGAAGAATACTGAAATTGTTAGAACCAAAGATTTGAAAGAAGGATCTGAAATTATTTTAGGAATGGAATCATCCGGCGGAAAAACCCGTACCGCGCAAGCCGGATTCCCAAGAGGTTTCGGAAGAGGCTTATAGAAATGGGAAAGGCAATAATAAAAACCGTGGATCTTTCGAAAATTTATAAAATCGGCGATGTGGAGGTCCATGCATTAAAAGCAATAAATCTTTCAATTGAAGAAGGTGAATTCGTAGCTATAATGGGAGCGTCCGGATCAGGAAAATCAACTTTAATGAATATTCTCGGTTGCCTGGACAGCCCGACTTCAGGAAAATATTATCTCGATGAAGTCGATACGAGTAAACTTTCAAAAAACGAATATTCAGCAATTCGGAATCAAAAGATAGGTTTTGTCTTCCAGGGGTTTAATTTACTTTCACGTACTACCGCACTGGAAAATGTAGAACTTCCTTTAATGTACGATAGAAGCAACAGGATAAAAGATCCTACGACAAAATCAATACAATCTCTAGAAAAGGTTGGATTAAAAGAAAGAATGCATCATGTGCCGAACCAGTTATCAGGAGGTCAGCAGCAAAGGGTTGCAATAGCAAGAGCTCTTGTTAATGAGCCTGCTTTAATTTTAGCCGATGAACCGACCGGTAATCTGGACAGTAAAACTTCCGTAGATGTATTCGGATTATTTCAGCAGTTAAACGAAGAAGGGATTACAATTGTTCTCGTTACACATGAAAGAGATTTTGCAAACTTTGCGCAACGGATTGTTGAACTAAAAGACGGAGAGATTGTAAGTGACTATATAATTGAGGATCGGCTGTATGCTAAGGAAGAACTTGAAAAGATAGAAGAAGCTGCACAAAAAAAAGAATCGCAATATAAAAAGGTCCAGCAATGAAAATTAAAAAAATATTAAAAGCAGCAATTAAAAGCATTTTAAAATCCCGGATGAGAAGTCTTTTAACCGCACTCGGAATTATCATCGGTGTTGCCGCCGTTGTAGTAATGGTTGCAATTGGAGACGGAGCCCAGCAGCAGGTCGAAGCGCAAATTGCTGCTTTGGGAACTAATATGATTGTCGTTTTCCCAGGCTCAAGCAATATAGGCGGGATTAGCAGAGGTGCCGGCAGTATCAATAGATTCACTATGGCAGATGTTCAGAAAATACAGGATGAAGCAAAATTAATTAAATATGTATCACCAATTGTCAGAACGGGTGCACAGATAATCGGCGGTGCAGGAAACTGGAGCACCCAGATTCTTGGTGTAGCAACAAATTATTTAAAGATTCGGGATTGGCCCTTATCATCAGGTTCTTTCTTTACAGATAAAGATGTACTTGCCAGAGCAAAAGTTTGCGTTCTTGGACAAACTGTAGTGAATAATTTATTCCCGAATCAAGATCCGGTAGGTCAGGAAATAAGAATTAGAAATGTTCCTTTTAGAGTTGTAGGTGTATTATCACCGAAGGGACAAAGCGCAATGGGAACGGATAATGATGATGTTGTTTTAGCTCCTTCAACAACAGTTCTCGATAGAATGGTAGGCGGTATTTATATTAATTACATTCAGGCCAGTTCGGTTTCTACTGATGACATTAACCAGGCGCAGGCGCAATTAACCGCAATTATGCGTCAAGCTCATCATTTAAGACCCGGTGATGATAATGACTTTACCATACGAAACCAGGCTGATATAACTGCAGCTGCAACTGCAACATCTTCAGTTTTAACGATTCTATTAGGTTCTGTTGCAGGTGTTTCTTTAATTGTCGGCGGTATTGGTATCATGAATATAATGCTTGTTTCTGTAACTGAAAGAACCAGAGAAATTGGAATCCGTCTATCAATTGGCGCAAGAACTTCCGATATACTTGTTCAATTTTTAATTGAGTCTTTGGTTTTAAGCCTGGCGGGAGGACTGCTAGGCATTCTTTTATCATTGGGCATCACTTTTATTCTTAACAATTATACCAGTCAGGCTGCGTTTATTAAACCGGAAATAGTTTTGCTTGCTTTCAGTTTTGCAGGAATAATAGGAGTCTTCTTCGGATTTTATCCGGCTAGAAAAGCTGCAAACTTAAACCCGATTGATGCTCTTAGGTATGAATAATAATGTTCAAATCATAGATGATAACTTTTAGGAAAGCTATCATCTATAAAAAGAGAATGTTATTAAAAATATTTTTAAAGTTTTTTAGAGAATTCAAAACATATATTCTTTCTACTATATAAATATTAAACACTGAATTAATTTATCAATTTAATTATATGTAGAGGAGTATGTTATGAATTTGAACCTATCTGATAAAAATAATTATTTAACAGGGCTGCTTATTTTAATCGGTAAAGAAAGATTTGTTAATAAATCCCACGAGAATACTGTTAGGCAAATTGCCGATGAATTAGGCTTCAATCACTATTTTGTGTCTCAATCAATAGAAGAAATAAAAGGGCACAACTTTACCATTGCTGAACCTCCGGAATTTTCAAATCGGGATATTGCAGAAGCATTTATCAAAGATGCCATTCGATTTGCATTTTCGGATCATGAACTTCATTTATATGAATTGCGCTGGTTAATGATAACGGCAGCGAAAAATAATCTATCCGAAGATTGGCTGTTAATTGAAATAAAAAAATTTCTTAAAGCTAGAAATTATGATCAAAGTAATTCCTTTGAAGTTAGTAGAAAATTGAACAGTTTTTAATTATTTAAAATAATAAAAATAAATCCGTGCGGGTTATTTATTTATTTCAAAAATTTTTTATATGATTATCTTAAAATATATATTACAATTCATTCAATTGTTTAGCGTAGTATATTAATTGATCATAAACAAAACTTTTGAAATAATGAGATATTTGAGACATTGTTTTCATATTAGTACCGAATGTATTTCCGGAATTATATAAAATTAGAACATTGTCATTATGTGTAGGCTCTATATTATTCATTGTCCAAGTATAGCTTGAATCTTTAATATCATAATAAGACGGTGTTGCTTTTAATAAACCTAAATGATACAATATGCCGTCTTGGAAAACGACAGAGATATTAACCGTATTAATTCTGTTATTCCAAATTGCAGCATGAGCCAGATTAATTACAAATGCTCTCTTTCCAGATTGAATAGTTGTCGTGTTCAAACCGGGGATTGAATCTATGTCAGTAAGAGAAGTCTCTGCCCAGAATAGTGATTTTACTGTCTGAGTTTGATGCGGTGTAAATTTTGTTTGTATAGTAT
>JBJKQE010000054.1:0-3795 GCA_046705645.1 Ignavibacteriaceae bacterium | reverse complement strand
CATTAAGAGATAAGTACAGCATTGTAGGCGTACCAACCGTTTTAATACTAAACTCACAAGGGAAAGAAGTAAAAAGAATTACCGGATACATTGATGCAAATGAATTCTTGAAGATGCTGAAGGAAGTGGATTAGAAATAAAATTTATTTGTTTAATTAATAATCCATATAATAAAAGAATTTCGAATTTTTAATAAATATGCAGTATGGATGAATGATTTCTTAATCTTGAGTATATCACCATTTCATTTAATTATTTCCATTTGATTATGTTAGAGGAAAGTGCTTTCTTATCCAATGGTTATAGTCCTTTTTATTAAAACATTTTTTCCCTTTTCTATTGTTCAACCAACCGTTTAAAATTTTCTAATTTTAAAATCCTTTTCCCACAATTGAGAAGCAAAAGTATGCATTATTGCAGAATTTAGAAGATTTAATTAAAACTATACTTATAAATATGAGTTTTAAGTGGCACGGTTTATGGTTAAATCACATGGTGATTTTTAAACACAACTATTCGAGAAAGAAATGATAAAAGAAAAAGAAATTCAAAGTTTGACTGAAGTTACCGTAAGGTTTGCGGGTGACTCGGGCGACGGTATGCAGTTAACCGGCAGTCAGTTTAGTGATACAACTGCGTTAGTTGGTAATGATTTAAGTACTCTTCCGGATTATCCGGCGGAAATTCGTGCACCTGCCGGAACTGTTTATGGTGTCAGTGGATTTCAATTACATTTCAGCAGCAGCGATATTCATACTCCAGGGGATAGACCGGATGTTTTGGTTGCAATGAATCCGGCAGCAATAAAAAAGAATATTAGTGAATTAAAACCAGGTGCAATTATCATCGCTAATACGGATTCATTTGATAAGAAGAATCTTCAATTAGCTAAGTATGCAGTAAATCCTTTAGAAGACAATAGCTTAAAAGGATTTGATATTTACCAGGTACCAATAACCACTCTAACTTCAAAAGCTCTTGAAGGTACTTCGCTTTCACAAAAGGATATTTCCCGCTGTAAAAATTTCTTCGCACTTGGATTGATGTATTGGTTATACAACAGACCGGTTGAACCTACTTTAAAATGGATTCAGCTTAAGTTTAAAAATAAACCGGAATTTATTGATGCAAATACTAAAGCTCTTCAAGCAGGTTTTAATTATGGTGAAAATGCAGAACTTTTCACTACTAGGTTCGATGTTCAGCCTGCTAAACTACCTAAAGGAACTTACAGAAGTATTTCCGGCAATGAAGCTACTGCACTAGGATTTTTAGCAGCTTCAGTTAAAAGCGGACTTCCTCTTTTCTTGGGTTCTTATCCTATCACTCCTGCTTCTGAAATACTTCAATATTTAAGCAACTATAAAAATTTCGGCGTAAAAACTTTACAAGCAGAAGATGAAATTGCCGGTATATCTTCGGCAATTGGTGCGGCTTATGCTGGCAACCTGGCAATTACAACTACAAGCGGTCCTGGTCTTGCATTAAAAACCGAAGCAACAGGACTTGCTGTAATGACTGAACTTCCTCTAGTTATAGTTGATGTTCAGCGGGGCGGACCAAGTACCGGTTTACCTACTAAAACCGAACAAGCTGATTTACTTCAAGCAGTTTATGGAAGAAACGGTGAATCTCCGGTTGCGGTTTTAGCTGCTTCTACTCCGAGTGATTGTTTTAATATGGCTTTGGAAGCTTCTAGAATTGCAATAAAATATATGACACCGGTAATTCTTCTTACCGACGGTTATCTCGGTAATGGTTCGGAACCATGGAAAGTACCTCACGTTAATGAACTGAAAGATATTCCTGTAACTTTTAGAACCGAGAAAGAAGGATTCGCTCCTTACTTAAGAGATGAAAATCTTGCACGTCCTTGGGTAAAACCTGGAACGCCGGGTTTGGAACACAGAGTCGGCGGTTTAGAGAAAGCTAATATTACAGGTAATGTAAGTTACGATCCTGAAAATCATGACTTAATGATTAAGTTAAGAGAAAAGAGAATTAAAGGAATAGCAAATGACATTCCGGAATTAGTTGTCGATGGAGAACAGTCAGGAGATCTGCTAGTACTTGGATGGGGCGGAACTTACGGTGCAATTACAGAAGCTGTTATAAAGGCAAGACAAGCTGGGTATAAAGTTTCGCAAGCTCATCTTAAATATTTAAATCCTTTCCCAAAGAATACTGAAAAAGTTCTCAACTTATTTAAAAAAGTATTAATCCCGGAAATTAATCTTGGTCAATTAGCCAAATTAATTAAAAGTGAATTCTTAATCCCAGTTGAACAATTTAATGTTGTAAGAGGATTACCATTCAGAGTTTCGGATATCTCAAGTAAAATAATTGAATTATTAGGAGGTGGCAGCAATGGCAGATAATGTAATAGATGTAAAAGAAATAAAATTAACAGCAAAAGATTTTGCCAGTGATCAGGATGTTAGATGGTGCCCGGGCTGCGGTGATTATTCAATTCTTGCACAGGTACAAAGATCTTTCCCGGATCTGGTTGGTATTAAAAAAGAAAATATCGTTTGGATCTCAGGTATCGGCTGTTCATCTCGTTTTCCTTATTATATGAATACCTACGGATATCATACAATCCACGGAAGAGCTCCAGCAATTGCAACTGGAGTTAAAGTTGCAAGACCTGATCTATCTGTTTGGGTTGCAGCCGGTGATGGTGATTTGTTAAGTATCGGCGGAAATCATTTTATTCATGCTTGCAGGAAAAATATTGATCTTAAAATGATCTTATTTAACAATAAGATTTACGGATTAACAAAAGGACAGTATTCGCCGACTTCTGAAAAAGGGAAAAAGACAAAAACTTCTCCATATGGAAGTGTAGATTATCCTTTTAATCCCGTTTCTTTAGCTTTAGGATCAGAGGCTACATTTGTTGCAAGAGCCTTAGACGGCGATGCAAAACATCTTCAGGTAATGATAAAAAGAGCTGCTGCTCATAAAGGTGCTGCTTTTCTTGAGGTTTTGCAGAACTGTGTTATTTATAATGATGGTGCGTATGATTTAATGACAAGTAAAAAGACACGCGATGATTATGTACTTTATCTTGAACACGGCAAACCAATGATTTATGGTTTGAATAAAGATAAAGGGATTGTATACGAAGGTGGCAAAATTAAAGCAGTTGAAATAGGCGAAGGAAAGTACAGAGTTGAAGACATTTTAGTTCATGATGAATTTGAAGAAAGCGGTGTATTAGCTACAATTTTATCTCATATGTCAAATGATCCGAATTTACCTACTCCTCTTGGCGTATTTAGACAAGTAACCAGGGCGACCTATGATGCTGATGTAGAAAAGCAAATTGCTGATGTGAAAAAGATGAAGGGAGAAGGGGATTTGGAGAAAATGTTATTTAATGGAAATACCTGGGAAGTAAATTAATATTTTCTTGTCATTTCTTTTTCTCGTGTTGTTGAAGCACAGATGTTGAGTCTGTGCTTTTTTTTATTTAAATCGTGACATATATCAACAAAAAAACATACCTACATTGTTATGTAGTTTTGCATTTCTTTAATAAAGCATAAGTTAAATTATTTCTAATCGAAGCCGGATAATCTTTTATCAATTGTTAAATAAAGAAAAAAAGAATAATTACAAAAAAGACGGCTCTTATAAAATAATTTATTATGTATTATTTTTAGGTAAAATAGGTTATAAAACAGAAATGTGAATTTGAAAAATAACAAGTAGGGAAATTATGAAATATTATTACTCTTACTTCTTTGTATTCTTAACATTAGCTTATTATTCAAGCAGCTTTGCTCAGTG
>JBJKQE010000053.1:0-11041 GCA_046705645.1 Ignavibacteriaceae bacterium | reverse complement strand
AACATTGCCCAGATCTATGCAATTGAAGAAGCCGGTGATGAAATGTTTATTGTTATGGAATATATAGACGGGATTGAAATAAAGGACAAAATTAAGTCGAGTTTAATTTCTGTCGATGAGGTGATTAATATTGCCGTACAGATAGCATCGGGATTGGAAGCCGCCCATAAAAAAGGGATAGTTCACAGAGATATTAAATCATCAAATATAATGATTACAAATGACGGCAGAGTAAAGATAATGGATTTCGGACTGGCAAAAATAGGTAATGGGTCTCAAGTTACAAAGGTAGGTGCAACCGTCGGTACCATATCCTACATGTCCCCGGAACAATCCCGCGGTGATGAATTGGACCACCGTTCGGACATTTGGTCTTTTGGAGTTGTTTTGTATGAAATGTTAACCAACCGTTTGCCGTTCAAGGGAGATTATGACCAGGCAATTATATACTCTATTCTGAATGAAGATCCCAATTCGGTTGTAAATTTTCGTCAGGATGTGCCTGAATATATTTCGAATGTTATAGGAAAAATGCTGCATAAAAATCTTAGAAACCGTTACCAAAATGTTTCGGAACTGAAGGCCGATCTGCACAATTTAACGGAAGAGCCGGTACAACAGAAATCAATTGCTGTTATGTATTTTGAGAATATGAGTTCGGAAAAGGACAGTGATTATTTTTGTGCCGGAATAACCGAAGATATTATTACCGATCTCTCGAAGATTAAAGAATTAAAAGTTGTTTCAAGGACGGATGTTCTTCCTTACAGAAATAAAGAAGTGAACGTAAGCCAGATCGGCGATGCGCTTCGTGTAGGATATATTCTTGAGGGTAGCGTAAGAAAAGCCGGAAACAAAATGCGGATTACCGCCCAGTTGATTGATGTTAGAAGCGGTTTCCATATTTGGGCTGAAAGGTTCGACCGTTTTGTTGAGGATATTTTTGATCTCCAGACAGAAATTTCACAAAGAATAACAGAGGCACTCAAGGTATCACTTACCGACTCTGAAAAAAAATCACTTGAGCGGAAGCCCACTGAAGATTTGAAGGCTTATGATTTTTATATGCGCGGGAGGGAACTGGTATATCAAAGAGGCAGAAAGAATAATGAATCGGCAATAAAGATGTTTGAAAAAGCAATCTCCATCGATCCGAAATTTGCAGCTGCTTATGCAGGTCTTGCGGAGGCATACTCTTACATGTACGAATGGTACGATGGAAATTCTCACTGGCTCGAGAAAACAATAGAAGTGAACCAGGTTGCACTGAATCTCAATCCGAATTTAGTAGAAGCAAAGTTCGGCATAGCCATGGTTTACTTCTATCAAAAAAGATTTGAAGAATCAAAATCCGAATTGGAATTGATTATTAAAAAAGATTCTCAATTTTATCCCGCATATCTCCGGCTGGGTATTATTGCTGAAGTTTGCGATGATATAAATTCTGCTTTGAAATATTACCAAACTGCATCTAAACTAAAACCTCAGGATGAGGAACCCTGGATATGCCTGGATGGCGTTCTAAGGAAAATAGGAGATATTAAATTATCTGAAGAAGCAGCAAAGAAAGTTATTGAAGTTACAGCTCGAAAACTGGAATTAAATAAAGATGATTTAATTGTAATGAGCAGGCTTGCCAAAGCTTATGGAAGATTCGGCGCTATAGAAGAAACACACGCTACACTTAAAAGTATTTTTAAAAAAGCTACGATTGACGGCCTGGTACTTTATTATTGCTCCTGTGCTTACGGTTTTCTGGGAGAAAAAAATAATGCACTTGTTACATTGAGAAAATCTTTCGAAGGTGGCTTTAGAGGATTGGCAAATTGGGCAAAAACCGAACCTGCATTTGATTGTCTGCAGGAAGATTCAGGATTTAACGAATTGTTAGCTCAATCGGAATAACGGTATAATTCTTTTTATTTAAATTACTCAAATTAACCGCGTTAATTTGAAGCGATTAAAACCCTTTGGGCTTTAGCCCGTTCCAAGGGAACAGTCAACTTGAATAAATTACATGAAAAAGATGGACCCTTAAAAGTATTTATTCATAATAGGAGGACAAATGCCTAAATATATTATTGAACGCGTGATTCCAGGAGCCGGAGACATGACCCAGGAAGAGCTTAAAGCAGTCTCTATCAGATCATGCAATGTTATAAGTGAGATTGGTCCGAAAATCCAATGGATTCACAGTTATGTTACGGACAATAAAATTTATTGTGTTTATATTGCACCGGACGAGGAAACCATACGCGACCACGCCAGCCGGGTTGGTATTCCTGCCAATCATATTGCAATTATAGATGGAATGATTGATCCGACAACCGCAGAATGATGATCCGGATTCGGCTTATACAGACTAAATAACATTTATTTCTGTATATGGGATAGAATGTAAATTGCCTAAACAGATATACACACCGGATTATGGCAATTATTTATTTTGATTTTTGCTTCTGATCCAAATCATTTCCGTTCCCAAAGACTTCGTACCAATTTATTTTTCTTGTTGCAAACATTATTACAGCCAGGATTATAAATAATGCTAAATTGCCCAGCAGCAGGGAATAATCCTGAAGCTGCAAAATTGTATACATAAATCCGTAAAATAAAATTAGTATTCCGCCGGTAAGCAAACCCAGATTAACTTTAGCAAACACGCTTTTAGTATAAAAGCCGATTAAAGCTATTACAAGAATACTTGCAATTAAATATGAATATTGAAACAGCATATATTCCGACAGCGCTAAAAGAAGTGAATAAAATATTACCAGCGACAAACCGACCAGCAGGTACTGAATAGGATGCAGAGCTTTTTTGTTAAATATTTCTATCATAAAAAAGCTGACGAAAGTCAGAAGGATTATCATAATTCCGTACTTGGAAGTCCGCATGGTTTTTTGATATTCGTTAACCGGAATAAGCAGGTTTACGCCGAACGAACTTTGAAATAAATTGTAAGTTAAGTTGCTCCATTCCTGCGGATAATTTCTATTGAATTGATTTATTTTCCAAACAGCTTCAAAACCCAGAGGTGTAACGTTTCTTGATGATGGAAGGAACTCTCCAGTAAAGCTAGGATTATTCCAGTCAGATTTCATGTGTACTTCCGTAATTTTACCCAGCGGAATAAATTCCAGTCTTTCACTGCCTTTTAGATGAAGCGTTACTTCAAAACCGTATTTTTTATTTTCCTTATTAAGATCAACATTCGAAATAAATCCGTTCTGGAATATTTGTGTTTCCTTTAAACCGGGATTAACCTCCTTTTCCGTTCCATTCCATTTTAATCCAATATTATCCTCAATTCCCTTTGAATCACTTATGTTAAAAGATAAATAACTTTCAGTAATATTTTTTATTATATCATCAAGATTAAATTTCTGAGTATTTGTAAAATCAAAGCTGCCGGTAATTTTAATATCGGTTTTGTATAATGTTACCTCATAAATTCCGCGGTACCTCGTTTCCGGAAAAACTTCGGACTCAATATTTAAATTTTCTGGAAGCATGTAAAATCTATTCTGTTTCAGAATCTTCTTCCCATCCTGGTTTTCCGTCTGCTCTTTACTTATTACAGTGAGAATCGGGCCTGCAACTATTTGACTGCCTGCCCAGTTTTTATTTATTTCTGTAATTGCATCATTGCGGTAACTCTGTCTATCCGTAATTAATGATTGAATCATAGTCAGCGGAATGATTAATATGATAATAATTACAGCGCTTATTATAATACGGAGTATGATTGAATCTTTCCTCATTTTTTCCCTTTTTAGTTTCGGTTTTTATTTTCTTGGAAAATTAGACGCTTTAAGCTGATTATTAGTTCAGTTTAAAAAATTTTAGATATTGAAATTAAAACCGGCAAGATAAGATGTATAAGTTCCGCCTACGCTTAAAAATCCGTAGTATTTTGAATTTATCTGACTATTTAGTTTAAATATAAATATCAGGTTTACATTTTTGTTTAAAGAATGGGAAAGGCCTGCGCCGGTGCCGATGCCTATTAAATTTTCACTTATCTCTTTTCCGGTAATTTCATCCGGGTAGTAAGCCAGCACTACCCCGGCAGTATCTATCATTTTATTAACTTGATAACTTTTATAACTTAAATGCGTATAACCTATTTCAAGAATTGCAAAGGCTGTAAAGATTTTATTTGTGTGGAAATTTAATCTACCCCCTGCGTATATAGGAATTGAGGTATGGCTATCCGACGTATAAGTATTGAAACGGGTTTGCTTCTGAATCAACGATCCGTTGACTAAATAACTTACATTGAATTTATCCCAAGAAGCATAGGCCCCGTACACGTAGACTTGAAAAATTCTGTTAATGGGATGATTAAATTGAAAAGAAGCTGTCAATCCCTTTGAAGAACTCAAAGGCATAATAATTCCGCCTGTAATTTGAATGGAATTAGAATCCTGAGCAAAGTTAAAATTAGAAAAAATTATTAGGACGGAAATAATTACGGCTAAAAATGTTTTCATCATGTTATTACCCTTTCATAATTAATTATTATAAAAGAAAGGTAACAAGCAAACAGTCATCCTCCTTAATTATTTGAAATAAATTATTCTTTTTGATCTGCTAATCGGCCGTTCACCCTTAAATTTAGTTCCCGCAATTTTAATACAGCGTTGTTCTATAAAAACGATTATAACTTATTTTATTTTTGAATCAAAAAACAGAGATAAATTTACCTCTTTTAATAACGTTTGCTAGAATAAGTAAGGTTTTTCCAGCTTCCGGTTTTCGGTTTCTATTATCAGAGTTTAATTATAAGTGATCAATTTTTAGTTCAACCCGTTTCAGCAATTGAACAATACAACAATTTATCAATTTAACAATTACGCAAATTCGCCCTTTTCATATATTGGTTTACAGATTACCGATTTCTCGTTACATGTTTAGAAATATTAAAAGAATCGCCAGCATCGGCAATGCAAAAGAACTGTAAAAAATATAATTAGAAACCTTTTCATTAAAATATATAACAACCTTATACCATAAGAAAAGAATAAATGCTTCTAATAAATTTATACCGAAGAAATTTGTCTTAACGGAAGGGAAAAGAATATCTAAAATATACAGGGTCATTACCACAACAAAAAGAGTTATATCCAGCCCGGTCAAATAAATTTTCTTTTTTTCAAAAAGCATGTCTTTTTCATAAATAAAAAATAAAACCAGGAAAGTTATAAAAGTTAAGAATATATCACCGGTTAAAAATGCAGTATCATGGTATATGCCCAAGTGCTCAAAAAGAGAGCTGGAAAAATCCCTGCATATAAAAAACACAAGTAAATTCAGCAGCACATAAATATCTCTGATATTTTTTGTCGCCAGCCTCCTGCTAAAAGAAATTAAAAACATAATTACGACAGAAGCTAGAAAGACGTAAAGCACCTGCGGGTGTATGCTTGAACTGCCGGGCATCGAAATAATTACAAATAATACAATAGTAATTAATGATAAAGGTAAGAATGAATTTAAAAAGCGTGAATGCAGAGTTTCCGAAAAATTAAGCAGCCTTGGGCGGTTCTTTAAAAATACCTGCATATTGGTAAATTTATTTAAGAAGGCAGGAACATACAACAGGCATAAGGAAAGTAAAATAAAAACTGATAATGCTATATTATGAGGAAACTTTAAATATATAATTGAATCAATACCATACAAACTGGAAAAAATTAATATGATTACAACCGTTACTTTATGCCTTACCCTGCCGTTAATAATCATATGATGAAGATGAGACTTATCCGCTAAAAACGGATTTGATTTCTTTACAATTCGCACAACCATAACTTTTAGCGTATCTATAATCGGTATTCCCAAAAGAATTACGGGGAATGATAAATCCAGATTGCCGGATAGATATTTTAAAGTAACAAGAATTGAAATTAAAACAATAAAAAAGCCGAGAGTAAGTGAACCTGTGTCACCTAAAAATATTTTAGCAGGATAGGCATTGTATTTTAAAAATCCGAATAAGCTTCCCAGCAGGGTAACAATCAGCAGCATAATAATGCTATTTCCGTTGAGCAGGGACAAAATTAAAAGTATCCACATTACCTGAATCGAAAAGCCAGTTACAAGGCCGTCTAACCCGTCCATAAAATTGATTGAATTTATTGTACCTACTATAAATAAAAGAAGCACCAGCAGGCTGAAAGGGAAAGGAATAATTATTCCGAATATCGACAACTGTTTTATTTGAGGATATAAAAAGGTTAAAAGTATAACTGCGGATACAAATTGAAATATAAATTTTGCATTCCATTTCAAACCTTTTACATCATCCCAAATGCCGCAAATAACCAGGAAAATAGATGATAGTAATACAATTCCGATCAGGCGTAAATCTTCCGAAAAAGATAATGTTATTACAATAACGATCAGGTAAATAAGAATTCCCCCCATTCGAGGAATTGCTTCGGTATGAATCTTCCTTGAGTCAGGTTCATCTACAATATTTGCTTTCCTAAGATAGGAGATTAGATAAGGCAGTAAAAAAATTGTTGCTATAAAGCTTAAAAAAAAAGCTAACAAGTATATCATCTACTATCCCCCGTAATGATAATTTTACAATTGAATATGATTTTATCAATGACAAAATTAATAATTTTCAAATTTGAAAACCAAAGATCGTTTATATTATTTATGCTTATTATGGTTTAAATCAACTTTACCGATAAGAAGTGAAATTGCGTTATTCAAGAAAAAATTATAACCATAAAGAAAGTTAATGCCGATTAACATGTTTACAAAAGAACATTGTCACAAGAAGACAAATGATAATGTTTTATATCGTTTTTAGCAGTTCTGCGATCACAAGGTTTGGTAAATAATGATCTGTGGTCCTTTAGAAGTTTCAAGATGCTTGTGAACAAGACGCAGCACACCTTCTCCACCTCTTTTAATAGAGGTGATTACTTGTAATTGCGTATTGGCATTGACAGTTGTGTCTTTAATCTTTGTCTTACCCGTATATATAAATGCTAACAAAATAAATATTTAGCAACTATAGAGTTGACTAAAAAGTAATAGTTTTCCTAAAGATAGAACACGGATGACACGCCTGCGTGCCGAAACGGCACTTCGGCGTGCAGGCACGGATTTGAACGGATATGCACAGATTTTTAACAGATAATTACTTTTTAGTCAAATCTTTGTCCAAAGGATTGCTATAGAGGACATGGTTCTTTCTCAAGAGAAAACTGCCAGCCGCCGATTGGAGTAAGAACGAGTTCACTTTCTAAGAAAAGTCTGTCCGTCAATAGGGGTGGGTATCTGCCTTCCCGGCATAGTCTAAGGCGAGGTCTGGCGTTTTTAGTGCTATTTGTATACTGATTTTTTCAAATGTTAATTGGCTTAGGATTTAACTAGAATTGTATTTCCCAGATTCTTCTATACTTATTACTTGTACTTCGTTTTTTATTATTTTTTATAAATTCAGGTTCGATTCTCTGCAGCTCAACAATTACCTTAACTTAATCCTCAAAGGACATTTTTGTACGTTTTTTATGATAATCAATCTTCACTTCTGCAATATGTGATTGATAATTTTTATCCATTTTTTACATCAATAAACTTTTTATATACTTCAAGTAAATTAAATCTTTTGATAATTTCAAGAAATTTATTTTTGTCATAGTCGGCTTCTGTAAAAAACCTTGCTAATCTTTCTTTATCTGTTAATCTTCCTGTCTGCAGCATAATTGCCATTAAATATTCCGCTTTAAAAATAAATGTATTTTCATCGAAGAGTTTTATACTAGCGGCATTATTCAGCGCCTCTTTAACTAATTCATTGTAAGCTAACAAAAATTGAACGGGTATGCCCTCAATTATAATATGTTCTTTTTCCGATAAATAACCATTTTTTTCAGCCCATTTGTATATTTTAGTCAGTGGTGTTAGAGTCTTCTCCTCATCCGAAATATGAACAACTATATCTAAATCGTATGTAATAGAAGGCTCTATATAATAAAATTGTGCTATCCCTCCTGCAATGGCATAATTAGTAATTATACCTAACTCTAATAATTGATTTATTCTTTTTAGTGTCTTTTGCATAAAATAATACGAATATTATATAAGAATATTCTTGGAATTAAATATTAAGATTTATAGTATAATTTATCAAGTATTTGTTTTACATTAATCGGTTATTCTTATCTGCACGCCGATCTTTATGATTTTATCTAGCCCTATCCCTTTTTGATTGTCGATTTTCTATTGTCGATTGTCGAATAATCCAGTCCTATAATCTTCAATCCTCAAATCCTACAATCCTCAATCCTACAATCCTCAAATCCTACAATCCTCAAATCCTACAACCCATAATAAAGCGAGAACGATAAATCATTATAAGCTGAAGATGCCGACCCATTAACCAATTGCTGCGATACGCTTTCATGCTGATACTGAAGCTGTGCCGTTAAGTTTTGTATAAACTGGTACCTTACCGTAAAACCAAGATAAGTATAATCTGTTCTTAAACCATATAAGAAAGACGGATAGGGAAATGTGTATTGCTGGTCGGGTAATTCTTTCTGTCCTTTTCTTACATAGCGGAAAAATACCAGCCCGTTTAGTCCTATTAAAATATTCTGCCTGTAGGAAGTAAAAAAATCATCGCCGTTGCTTCCTATCCAATCTCCCATTTGATAACCGGAGCTTGTGTACGTCATAATGGGGTCAAAATCCATATAAACAAAAGGATTGACTCTTGTATATTCCAGGACAAATTCGCTGTTCGGAATTACAGGGTCAATAACATCGGCGCCTACTGTGTACCCTATAGCTGCTTCTCCCTTGTTGGGAGTAAATAAAGCATCTAATGAAAGCTCATCTATAAATAAGGTTCCATAGAATTTAGTTCTAAGCGGTAAATATTTATAATACATATTTGCAAACCATTGTGTATTGCCGCTTGAGTATGCTTTACTTAAAAAATGATCCGAAGGTCTGAAAAATATAATAGGTATTAAATAAATCGGCTCTATCCTATCGGCATAAATCATTGATTCGCCTAAAGAAACCGCAAGATTATCTGTTGGATAAATTGATAATATATGGCTTACTAAATATTTGGGACGGCTTGAATATGTATATTTAGATGATGGTATGTCGACAGATGATCTTCTAATTGTCGAAGAATCTATTAATCCTGAATTTAAAAAAGCGTGTATGTATGTAAAGCTTAACCATTTTGCAGGACGTATATCCAATCTTATAAAAGGAAATGAAGGGGCTTTTGAAGATAAGATTAATTGACCGTCAATTCCGCTGCCTATATTTAAGAAATCTTTTGCAAGAGTAAATGCGCCCCAGCTCCAATTAGTTGATATCGAGGCTCTAACTTCGCTATACTGAATTGAATTGGATGAACTTTTTACTACCTGTACCCCGGTAGTATCGGTAAACATTTTAGTCCTGTCAATATTATCACCTTTTTCCAGGTTATCTCTAAAGTCTGTATTAAAACCGAGATAATCACCTAAATAACCGAAAACACGAAACCCATTCCATTGGTGATATGCAGATTTTGAACTCAAGGATGAAAAGGAAGCTCCTAAAATAGGATCACCCGTAATTGTAAATAAGCTGTCTTTGTAATTGAAAAACTTAAATGTTCCCTTATTTCCGAATTCAAAAAAATGAGTTTCCGGCTTTAACGGTTTTTGTTTTTTTATTATTCTTATTTCTTCTGCATAAACTTCATCATAATATTCCATCTGCTCGTTTTCCAACAGGGATAATTTCGAAATGCTTTTATTAATTACTACCAGCTTTTCTGCAATGTATTTTCTCGACAGCGGTTTTATTTCATCGTGATATGTAATAATTCCTTTTACAGACATGCGGTTAAGGAAATTATAAATATCATTTGTTATCGGCTCATATACTACCTGAGAATATAAATTTGAAAATAAAAGAAGGACAGTTATAAAACCCGATATAACAGAGATAAAATATTTTTTCATTGTTTAAAAATGTTATTATTTAATTTGTCAAATATTTATCAATCAGTTTTTTTGTTTCTTTAATATTCTTTTCGGATGATGCGCCGAATACAATTGAGTTTATTTTTTGGTTAGCGACATATTGTATTGCATCTTCCGGTTTTATAGCACCTGAAGCTAAAACCGACATTGCCATTATCTGGTATTTTGAATGGTCTAAATTTTTTAAAGTTTCTTCATAAGATCGATTATCAGGAGACATTAAATAACCAATCTTATTTATTGAAGAACAAATTACAACTTCCTCTAGCTCCCATTCTTGAAAAGTTTTAACTAAATGCGGAAGATTCATTGTTAGAAAACCGGGAAGAACTTTATACTTGTTTTTAATATACTCCGAATATTCAACAAAAAATGTTTTAGCTTTCAGTCCCAGCAGTAAGTCCGTAATTATATTCTGTAAGAAAATAGTTTTAATATTAAGGTCTTTAAATGCTTTAATTTCAATATCAACAAGCATCTGCATAACTTTTACAGCATCCTGCCCAAGTAAAGCACTGCTTCCTTTTGTAATTAATCCCAATAGCCCTTTTGCTGAATTATCCGAAAAGATCACTTCATTTATAGCAGGCATTATCCCCTTTTCTGCAACAAGATTTGCATATTTGTGCGGATATGGTAAAGACGGATACCAATTAACATCCGAATAACGTGTTTTATTATTCCTGAAATGATCGCAAATTTCCTTTGCCCTGTCGTGACTGTTTAACATTATAGAATTAATTCCGTTTTCAATTGCTATGTCATAAACACCAATGATATTTTTTAAATCATGGAATTTTTCCGCTAACTGCTGAGCCTTATCCTGGGACATATGGTTGATTCCAAAGAACTGGTTATCGCCTAATATTACCTTATCAATTTTTTCCATTTATTAATCCGTTTTCTCTAAAGTCATTCCGTATTAGTTTTAATATTTTTTGAGTTTGTGAAGCATCTTTAAATGTGCAGATGTTTTTTATTGTCCTATCATTTATACAATTTACAAAATGATATAGCTG
>JBJKQE010000052.1:0-4282 GCA_046705645.1 Ignavibacteriaceae bacterium | reverse complement strand
TATTCAAACTAAAAAAATGATTCTTTTAAAATAAAACCAATATAATTTAACTTTAATAAAAAAACACCCGCTGTTAAGTTTTATTAATTAACTTCAGCGGGCATTTATTTTATCAACTGAAAAATTCTTCAACTAAATATATTTTATCTAATTCATATTAAATATTAATTTGCTTTCGATATTGACGGCGGAACACTGTCTTCTCCGGTCCCCCAGCTTTTATTTGGCTTGCTGCCCATAACAAAAACCAGTTTACCGCCGTTTGCCACTTCTTCATATGGTATGTAAGTTTTATCCCACTTCTTTCCGTTCAAAGTAACCGATTGAATATATTTATTTTCGGCTGAAAAATTTTCTGCATTCATTGTAAATGTTTTTCCATTTCCCATGTTAATGCTGGCTTCCTTAATACCGGGCGTTCCTATTACATAATAATTATCGGAAGGACAAACCGGGTAAAATCCAATCGTACTGAAAATGTACCAAGCTGACATTTGCCCGCAGTCGTCGTTGCCGCATAAGCCGTCGGGTTTATTGTAATAAAATTTTGTACATATTTCATGAATTAACGCCTGCGTTTTCCAAGGCTTACCAGCGTAATCATATAAATAAGCTATGTGATGCGAAGGTTCGTTGCCGTGCCAGTAGCCTCCAATCTGACCTGAATTTCCTGTAAGTGTTTCGTCCTGTTTATTTTTCATAAAAAGAGAATCCAGTTTGGCATCAAAATATTCTTTCCCGCCCATCAAATTAATTAAACCTTGTACATCCTGCGGAACGAACCATGTATACTGCCAGTTGGTTCCTTCCGTAATTGTAGGATTATATTTATAAGGATCAAACGGGGTTCTCCAGTGGCCTTCAGAATCTTTTCCTCTCATTAATTTCCAGGTGGGATCAAATAAATTTTTATAAGACACAGCTCTTTTCATAAAGTATTCATAATCAGCTTCTTTGCCGAGTTTCTTTGCAGCATTTGCAATGCAGTAATCGTCGTATGCATATTCCAAAGTTTTTGAGACGGATTCATTTTCTTTATCGAAGGGGACATAACCTAACTTTGCATATTCCATTACATTATCATAATGAGGATTCATGGCAGTTGTTTTCATGGCATTAAATGCACGTTCGTAATTAAAGCCTTTTACTCCTTTCATAATTGCATCGGCAATAACCGGAACGGCATGATAGCCGATCATGCACCACGTTTCATTATTATAAAGAGACCAGACAGGTAATAGATGTTCAACACTTTGATCATAATGAGCCAGCATGGATTTTATCATGTCGGCATCTTCGTGAGGATGTATAAGAATCATAAGCGGATGCTCTGCACGGAAAGTATCCCATAATGAAAAGATAGAATATTTTGTAAAATCTTTTGCTTTGTGAATGTTTTGATCCAATCCTCTGTAATCACTATTTACATCTTCATAAATAGTTGGATCAAGCTGCGTATGGTATAATGCAGTGTAAAAAGTTTGCTTCTCGGAAGTAGATCCTTCAATAGTTATTTTATTTAGTTCTTTATTCCAGTCAGACCGGCAGTCTTTAACGACTTTATCAAAATCCCATCCTGGTATTTCAGCTTTAAGGTTCATCAGTGCGTCTTCCGAACTCACTGCAGAAATACCAACCTTTACCATTACTACAGGATTCTTTTCAGTTGAATATGTTGTATAGTATTGTAAATCGGGGCCTGCAGCTTCATACCTGCTTCTAAATCTGTATGTATCATAAATAACTTTTTTCCCGTCCATCATAATCCCGAATTTATCGTAAGGTCTTGAATATTCGGCGGCAAAATACAGGTATCTTTCTTTAGCCCATCCGTGAACCAGGTGAAACCCGGTTACCAAAGTTTTGCTTAATCTTCTAACTCTTGACCAGATTACTTTCCATTGCAGAACATGTGCAAGATCCACCATAACATTTGCACTGTCGGTTTTAGGAAATGTAAACTTCATGATACCTGCATGCGGAGTAGCAGCTAATTCGACAAGAACATTATATTCGGGAAGCCTTACGGAATAATACCCCGCTTTTGCAACTTCGTCTTTATGTGAAAACGGCTGGCAGTATCCCGAATCCGGGTTGAATGAAAAATGTGTCTGCCCGTCTTTTGTTTTCTCTTCTACCATACCGGGTCTAAACTTCAAATGATCTACCGAAGGAACGAAAGCAAAATCTCCAAGATCTGGAATTCCGGTGCCGCTTAAATGCTGGAGGCTAAACCCGATAATTACGCTGTCGCCGTAATCATATCCATCAGACCAGTTTCTCATATCCGTATCGGGTCCGAGCTGAACCATTCCGTGCGGAGTTGTGGGCCCGGGATAAACATTGCCACCGCCCGCTGTCCCTATAAGCGGATTAATATAATCAATAAGATCTTTTTGGTTATCGACGCTCTGAGCAACACACATAGTGTTGAAGACCAATAATAGAAAGAGAGAGAAAATAACTGCCGAAATATTTTTAATACTCATAACTGCTTCCCAGTAAATAATAATTTAATAATCGAATATAAGAATTGAATTTATAAACTAATATTTGTATTTAAATTGTTTTTGCTGAATTGTTAAACAGCGCATATTTTAATCCGCTAAATTTCCCTTTTCCATATAGAATAAATAGAAAACCAGATTAACAGCATACCTGGCACAAAAATATTCCATTGAAAATAGGTAGGGACATAGTTGGTAGCAATGCTTCCAAAATTATCAGGATTAAACGTAATAAAATTTTCAAACATATATTTGTAAATAATTATACTTGTATAATTCCATAAAAATGAAATAAATATAAGTAACGCACCTAAACAAATAAAAATCCATTCAATTAATTTCACTTTGAAAATAGAATTATATTTCCCCTTAAATATCAGTAGGAGTGAAAAGACAATCATTGATATAGATGAAAGTATAGGAGCAAGGACGGGACTAATCCATGGTACGGGAATAAGGAATAAAATATCCCAGGTTAGGAACGATGCAGGCCAGTTTATAATCAATTTTAAACCAATGTAATAAAAGATATCCCAAACCGCGAAACAAAAGAGGAAATACGCAAATACCTGTAACCTGTTTTTCCCTGCGATAAAAGCTACGGACAAAATAATAATAAGAGTACAAAATTCACGGATGACTTCAACTTTTAGGATTGGTCCTGGAATGATTTCTAAAGGGAATTTGAATCCTGTTGAGTAAAATATCTTTCTTAAATATACTACCACAATCGCTTCAAGAATGCCCATTGCAATTCCGAAAATTATAACAAGAGGCAGTGTTTTATTTTGATTATTTAATGTTTCTAATTTCAATTTTATAGTATATTAAACAAAGGATATTTAAATATATCATTTTAAAAATTTTCGTGCTCTTAAAAACACATATATTAAAAATGAAAAGATTTAGTATTGATAAAATATTTTTCCTATTAATCCGTCCACATAGAAAGACATCAATTCTTTTTGGATGAATTGAAAAAATAATTTACCGGCAGATTGATGCGTTTCACCGATATTAATTAAACTAAGAAAAAAATTTTGGTTATTTTTGTCATTCAAAACAGAAACTTTGTAAATGAAAAGCAGAAAAAAGTTTAATAAAGAAAATTCAAAGCCTAAGCTTACATCATTGTTAAAGCCTTACAAGAAAATGATAATGCTTCTCCTTTTTTTTGTATTGGTAAGCAACGGAATGAATTTAATAATACCCAAAATCATTTCACACGGGATCGATTCTTTTACTGCAGGAAATTACAATCTAAAGTCCATCGTCATTGAGTTCTTTGGAGCCTCGTTAATAATATTTATTTTTTCGTACCTTCAAAGTATCGTTCAAACTTTTGCATCCGAAAAAGTTGCAAAGGATCTCAGAGAAAAACTTTCAAATAAAATTTCCTTACAAAGTTATGATTTTATTGAAGAGGCCAATCCGTCCAAACTATTAACTAACCTCACGTCCGACATAGATTCGGTTAAGATGTTTGTAGCCCAGGCAGTTGCTTCGATTATTTCTTCACTTTTTATAATAATCGGGACCGTAATTCTTCTTCTAACAATCGACTGGAAGCTTGCGTTAACTGTTATTGCAATTATCCCGATTATCGGAGGAACGTTTTTTATTGTATTGAAAAAAGTCCGGATCCTTTTCAAAAAAGCTAGAGAGGTAATTGACCGGCTCAATAAAATAATAAACGAAAGCATACTTGGCGCCGCAATTATCCGCGTAATAAATTCACAAAATCTTGAGTATGGAAAATTTTTAGATTCCAGTAC
>JBJKQE010000051.1:0-36726 GCA_046705645.1 Ignavibacteriaceae bacterium | reverse complement strand
AATTTCAGTTCCGGGTTTAAAGCCTGCTTTGTTTATTGCTTCCAATATTACCTCGACAGCTTCATCATTTGATTTTAAATTCGGTGCAAAACCTCCTTCATCACCAACAGCAGTATTATAGCCTTTTTTACTTAAAACTGATTTTAATGCATGAAATGTTTCGGCACCTATTCTTAATGCTTCTTTAAAATTGGGAGCTCCAACCGGCATAATCATAAATTCCTGGAAGTCCACATTGTTATCTGCATGTTTACCGCCGTTAAGAATGTTCATCATCGGCACTGGTAATGTTCTTGCATTAGTTCCGCCGATATAACGATATAAGGGCAGGCCTAATGTTTCTGCTGCAGCTTTTGCACAAGCAAGGGAAACACCTAAAATAGCGTTTGCACCAAGTACGGCTTTGTTTGGTGTTCCGTCAAGAGAGATTAACAATTGATCAATAGCTACCTGATCAACTGCATCGAAGTCGATTAATTCGTCGGCAATTTTATCATTAACATTATCAACTGCTTTTGTAACACCTTTACCGTTATACCTGGTTTTATCTCCGTCTCTTAACTCAACTGCTTCATGCTCACCGGTCGAGGCTCCGCTGGGTACAGCTGCTCTTCCGATAATTCCGCTTTCTAAGAGTACTTCAACTTCAAGTGTAGGATTGCCTCTCGAGTCCAGTATTTCTCTTCCTAAAACATCTACTATAGTTGTCATTATTATCTCCTAATTCTTTTTTAATGAATATTTGATCAATATTTAAATAAGATAAACCCCTTATTTTCCATAGCAAAATTAGGCAAAGGTTGCAGAAAAAAAAAGCTATAATTCACTTAATTTAGAATTAAGGTTTAATGAATTGATATTGTTTAACAAATTAATTAAAAGCCAACAGCTTATAATCACATATCAATTAGCTATTTAAGTAATATTATTTATATTTTCTTTCGCATTTTTTAAAATAAATATTTTGCAGTTTCAAATGCCGAGAGAAAATTGTAAAGCATACTTTGCTTATATAAGTGTATGTATCTTTTGGGGTACTACCTACCTTGCCATTAAAATAGGAGTTTCTCACGTCCCTCCTTTTTTATTTGGAGGGTTACGATGGCTTGCTGCAGGTTTTTTATTTCTTACTTTTCTTATCGTTAAAGGTAAGAAATTGCCAGGATTAAAAGATCTATTTCGCCTGGCAGTTGTAGCTGTCTGTTTGATTGGAGTTGGAAACGGTCTTTTGAATTTTGCCGAACAATATGTCCCCAGCGGAATAGCTTCTTTATTTATTACAACTTTGCCTTTCTGGATGGTTGGAATGGAGTCTGTTTTGCCAACCGGTCCGAAGTTGAATTTAAGAATTATTGCCGGACTGATATTAGGTTTAGCCGGAGTGCTGCTTATTATTGGGCACGATTTGGAGAGTTTGTCTAATAATTCGTATGTAACCGGGATAATTGCCTTATTCTTTCTCGTACTATCATGGTCGTTCGGATCAGTATATTCAAAGTACAAAAAGGTAAAAGCCGATCCTTTTTTAAGTGCGGCTGTTCAAATGGTAATTGCCGGAATAGTTCAAATAATCATAGGATTGGTTTTAGGTGAGGCATCTAAATTTTCCTTAGATGAAAAAAGTTTGCTTGCGCTTATATACCTGTTAATCTTCGGATCAATCGCGGGCTATACTTCATATATTTATGCATTAACTCATTTACCTATTTCTTTTGTTTCAACTTACACTTACGTAAATCCTGTTATTGCAATTTTTTTAGGCTGGTTAATTTTAGGCGAAGAGATCAACTGGCTTATAGTTCTGGCAGCAACTGTTATTTTTATTGGAGTTGCCGTTGTAAAAAGCGGAGCTTACCGTCAGCAAATTGAACAAATTAAAAAAACAATTGAGCCTCAAGGTAATACGAGTCAGGATAATACCAGTATTCGGTAAATTGATTCCCATATCTTAAGAAAGCGCCCGCGGTAACAGTTGCATTGTCTGAGACAGAATATGCAGCATTTAAGTTTACATAACCGCTTCCGTCATTAAGATTCCAGTTATTAGCTAGAGTGAAAGCTAGTAAAGGTGTATATTGGTAACTGCCGCTGATTATAATATAATTCCTGCTTAGATTAATTATGTTTCCGTTTAATATACCGAGCAAATTATAATCAAGTTTATTAGCCTTTCCTTCACCGTTAAATTGATATTCAAATAACGCGTATAACTTTGAAGTAAACTGGTTATCCATCCCGAAAGTAAACCTTATAAAATTATCGGATAGATTATTTTTATTCATTGATACAATTCCTTCTCCCCGGATACCTGCTTCAAAAAAGTTACCTGCAAAATCTCCTCCGGCGATAAAACGTTTATCAAAGTAACCACCTACCAAGGCTAAGTCATACTGATCATAATTTGTTCTGAACCTAAAACCGGCATTACTGGATTTTAATTTTTCCTGCGGATTGTAAACAAGATTTAAGTCGGTAAAATTTCCGAAACTATATGTAAATGAAGCGGCATCAACACCATCTTTTTCTATCTTTCCAAAATTTGCCGGATTAATTGGATTAAACAAATCTGTTGGGCTCCAAACTCTCCCAACTCCCCAGGCGATTCTTTGTCTGCCGACAATTATATTACCCCAGCCGAAACCCTGTCTTAGATAAAGCCGGTCTATATAATGAGAAACATCAATATTATCCTTATTTATTAAATCCCATTTCAAGTTTAAAACCTGCCGGTTAGTACTGGTTTGATTTATAAATAAAAAAGAATTTTGTTTCGAATACAAAACATCGGCTTCATATTCCAAATTTAACCTTGCGCCGCTCCACAAATAAACTTCAGGCCTTAATCTTAAACGGGTTAAATTCAAGAACTGTGCTTTATCCATCGAAAGAAATTGTGATAATTCCTTATTATTAATTGAATAAACAGGTAGATCCACTACATAACCGGAAAAGGAGTAATCGATTTGAGCGAAAGAGTTATTATATAATATTGTTATAAACAAAATAAACGGTATTAATAATATCTTCATTTATTATGATTTTGGGTTTTACTATGAAATCTTATGCAATACTAATTGCTAAATTGAGATATTGTTAAATTGTTTTCCGAAATAATTAGCTAAATAATTTAGCTATTTAACAATAAAACAATTTTTACAACTCTATTAAATTCTAAGAATTATTCCGGCTTACTCATCAATCATTCCATCTTTTAAGATGACAAGCCGTTTTGCTCTATCGATTACCTGCTTATCGTGAGAAGAAAAAATAAATGTTATATTCTTTTCAGCATTCATTTGTTCCATTAAATCAAGCAAATGCCCGGCAGTTTTGGAATCTAGATTTGCCGTAGGTTCATCTGCAAGAACCAGTGAAGGATTGTTGACAATTGCTCTTGCTACAGCTACTCTCTGCTGCTGGCCGCCGCTCATTTCGTTAGGTCGTTTATTTGCCAGTTCTTTTATTCCAAGTTCTTCCATTAACGCTAGAGCTTTATTTTTTCTTTCTTTATCCGGTATACCTAGCAGCATCATACTGAATTCAATATTCTCAATAGCGGTTAGAACGGGAATCAAATTGTAAGCCTGAAAAATAAATCCAAGCTTATGAAGCCGTATTTTTGAAAGTTCGTTTTTTTCTTTAAAAGTAATATCTTCGCCTTCAAAATAAATCTTGCCGTTTGTCGGTTTATCTAAAGCACCAAGTAAATTTAGAAGAGTTGTTTTGCCTGAACCTGAAGGTCCTGCAATAACGACATATTCTCCTTTGGATACTGCAAGATCGATTCCTTTTAATGCATTAACAGGAACACCATTGTCCTGATATGTTTTCTCTAGTTTTTCTGCTTTTACAATTTCCATGATTTTTCTATTTATTAATTTGTTAAAAAATTATACATAATTTATAGCATATATCGGTTCTAATTTTATTGCTTTATATGCCGGGTACAGCGCACCTAATACAGCAACAAAAGGCATAAAAGTAACTGCATTTATAATGTTACCTGCAGACAAGACAGGATAAATTACTGCCCCGATACCAAATGACTCCAGCCCGGTAGAAAACATACTCAAATTTATTCCGGAGTGAGCCAGTGGAATATCAAGAAGTAAACCGACGACAAGTCCCGCCAGAGATCCTATTAAGCCGAGAATAAATGCCTCAAAAACAATCATTAAGTACAACCTGTTGTTTTTCATACCAATTGCCATTAAAACACCGAATTCGCGAATACGTTCGAATACCGACATTAACATTGTATTAATAATTCCGAATATTAATGCAAGACCAATGATTACATTTAATATCATCATCGTTTCTTTATAAAGATCCATCTGGTATATCAACATTGGAAGAAGATCCCGGTATGTAAAAACTTCATATCCTTTGCCGAGTTCTGTTTTAAGACTCTGCTTTAATGAGGTTACTTTGTTATAGTCTTTAGTAATTATAGCAAACTCATGATAGTTATTGCCTATTCCAAGCATCTCCTGTTCTGTTGTAGCCTGTACGTAGACAACCATTTTATCAAAATCCGAACTTGAGGTTTGAAAGATTCCAACTATCCTGAAAGCATCGGAGCCGATATCGCCTTTTAAAGTATTAGCCATAGCAACTACTTTATCTCCAAGCTGTACACCAAGTTTTTCAGCCAGCTTTTTGCTGATAATAATTTCTCTTTTACCGGTACCAAGATATTTCCCTTCAACTATTGAGCTTTTGATTATAGAAACCTTAGCTTCTTCCGGCGGATTAATTCCATAGATTATTACTCCGGAAGAGTTATTTGCACTACTTAATATTCCGGTTGCAAAAACTCTTTTACTATAAGATAGAACTTCCGGATTTTTATTAAGCAATGAATCCACACGCTCATAATCGGGAATATAATTCTTAATAATCTTATTGCTGTTGAATCCTTTTTTATGAATTTGTATGTGCGAGATATCCAGATTTATTTGATTAAACAACATTTGCCTCATCATTCCATTTGATAAGCCATCCGTTAAAACAATTGCTGTTAATCCTACTACCACAGAGATAAGTACAATTAAAGAGCGTCTTTTATTTCTCCAGATATTCCGCCATGCTAATTTTAACAACATAATGTCGGCTCCTCTAAATCTTCCCGAACCAGTCTCGGGTAGGCCGAGTCTCGACGGAGGGGAGATTTTATATTAATTTTATTCATTTTCATTTCTTACTTTTTAAATATATTTCTATTAAAATCGTAATGTTAAATTCCCAATTCCCTCTTTAAGGGACATAGTGAATTTTCTTAAGTATGCCTGATACCTTTAAGCGGTTCAAGTCTATAAACTTTGTACGCAGGATACAGGCACGAAAAAAACGAGATTATTAATATCGATATAGACACGTTAAAGAAAATATCCGGTTGCAGAGTTGATTTTATCTGCGGCAGGAAATGATAAATCTCGTATAGTTTTTGAATCTCGCCTCCGAACACTATAGGATGAATAATCAGATAATAATTAACCGCACAACCGAGAATATTTCCAATAATTAAACTAATTACCGTAATTATTATAGTTTCAATGTAAACCAAATATGTTAGGTTAACTTGAGGCATACCTAAAGCAAGCACCACTCCAAATTCCCGGAACCTTTCAAGCACAGACATTAAAACAGTGTTTAAAATTCCAAATGCTACTATAACAATCAAAATGCCGAGGAAAAGTATTCCGCTTACATTATCCATTTGTATTGCTTGTTCAAGTTCGGGATTAACTTTATTCCATGATAATATTTTTAACTCGGGATTTTTAATGTAATTGTTTAAAGCTGTACTAATTTCATTTATATGATTTAAATTATCTGCTTTAATGGCAACCACGTTCACTCTATCACCCATTGCTAATAAGGATTGAGCCGATCTTAATCCCATAAATATTATTGCAGATTCCAATTCCTGTATACCAAGCTTTACTGTTCCTACAATCTTATATTTTTGGTTGCCAAGGGTGCCGTCATAACCTTGGGCCAGTAGGACTATGTGGTCACCAATCTTTGCATCCAGATTTTTAAGAAGCTGATCCCCTATTACAACTTCATTAGAAGAATCTGAAGTGAAAAATTTTCCGGAATTAATATTTTGAACAAACGTTGTTACGTTTTTTTCCTTATCCGGTTCTATGCCGAAAATAGCTGCACCGCGCGAATTATCTTTATAGCTGATCAACCCGTCGGCATAAATCCGCGGCGCATATCCCAATACTCCTTTTGTAGTTTTTAAAGCGTCTTTGATATTTTTATTCATCACAAAACTTGAAGTTAAAGAAGGATTGTCTAGATAATTCTTTTCCTGAATTTGAAGATAACCGGAAAACATTTCGACTGCCGATTTAATGTTCAACGCATAAGTACCTTTCTGAATACCGCGCATAGCGATAGCCATAACTGTGGCGAACACAACCGCTGCAAGAGTTATTACTGAACGTCTTTTATTGCGCCAAATATTTCTCCATGCTAATTTTAACAACATAAAGGCCCTTCCAAACCTCCACAAATCAGTCTCGGCGAGGCTGAACCTCGACGGAGGGGAGGCTTTAAGAATTTTATATTTGTATTCATTTTTTATTCATTCTGACTTTTGAACATTTTTCCTTTGAAAACTAGATTTTACAAAATCACTAAGTCCCCCCTCGGGGGATTTAGGGAGCTTTTTAAGTATACCTAATTCCTTTTAACGGTTCAAGCTTATATACTTTATGCGCCGGATAAATACACGCAAGCAGTGAAATAAAAATTACAGAAAGAGTAACATATAAGAAGATGGATAATTGAACCGATGACTGAGCCTGCGGAAGAAAATGATAAGATTCATAAAACTTTTTTAGTTCGCCGCCAAAAATAATCGGGTGATATACCAGATATGAATTTAATAAATACCCGGATACATTTCCCAATGTTAATCCAATCAACGTCAGCAGCATAGTTTCTATGTAAACAAGGTAAGTTAATTTTATTTGCGGCATGCCTATGGAAAGCTCCACGCCAAATTCTCTGAATCTTTCGGTAACCGACATCAGTACAGTATTAAGTATTCCAAAGGCAATTATCACAAACAAAATTCCGAGAAATATCATACTTCTCGCACTGCTGAATTTTAACATCTGCTGCATCCCCGGATTTACTTCGCTCCATAATAGTACTATTAAATTCGGATTGTTAACTTTCTTTGTAAGTGATTTTTTAATTTCTTTTAAATTATCTATTCCGGATGCTTTAACGGCAATTACATTTATCCTATTGCCCATTGCCAACAAGCTTTGTGCCGATTTAATACCCATAAAAACGGTCGCTCCTTCCATTCCCTGAACACCCAGCTTAACTGTCCCAACGATTTTATATTTTTGATTTCCAAGAGTACCGTCATAACCTTGTGCCAAAAGAATTACCTCATCACCAATTTTAGCATTTAAATTATCCATCAGTGCTGATCCGAGAACAATTTCGTTTGAAGAATCTGATGTTAAGAATTTCCCGCGATCAACATTGTCCATGAAGTTAGTTACGTTTTTCTCTTCATCAGGCTCAATTGCAAAAATGGAAACCCCGCGCGATTCATCTAACCGGCTTATTAATCCATTTGCATATATTCTCGGAGTAAAATTTAATATTCGTTTTGTTTTTTTTATTTTACCGGCAATATTTTTGTCCAATACAAAACTTTTATTTAATGAAGGATTATCGTTATATCCTTTCTCCTCAACCTGCATATAACCTGAAAAAAGATTAACAACAGTTTTAATATTTAAAGCAAAAGTACCCTGTTGTATACCACGCATGGCAATTGCCATAAATGCAGCAAAGAAAACAGCCGCCATCGTAATAAACGATCTTCGCTTATTTCTCCATAAATTCCTCCAGGCTAATTTTAATAACATTAATAAAGCCTTCTAATTTCCTCTTTCCAGTTCCTCATAGGAAAATATTCTGCTGGGTATTTTTGTATCAAAATGCATATCGTCTACTATTATTGTAGTTGAATGTCCCTTCTTAGCTACATTAAACATTTCCCACTTAGAAGGCATTTTTCTGCCGTGAAAATCTTTTATATCGGAATAAACCATATATCTTACCATTTCTCCCCTTTCATTGAAATACTGAACAACAGAGGGAAGATAATCTGCTTTCCTTACCCAGTAATAAATCTTACCCCAAACTACTGGCGCATCTGGCTTAGGGATTAATTGTATTTTCCAGCATTCTTCGCCATCAACTTTTTCAGATGTTAAAATTTTTAAATCGTAATCTTTCACTAAGTTGGATTCCCTTACAAGATCATCATTTGTAAAATCGGATCCGTTCCACGACTGCAGCATCATTGAAGGCGGAATCTTAATTGTAGTTTCTGTATTGCGCAAGTATGTCCATATTTCATCGCCTATTTTTAAAGTTTTATTGCCGGCTTCTTTAGCAGGGGCTTTAGTTACAATTAATGCTTTTTCATTCCCAACCCACCATGAATCCATTTTTAAAGTTCGTGTGTAATCTGGAGTCTTAATTATCATTTCTATCGTACCGTAAGATGATTTTCCTTTTACATCATTCTCAGCTTTAGTTATAATTTCTTCAGCGGTTTGAGAATATATTTTGCTTGTTAAAATTAAGAGAATTGAAATAACAAGAATAAAAGTTAGACTATTTTGATTTATAATTTTCATAACGATACCACAATTTATAATTGACTAAACGTTCAGTCAAACTTAAAAATATTAATACATTAAGTCAATAATAACATCTGCTATTTTAATTACAACTTGATTCATCTCAAAAATCGCTTGATTTAGACAAATTTTAAAGATAATTTATGACTGAACATTTAATCATTAAAAAATTAAAGTGAATTCTTAAGTGCCTCGATCTAAAGAACAGTTTGAAGAAATAAGAAGAAAAACCAAAGAAAATATTCTTAATGCATCGCTTAAACTATTTGCAGAAAAAGGTTTTCAGGGAACTTCAATTAACGATATAGCCAAAGCAGCAAAAATATCCAAAGGACTGGCATACAATTATTTTGCAAGCAAGCAAAAAATTATCGAAGCAATGTTCGAACAATTGTTCAATGAAGGTGAAAAGTTTATTCAAATAATGGATTCTGTTGAAGACCCTTATGATAAATTAAGATTGATAATCGAATTTTCTTTTAAATATTATGAAGATAATGAAGAACTTTGGATGCTTTATGCTTCATTTATTTTTCAGCCGTCAATTGTGGATAAAGGGAGAGAACTAGCAACGGAATTCAATCAAAAATATCTTGATAAGATGGAAGAAGTTTTTAAGGATCTTGGTTTTAAAAATCCAAAAATGGAATTAAGATTCCTTGGCGGACTTCTTGACGGAATAGGTTTCGATTATTTTTTTGATAAAACTCATTTCCCGTTAAATGATATGAAAGAATTTCTTCTAAATAGATACAGTAGAGAAGGAATAGAGCTATTAAAAAAATTAAAATAAGCAGCTCCTCCCTTTTGATTTAATTCTTCTTTATAATATTTAACCATTCACTGAATTTCAAAATTTTACATTTGCTTATAAAGTTGTGATAATATAATTTTCATTACATCGAAGATTAAATTATAATTACATATTATAATTTTTTACCTTAAAGCGGAACCTATTTTATAAGTCAATATAATCGGAGTAATATAAATGAGTATAGGAGAAATTGGTATTGTTCCAAATGATACCTTTGTACCTAAAATTGAAGTCAAAAAACAATGGTGGGTATTTATTCCGTTAGCTATAATGACAGCAGCCATCCTAAGTCACGTTTTGTGGTTTATTAATTTCGTTCATGTATTCGGAGGAATATTATGGACCGGAACAGATTTGTTTATGGGTTTCATGATTGGACCGATAATGCGAAGAATATCTATTCAAGCACGGCGTGAAGTAATTCTCCGCTTAATGCCGAAGATGCTCTTCTATATGCCGCTTCTAGCAATAATAACCACAACTGCCGGGTGGTATATGGCCCAATGGCTGGGATTTTTTACATTACCATTTCCCACTGCCTGGTGGCTGGCTGCTGCACTTTCTATTGTTGGAATATTAACGATACAAGGACTAGGCATTTTACTTCCTACAAATCTTAAAATTTATTTTGAGATGCGTAAAGAAAAACCCGATGGCCAAAGGATTCAAAAGTTAATGAAAACATATGTTCGTGTAGTTGCAATACAAGGATTAATGCAAGTAGGAATTGTAGTTGTAATGTCCAGGTTCGCAACCGGAGTTTAAAATTAAAGTTACAGCATGGCTGCATGATAGCATTTTATAAATTCATGCATCCATGCGTTTAATTATTTTATCTTTACCGCCTTAATCAATTTTTCTATAGATGGAACCATTTCCAACTCAACTTGTCCGCAAGGTTTTTCTGCGGCTTTGATTAATTCCATTTTCCGATTAACCCAATTCGTATCTGCTTTTTGATTAGATGAAATCATCCCGATTGCTTCTAAACCGGCATCAGAAATATCTCTCAAATTTTTAGACATCGGTTCAATTTCTTTAAGAATTGGAGATAACCCGATTGTTTTTTCAAGATTCTGATAATTATCCTTCCAAAGGTTCAACCAAAAAGTTATAATTTGCTCAAACTCAGAATTACCTTTTAAAAATTCATTTACGTATTTTTTAAAACGTCTGTCAATTTCCGACTCCGGTCTTGCTGCATCAACAACACGGGTATAAGGTGAGTAAGAGGTATAATGAATTCCCTGGTTTTGTCGATTATAGCCTTTTACAGGTTCAACAACATTCACAAAATTTTTTAAAGCCGTTATATCGTGATTTTTAGTTAATCTTCTTAACATCATATCGTAATTTTTAATTTGTGTAAGACCATAGTCTTCAAGTTCATAATTTATTATATCAAGTCTTCTATACATATCCTCAACATTTCTAACCGAATCCGGAGACCATAATCTTTCTGCGATAGCTGCTGTTCTAGGCCAAATTCTGGAATCTATATTTTCCGGAGTAACTAGTTCAGACCACATTGTTGCTTCCCCTCCCAAAATATTTTTTTTAACCGAATCGCTTATGATTGAATCCGGTGGGATAGGATCATTAAGATAATGATACGAGGCATGCTGCATTAGATCAATATAATATCCGTTTGACAATATCCCCATGTAGCCTTTTCTAGCTGCAGCAAATAAGGCTTTCCGTCCGCGCCAGGATTGAATAACAATATTTTTGGGCATGCCAGGCTGAAGTATTTCGTCCCATCCTATCATTTTTTTATGATGTTTTGTAAGAATATTAAGTATCTTTTTGTTAAAATAAGTTTGAAGGTCGGCATCATCGGCAATTTTGTGTTTCTTCATAAATGCCTGAATCGATTTATTTGCATTCCAATCTTTGCCGTTGTTCTCATCTCCGCCAATGTGAAAATATTTATCCGGGAAGAGCTTTGCCATTTCACCAAATAAATTATCCAGGAATTTATATGTAGCAGGAATAGTAGGATTAAAAACTGCATTAAATACGCCCCAGCTTTGAGCAATAAAATACGGACCCGGTGCGCTCGCCAACTCGGGATGTGAAACAAACCAGCTTTGCGTATGAGCAGGAACATCAAACTCAGGTATTATTCTAATACCTCTAGCATCTGCATAAGCAACAATATCTTTAATTTGCGACTGAGTATAATACTGACCATCCGAACCAAGCTTGGTTAATTCAGGATAAATTTTACTTTGAACTCTAAATCCCTGATCATCACTTAAATGAAGATGAAGAACATTCATTTTTAAAAAAGTCATTGCGTCAAGATTTCTTTTAATTACATCAACAGGCATAAAATGACGGCTGACATCAATCATTAAGCCCCTCCAAGGAAAACGAGGATGATCGGTTATTTTAAGAGCAGGCATATAATAACCCTCTTTATCAACACTCAATAACTGAATAAAAGTTTGCAAGCCATGAATTGCACCAAGATCCGTCTCGGCATTTAATTCAACTTTTTGAGAAGTTATCAAAAGTGAATAAGATTCTTTTTCATGAAGCCCGAGTATTCCCGGTTCTTCGCAATGGATAATAAAATTTGAAGTATCGCTTTTACTTGTGTCGGTTATAAAATCCTGATGAAAGAATATTCCTGTCCTGCCTGACAGATGTCTTAACATTCTGGTGGCAGCACCATAAATTCTTTTATTTGGCTTTCCTAAAATTGCAATCGAAAAAGAAGTATCCACTCTAAACTTACCCGACTCTATAATAGTTTTTGCAGGGATTGGCATTAAGTTTAATTCTTTAGGCTTACCCTGTGCTTTTAAAGCAGTTGATAAAAGCAGAAAGGATAATAAAAAGAATAAGCAGATTTTTGAATATTTCATTTTTCTCTTCCGGTTGATAATTATTTAAATGATTTAGTCTTGATAATATTTTTTAATTCATCCAAAGCATAAAGGATTTCATCGTCGGTATTATAAAAATGAGGAGCGAACCTGATTCCTGCACCCTCTCTGAAATCAATTATTATATTTCTATTAATTAATTCCCCGGATATTTCATACGCATGAGGCATATTTAAAGTAACCGTACCGCCTCTTACAATTTTATTTAAAGGAGTATTAATTTTATAACCTTCCTTTTGGGCTTTTGCAACAATTAAAGACGTTTGATGAATCGATTTTTCTCTTATTTTATCTATACCTGCCTTTGCAACAATTTTAGGTCCCTCCTTTGCAGCATATAATGCAGGTATTGACGGAGTGCCGTTTAAATACCTATAAGCAGTATCAGTGTATTCCATTTTTTCTTCAAAGGCAAAGGGGTTTTTGTGTGCAATCCATCCGGTAATTTTCGGCTCAAGTTTGTTTCTGAGCGTAGGATTTATCCAAAGGAAAGCGCCTCCGGGTCCTCCGCATAACCATTTTAATACGCCGCCAATTAATATATCAACACCCAATTCCTTTACATCAACTTTAATTGTACCCACAGAATGATACGCATCCAGAATAACTATCGCGCCTACAGAATGTGCCTTTTCAACAATTGACTTTACATCTACAACATATGCACTCTTAAATAAGACATGTGAAATCGGTACCAACAATGTTTGTTCATTAATTGCATTGATTATTTTTTCCGTTGGAAAATTTATGCCGTCATCAGAATTATAAATTTCTAATTTTGCTCCTTCGTTTTGAGCAAGTTTCTCATAAACATACATGTCTGAAGGAAATTCCAAATTAGAAAAGACGACCTTATTTCTTTCCGTTTTAAAATTAAAAGACGAAACTAATATTGACTGAATAATAGAAATATTCGGGTGCATAGAGATTTCATTTTGCGATGCACCAATTAGTGGTGCAATAGTATTTCCAACCTTTAATGATAATTCCCACCATTCCTCTTCCCATGCATTTACACCTTTTGTTGCCCATATTTCAGCATAGTCATGCATTCTTTCATAAACAGATTCAGGCATAGCCCCAAGTGAATTGGAAATTAAATAAGTTTTGGTTTTAAGAATCGGAAATAGATTTCTATACTTTAAAAGTTCATCGCTCTGATTTATCATTGAAGTCCGCGTTAAAATAATAAGAATAAAAGAATAGGATAAAATTAAACATTATAAATAAAAAAGCCGAGTAAAATCCCGGCTTAATTTTTAATTATTTTTAAATTATTAACGAATTCGGCTATTTACCAGGCATAAGCTTCAGGTGCTTGATTACCGGGACCCGGCCAAATTTCATCGAGTTTTTTCATTATATCCTCTGAAAGTTTAATACTTACGGCTTTAGCGCTTTGTTCGAACTGTTCCAAAGTTCTCGGACCAATAATAGGTGAAGTTATAACCGGGTTATTTAACATCCATGCTAACGCCACATCGGCAGGTTTAATATTAATATCTTTACATAATTTTTCGTAAGATTCAATCTGCGGGTGAAGTTTTTCTACAGATTTTTGAAGTGCTTCACGGCTTCTTCTTTGACCTTCACTTACTTTTCCTAAAATTCCGCAAAGAATACCGCCGCCTAACGGGCTCCAGGGTATTACTCCGACACCCATTGCTTTACAAGCCGGAAGAACTTCCAGCTCTACATGTCTGTTCCTCAAACTATAAATACTTTGTTCGGAAACCAATCCTAAAAAGTTTCTTTGCTTTGCAATATAATTTGCCTCTACGATATTCCATGCCGCAAAATTGCTGCTCCCCACATAAGTTATTTTTCCTTCTCTTACTAACTGCTCCATTGCCTGCCAGATTTCTTCCCAGGGAGTATTCCTATCAACATGATGCATCTGGTACAAATCAATATGGTCTGTTTTCAATCTTTTTAAACTATCCTCACAGGCTTTACGAATATTGCAAGCTGAAAGTCTTAAATCATTAATGCCTTCTCCCGTTTTACCGTAAACTTTAGTAGCTAAGACAATCTTATCTCTCCTGCCCCCCTGCTCAAGCCATCTTCCGATTATTCCTTCGGTAAAACCTGAACCTTTGTCACCGCCGTAAACATTAGCTGTATCGAAAAAGTTCACTCCTAATTCCAAAGCTTTATCCATAATGTTAAAACTATCAGGCTCCGCAGTATATGGACCGAAGTTCATTGTGCCTAAACATATTTTACTAACTTTTAATCCGGTTCTTCCTAGGTAAGTGTAATCCATAATTTTCTCCGTATTCAATTTTAGAAAAATTAATCTTAATATAAATTCAAAGCAGAATTAAAATCCGGTTATTTCTTAATGATTCCCTTAACCGGATTCCCCTCCAAATAATTTGATATATTTTCAACGGCGCGTTTTTGTCCTTCTATTAAAGCGCCCGGGATTATTGCCGAATTATGAGGAGAGCCGAGTATGTTTGGAAGTTCAAAAAAAGGATAATTCAATTTAAACTCTCCGTAGTTAAAAGGCTCAAGCCACCATGCATCGATTCCAGCCATAAAATTAGAGTTCGTCCGTAAATGATTATATAATGCTTCTTCCTGAATTATTGCACCGCGTGCAACATTTACCAGTACCGCATCATTTTTCATCAAATCGAATTCTTTTTTACCGAGTAATCCTCTAGTAATTTCATTTAGCGGTATTGAAACAATTATAATATCGGATTCTTTTAAAACATAATTAAGATCTGACAATGTTCCTATAAAATCGACATGTTCCTCCGTTTTACCGCTGCTGTTTATTCCGTAAATTTTAACGCCAAATCCTCTTAATAAATTTGCAGTTGCCTTTCCGATACTGCCGAAGCCAATAATACCGCAAATTTTCCCTTTTAGTGTTCGAGTATTTGTTTTCTGATCAAACTCTCCCTTTATCATCTTATTGTGATTAATCAAAAGTAATTTTTCCAGAGCAAATATTATTGCAATTGTATGCTCAGCCATTGGTTCTGCATAAGCACCTTGATTACTTGCAATGATGCATCCGGCAGGAAACGTATCAAATTTTAAATGATCGTATCCTGCAGAAAGAAGCTGTATAAACTTTAAATTTTTAAACGATACTTTTGCAATTGATTGTAATTCCCTTGGTGGATTCCAGGAAAGTAAAATGTCCGCTTGTTGAATTATTGAATTGCGAATTTGTTCATCATTATCTTTTAGAAAAGTTATTTTTGCTTTACCGTCCAATATTTCGTTATAAATAGAACGTTCGCCTTCTTCAACTTTATAAGATATAATTACATGATGGTTATTCATTCAACAAAATTATTTATTAACCGCATTCATTGCTCTTTCAGGATAGCGCATTCCTTTAGCAAAACCTTTCGGAGCTATTTCATTCAGTCTTTTTAAATCATTATCTGTTAGTTTAATATTTAATGCACCTAAATTATCTTGAAGATATTTTATTCTCTTGGTTCCGGCAATGGGAACAATATAATCACCTCCAGCCAACAACCAGGCTAATGCCAATTGCGGGACTGTACATTTTTTTTCGGATGCAAATTCTTCCATCTTATTTAAAGTTTTTACATTATGTTCAAAATTCTCTTTTTGAAATCTCGGAGAAAAGCGCCGGTAATCATTTTCCGGAAGATCTTTTAGGCTTTTGAAAATACCGGTAAGAAAGCCCCGGCCTAGAGGGCTATAAGCAACAAATCCGATACCCATTTCTTTACAAACAGATAAAATTTCATCTTCAGGATCTCGTGTCCAGAGAGAATATTCGGTTTGAAGTGCCGAAACCGGGTAAATCTTATTTGCTCTTCTTATGGTTTGCGGTGCAGCTTCAGATAAACCTAAATATTTTACTTTGCCTTCCTTTACTAAGTCAGCCATTGCGCCGACGGTATCTTCAATCGGTGTATTAGGATCAACCCTGTGTTGATAATACAAATCAATTACATCAACGCCAAGTCTTTTTAAACTTGTTTCGCAGGCTTTCTTAACATATTCAGGCTTACCGTTTACTCCGAGAAAACTTCCGTCGTTTCCTCTTACGTTTCCGAATTTTGTGGCTAAAATTACTTTATCTCTTCTATCTTTAATGGCTTTACCAACTAGTTCTTCGTTATGACCCACACCATACATATCGGCAGTATCCAAAAAATCTACACCTAATTCAATGGCTTTATGAATTGTAGCGATAGATTCTTTGTCATTTCTTTCCCCGTAAAATTCCGACATCCCCATACAACCTAGTCCCAAGGCAGATACTGTAAGACCGTTTGTACCTAATTTTCTTTTTTGCATTTTATATTCTTTTTGTAATTGGAAATAATAATATTTGACTAATTAAACTTTACATATGTTTTTAAAAAAGAACTGGTTAATGCCCAAGCCTGTTTTGAAGCCTCGGGATCGTAGCTCAAACTATCATTACAGAAAAACCCATGACTGGCTTTGGAAAATATTACGCTTACATGATTGATATTTTTTTCTTTAAGTGTATTGGTTACAGTTAAGATTTGATCTTGACCAATGCTTTTATCCAATCCACCCCAAAACATTAATTGCGGACCGTACATGATTGATACACGATTTAATATACTTGGAATATTTCCTCCGTAAAATGAAATTGCTGCTTTTAATTTTACAGATGTATTTGCAAGGAAAGATACTCTGCCGCCCATACAAAATCCGATTGAGGCAATTTGATCGGGCATAATTCTGGAATACTTTTTTAACCATTCGTAGGAAGCTTTTATATCAGCAACCAAATTTTCAATAGTTAAAGCGTTTAAATGTTTTTCAGCTTCAGCAGCTTTAGCAGGGATAGCCTCAAATCCGGTTGATGTGCGATGAAATAATTCCGGAGCTATTGCAATAAAACCTTCTTTTGCAAACCGAGTTGTAATTTCTCTTATATATGAATTAACACCGCCGGATTCCTGAAAAACCATTATGCCGGGATAGTTTGCTGTTTCCTTTGGTTTTGCAAAAAAGGCTTTCATTGAGGTTCCATCGGAAACGCTTACTGTAATATCTTCTATAATAACTCCGCTCATCGTCTGCCGCTAGTTTTTTATGCAATGATAAATATGTAATAACCGGAAATTGGCCTAATCCTTTATCGATTAGGTCAAATACAGTTAATTTATCATATAAAATAAAATATTTGCTTAATTAAAGACGTGAGCCCCGTTCCATTCCAACGATAAATATTTCATCTTGTAAAATGCAACTTATTTCACAATAATCATATTCAAGCTTAAACAGTAATTTTTAATTGGTTATTTGCAAATTGATTCGCATATTTAGTCAAAGGTCCGCCGGCCGGTCCTTTAGTAACCTGTCCGTTTGTACTAAATCTTGAACCATGACAAGGACAGACAAACTGCTGGCTGGAAGAATCGAAATCAGTAATAAGACAACCTTGATGCGTACATATTGCGGATAATGCATTATATGTAGTTTTGTCGGGATGGTCAACCAATAAATAACTATTCTGGTATTTTACAAGAGCAGCGCTGCCTGTTGAAGCTAATGGAGAGGAAGAGTCTATATTTAATGTTATCACGTTGCTGCTCGGTGTTGCATTAATGGTTTGTAAACCGGCAGAAGAGCCTGCACCAGCCGGATTTGCTTGATTGCAACTCTCCAATACAGAACCTAAAATTGCAGGTACCGCTAATAAAGCTGCACCCTGAGCAGTTTTTGTAAAAAACTCCCTGCGGGATATTTTCATTCTTTTAACTCCGCTTGTTAAATGATGATGTAAGTTAGGTCAGGACAATAACGTTTTGACAAATATTTTTGCCCATTTTAATTTATGAAAAAGCCGCTGCATATTATTTGATTATGAAAACAACATTAAACTCTATCCTAAATAAAGTGTACCATAACATGAGCGGCTTCTTCAAAATTTGAACTAAAAAATATTTTAACTAAGAAGTAGTATCAAGGTTGATTTAATTCCATAATGATCGTTAACACATGAAATTAAAAATTATTGATAGACAAGAATTTTAATGATATGAAAGGATGAAATTAGAAGGGGCTATCTCAAAACCATTAATTTGTTATTCTGAACACTGTACCAATGAAAATTGGTATTGATTCAGGGTCTCTTTTTTCAACAATATCATAATTTTAAATCCCGGGTCACCTGCCCGACTTGCGTCGAGCAAGGCGGGACCCGGAATGGCAATTTTAAGACAACTTCAAATATATATTATTTACTTTCCAGGCTAAGTTCTTCGTGTCTGCTTTTCTTCTTAAATATTCTTCTTATGAAAGCAGGTAACGTTACACGCCAGGTTTCAACTTTCATATAAATCACAGGTACTAAAATAAGTGTCAAAAACATGGAACTAATTAGTCCACCTATAATCGCCCATGCTAAACCGGATTTCCATTCCGAGCCTGCATCAAGTGAGGTTGCAATTGGAAGCATACCGAAAACCATTGCTGCAGTGGTCATCATTATGGGCCTAATTCTGTTTCGTCCGGCATCAATCAACGCATCAAAAGTAGACGCTCCTTCCTTCTTCTGCTGATTTGCTCTATCCACTAACAAAATTGCATTTTTACCAACTAATCCTATCAACATAATGATGCCGAGGATTGAAAATATATTTAAAGACTTCATCGTTAAAGCCAATGCTAATAATGCACCTATAATGGCCATTGGTATTGAGAATAAAATTACAAAAGGATCGGAATACGAATCATATAATGCAACCATAACCATATATACAAATAATATTGCTGCTAATAATGCAAGTGCTAAGCTGCTAAAAGAATCAGACTGGTTTTTTAGATCTCCCATGTAGGCAATTTCAGTACCCTTAGGCAATTTTGTTTTAGAAAGAGCCTTTTGTATATCGCTTCCAATACTGCCGGTAGGCCTGCCTACCACTTGTGAATATATGGTAACGGATGGTATCCTATTCATCCTTTGAAGTGTAGTCGGGCCGGTAGTCTGGTAAACATTAGCAAACTGCATCAGCTGAATTGCCTGGCCGTATTTGTTGACAAATGTAAGGTTTTTAATATCTGAAATTTTTGATCTGTCAAATTTATCCAGTAATATTTTTATATCGTAATCATCGTCGCCGTCTCTAAATTTCGAATCATCATTACCTTGAAACGCAACATTTAAAGCTGCACCAACATCGGCAATTGATAAGCCATAGTCGGCCAGCTTTTGCCTGTCAATATCAACTCGTGTTTCCGGATTACCATCCTCGGAAGATAATCGAACATCGGCAGTACCGGGTATTTTATTAACAATATTTTCTATAATATCCGTTGCCTTTGTAACATCGGCTCTATTGGAACCGCTAACAATTAATTGTATTGGTGTTTGATTGGCAGTTCCGAAAATTCCTATCGGATTGACACGCGCTTTTACACCGGGTATACTTTCCGCCATAGCTTTAATTTCCTGGCCGATTTCATCTGTTGATTTACTACGATCATCTTTCGGAATAAGCGATACATCAAGTTCCGCAACATTATTGGAATACTGGCCGATTAAACCTTCGTTTGATGCACCTACATTAACAAATAATTTTTTTACCTCAGGCATTTTACGAATATAGTTTTCAACTTTCTGAGCAACAAAATTTGTATGATCAAGTGAATAGCCTAACGGCATTTCAAGAATAACAGCAAATTCTCCACGATCTGTTTGAGTCATAAATTCCGCACCGATAAACCCTGCAGGGATAAGCGTCATAGAAGCAATGAATAGTACAAGAGCAATTAAAATAACTTTCCATCTATTAACTAAGGCCCATTTAAGAGTTTTGATATAAGATTCGGTTAAATTCCGGAAACCCTTTTCAAACCAAATTGCAAATTTTCCAATTAGAGTTCTTCCTGCCAATTTTTCCAGTTTACCGATTCTTGATGCTAGCAGAGGTGTGACGGTAAAAGAAACAAATAAGCTTAGAAGAGTAGAAATAACTACGACCACAGCAAATTCTCTTAAAATATTACCGATCAATCCGCCTGTTAATGCAAGAGGGACATAAATTACTACATCAACCATTGTAATTGCCAGTGCCGCAAATCCTATCTCATTTCTTCCTTTTATAGCAGCATCTTTTTTACTTTCTCCTTTTTCAATATGATGATAAATGTTTTCGATTACTACAATGGAATCATCAACGAGAAATCCGACAACAAGAGACAGCCCTAAAAGAGTCATTAAATTTAAAGTAAAACCAAAGATGTACATTACCGTAAACGTTGAAATCAAAGAACATGGAATTGCCATCATAACAATAAATGAATTTCTAATGCTGTGTAAGAACAATAGCATAACTATAGCTACTAAGAGTACTGCCAGTGCAAGATCGAACTTAACCCCGTTTGCCGCATCTATTGTAAAAGTAGATTCGTCCTGTGCAATATTAAATTTAACGTTGTAGGCTTTATAATCACCTTCAATTTTCTTCAATTCATTTTTAATAAGCCTGCTTACATCAACTGTATTTGCATCGGTTTGTTTTTGTACAAGGATTCCTATCGAAGAAACACCATCAATCCTGCTTATGCTTTGCGGATCTTTAACTCCATCTTCAACTTCCGCTACATCGGATAAATGAATATTACTCCCGTTCGGCATATGTGAGACCACCAGATTTTTCAAAGTATTTAAAGATGTAATTTTACCTGCCAGCCTGACGATATATTGATTTGAATTGTTTTCAATTTTTCCAGCGGGAAAGTCAGAGTTTGAAGATTGAATTACTTGAACTACTTGAAGTACGGATAATCCATATGCGCGAATTTTATCTTCATTAAGGTTAACTTTTATTTCGCGCTGTTCACCGCCAATAAGTGTAATTTGGCCGACTCCAGCTAATTTTGAAAGCCTCGGCTGAATTCTATCAACTACAAATTGATAAAATGATTTTGGGGGCATACTGCTGGTTGCCCCCATTCTTATTACCGGAATTTCATCCAGTGCAAATTTGGATACAACAGGCGTTTTTGCCTGGGTAGGCAGAGTGTTAATAATCTGGTTAATCTTTCTTTGTGCACTTTCCATTTCGACGTCTACATTTGCATCCTGCAAAAATTGAATTACAACAAAAGAAACACCTTCTCCTGAAGTTGAAGTAATATTGTCAATTTGATCAAGAGTGGAAACCGCATCTTCTACCGGCTTTGTTATTGAAGTTTCAACTTCGTTTGGCGAACCTCCGGGATAAAGCGTTGTAATAGTTATTACTGGAGGTGTTATTTTGGGCAGCAGCTCATAATTCATTTGAGTGTAACTGTAAATTCCCAAAATGATCAATGCTGAAAAAATCACTACAATCAAGGTCGGCCGTTTGATTGAAAGTTCTGTAATTGTCATCTTAAAATCTCCTAATTAAACTTTTCGTTTTCTATTCATTAACATGTTAACGGTTCAATTCACTATCTTAACTTTATAATCATCTTTAAGATTATTTTGGCCGTTCACAACTACTACATCTCCAGGTTGCAGTCCTTTTAGTACTTCTAAATAATTATTTGATGAATTACCCAAAACCAAATTCCGCAGCTTTGCCACACCGTTTTCTACTAGAAATACTTGAGCATTTTTTACACTTCCCAATAAAGCGTCTCTGGGTATTACCAATGATTTGTTATTGGAAATAGAATTAAAAACTACATGAGCAAACATTCCAGCTTTTAAAGGATGCTCTTTACTATTATGAAGATCGACTTCTACGGGATATGTATGTGCCTGATCTCCTTTGTCCGAAATAGTTTTTATTCTTCCTTCGAATGTCGTTCCCGGATAAACGTCCGTAGCAACCTGAACTTTATCACCTACTTTTAAATTAAAAACATCTTGTTCCGAAACATTTATAATTACTTTTAACGTTGCAATATCCACCACTTCGGCTACTACGGATTTATTGTTAACATAGTCTCCCAGGTTTACAGGTCTGGAGGTAACAATACCAGAAATCGGAGTTGATATTTTTGTATTGTCATAATTTTTCTTTGCCACAATAAATTGCGCTTCGGCAGATTGAAAAACCAGTTTAGCATTTTCCAATTGGGCATCTGTGGCTGATTTTTCTTGATATAGCGATTGATATCTGTCTAGGTCTTTTTGTGCTTTTTGATAATTTACCTGAGCTGTTTTAAATGCAGCCAATTCCAAATCATCTTCCAATTGAATTAATGTTGAACCGGCAGCCTTGTAATCGCCAACTTCCGCAGATACTTTAATTACCTTTCCCTGCGCCTCTGAGACAATCGGAACATCATTATTGGCTTGAATTGTTCCTACGAGGTTTAGATGGTTTGTTAAAAATTGAGAGGTTACCGTATCCACATTTACGGGATAATCAGTTAACTTAACAACATTCTCAGCAGCTTTAATTCTTGCCCTGTTATGGAGCAGGATAAAAAATATTACCGCAATAGTACCAAGTATTATAAGTGTATATTTTATTTTATTATTCATGTTCATCCTCTAATTATTAAAATATTATTTCACGCCAGTAGCTTTTTCAATCTGAGCTTTTGCAAGTTCATAATCTACTAAAGCTTGGGTATAATTAGTACGCGCCTGCTTTAATGCAGTCTCGGCATCGAGCAGCTCCGAGTTTAGAGCCATTCCCTGCTTAAATTTATCGTCTGTAACTTTATAGTTTTCTTTTGCCTGCTGTACTGTCTCTTGTGAAACGGTTACTTTTTCACTGGCTTTAATCAAGTTGTAATAATCCTGCGTCACTTCCAGAGTAACTGCATCTTTAAGTGTTTTTAATCCGTCATTAGCCTGTTCATATTGAGCTTCGGCTTGATCCGTTTTGTCAATAGTAGCGCCCCAATTCCAGAGACTTAATGATAAGCCTAAACTTACATCCCAGGTGCCGTAAAATTCATTCTTTGTAGGTAAAAGACGCTGATTCGGTTTAGCATAATTATAATCGCCGGCTAAAAATATTTGAGGGTACCAGTCTGATTTTGCCAAAGTTATTCCTTTTTCACTCGCTTTTAGTTTATAATACATTGCCTTTAGTTCCGGACGATTATTTTGGGCTTTATTTATTAATTGATCAATATCATTCATACTTTCGGTATTTGTTATCGTGATTGAATCTTGAACTTCAATTTCGGTTGATAACGGCAAGCCTAATACATTATCCAAATTTACAATTGCTAATTTAACTGCATTCTTAGCATCAATTTGATTTAACTGAGCTTCGGATAATTGGACTTCAACTTTTAATACTTCGTTCCTAGTTGCCAGGCCCTGCTTATAAAAATTTTGAATATCGGTGAGATGCGCTTTAACCTGCTGAACATTTTCATCAATTACTTCTTTAATTTTGTTTGCTTTAAACAGACTCCAGTATGCATTTTTAATATTTAGAATTAAATTCTGTTCATCCTGAGTATATGTTTGTTTTGCAGCTAATGAATTGTACTCAGCCATCTCATAACTGCTCGATAATTTAAATCCGGTAAAAATCGGCTGCTTCAATGAGAGAGCCAGAGAATAGTTATCAAATATAGAAGGCGATATATTAAATGATCCTAGTCCGGGAACAGCTACCGTAAAAGGAGGGACTTCACTTAATCTTGTATAGGTAGCATTAAGAGCTAATGAAGGAAATCTTGTTGTGTTTGCTTCTCTCATCTGTGCTTCGGTCATTACTACATTCATTTTAGAAGAGTGGATTATATAACTATTATCCAATCCTATTTTTATACTTTGTTCAAGATTTAATTTGCGTACTTCCTGAGCATATGTTATAGTTGATATAAATAACCCGATCAATAAAATATATATAAATTTACCAGCATAATTCCTCATGACTATTTCACTCCTTATTACTTTGTGTATCTGACTTATATGAAATATACTTAGCTCTTCCTTCCTCGGTAAAAATCCCTTCAAATATTATTGTAAAGACCTTCTCTATGGCCTGAGTGGTTGAAAACGGCAGTTGTGCTAAAGTCTCCGGATTTATAATAGTTTGAATAGCACTTGTATAGATTAATATTACCATGTCGCGGTTTATATCTTTACGGAAGACACCATTTTCAACTCCCTTATTAAAAAGTTCGGTTGCTTTTTGAAGCCCTTTAATCTTTTTAAAGTCATGGAGTTCATTCCAAACTTCAGGCATATTCTTTCTTAAATCATCAAACAGCGGACCTTTAATTTTAGAGGACTGCTCACCTAAAAAGTCCATCATTTTTTTCAACTTTCCGACAAAATCCATATTCTGATTTGCCCAAATTTGATTAATGTGCTCTTCAGTCTCGCACTGTCTGTTGTATATTAATTCTTTAAGAAGATTTTCTTTGCCGGAGAAAAATTTATATAATGTTTTCTTGCTCATTCCAAGGCTGGATGCAATCTCATCCATTGTAACCTTGGCAAATCCATGCTGAAAAAACATTTGTTCTGCTGCATTAAAAATTCTTTCTTTTACTTCATTTTCTTCTAACATCCTTCTAACCTTTCTACCAAGTAAACTTAATTAGTATTCTTGGTTTCCATAACCGGTAAAAAAAACATTCCAAATTCTTCGTTATTTGGAATGTTTATACCATGGAAACCAATATCGTATCTTTGGTTTCCAAACTTAATGCATCAAAATTGATTTGTCAAGTGTAAAACAATTAAAATATATAATCGGTATTAACATTGTGTTAAACGGCAAATTTTTTAAATAATAATCTAAATCACCCTCATATAATTTAAATTGACGGATAAAAAGGAATAATATTTTAAATCATTCTTTATTTTTCTATTTCATACATTAAGGCAGGTTAAAAGGTTTAAGTGAAGAAAAATACTTTAAACTATAAAATTAGGGAGAAAAGTTACGTCTATTGAAATGAGATTTAATTTTAATTAAGTGATAATAGTTTTATTCCGTTTTAATATTTTTCTCGTAAAGTTCTCTAAATTTTATAATTGCTTTTACAATTGCCTCTGCTATTCTTGCCTGTCCACTTTTGCTGTTAAGATAGTGCGCATCTTTTCTATTGGAAAGAAAACCGGTTTCAATTAAAACACTCGGCATTGAAGCTCCTACAAGTACATAAAATCCCGCCTGTTTAACACCAAGAGGCTTAATGGAAATATCCCTGCTGAATTCTTTATCTAAAAGATCGGCAAACTTCTCGGAATATCTCATATATGCCGATTGAGCCATGCTCACTAAAATAAAGTTTTCATCGGTTAGTTTTTTGTAACGGGCAGGATTGTCTTCATATTTTATTACACTGTTCTCTCTTTCAGCTATGGATATTGCTTCTTTGGTTCTGCCCGGCCTTAATAAATATACTTCGAAACCGTTCGTACTGCTTGGTTTTCTCGGAGTAGCATTACAATGAATTGAAATAAATAAATTTCCGCCTGCTTCGTTTGCAATCTGTCCGCGTCTATATAGTTCTACAAACTTATCCGTTTTTCTTGTAAATACTACCTTTACACCTTTCATTTGTTCTTGGATATCTTTTCCAAGTTTTAGACCGATTGCCAGATTAATATTTTTTTCTTCAATGTCGTCTACACCTATAGTGCCGCTGTCTTTACCTCCATGTCCGGGATCAATTACAATTACATTAAAATCCCATTTAGCCTTTTCTTTCTTTTTCTTTTCACGGTTAGCAAAAAATTTATTGTATAATGCTATTAAAATATCATCGCTTCCGTTAACATTCAGAACTTCATTTGTAGTATAATTTTTATCAAGCTTAAGCTTTAATTCCGTATCTGATTTTATGTTTTTAGCCTTTATCCATTTTATAAGGCCCTGCCCGGATACATTATCGATATTACTTATATCTGCATGAACGTTTCTTAATATGATTGTTAATATACCCTCTTTAAAAGAACTGTTATAAGAATAAATTCTTTTATTTGATGAAACTCTCAGTAAAGTACCGTTAGCTTTTTCCTGTATGGATATGTTGTTTATGTTAAAAACCGGACTAACTTCATCTAATGCTTCCGCATTTCCATTTTGATTATTAATGTTTTCTTTAGAACCGGATTTAACAACTAAAGTATTGGGGGCTTTAAAATTAAAATCAAGCCCCGTTACCGTTTGAAGAGTTGCGAAACAATATTTGAGAGGAATAAAAACCTGATGATTCAGCAAATAAGTGGAAGTTGGAATTTGAACTATTTTAGTATTGTTGCTTCTATTTTCTTTCACAATTAAAAAAGGATTTTTAGCCGTTATATACAGAGTATAATTAGGGAAAGATAACTCTAATTTCTCCGTCCGGGGATTATAAAAATAACCAGCTGAAATTGCATCGGCAAACGGCTTAACCGAAATATATATCGTTCCTTCTCTATCATAAACCGGGATATATTTAGTGCCGTTTCCCGTAACCACAGCTAAGTTTTTTATCGGCTGAGCTAAAATGGAAATTGTAAATAAGAATAAAAGTATATTAATTAATTTTAATTTCATCAGATAAATAGATTAAATAATTTCTTTAACCGATAAACGGTATCATGAACCCGCTTTTCTTTTTATAATCTTCATAAATACTTTTAAAGTTCTTCTCAAGAAGCTTTTCTTCAAGGGAAGCTCTTAGAATAAGAAGCGGGATCTCAATTATAGCTAAAGGAATTATTATATAACTTAAAACGGCAACACCTGCTCCAATGTCCATTAAAATTTGAGACATATATTGCGGATGACGAATAAATTTGAAAGGACCTTTAGTAATTACTTTATGATTCCTTAAAATCAGTATGTCCTGCGAATAATTATCTCCCAAGGTCTTGAAAGCCCAAATCTGTACCCAGGAAAAAACTAAGTAAAAAACTAATCCAATTAATCTGACCGATCTTATTGAAGCGCTATAATCAAAGGTTCCTATTTTAAATATGGAAACGATCAATATCAGCAGAGTGAATGTAGAGATTGCAAGCGGCAGTTTTTGAAGATATGTTTTAGGTTTTTCTTTAAAAGTCGTAATTTTTGATTTAAAACCTTTCTTGGCACCGCCGAGATTAGCTCCGAAAGTTGCAATAATATTAAATCCTATAATTATATTAATTGGATCCATATATTTTTAATCGACCTTTCGACCGTGTTTTTCCATAATTGATTTCCATTCTTCCATACCAAGCTGCTCCGATTCCTCAATCAGCATGATCGGGATATCATCTTCTATTCTATAACGTCGGCGCGTATTTTTATCTACAGAAACAAGTGTATTACCATCAAGCACCAAATCAGCTTTTGTTTCCGGACAGCAAAGTATATCCAATAATTCTTTGCTAATCATTTTTCCTCCCAAAATTTTAAAGCTCAAATTAAAATTTAATTAAGACTATGACAAGGGCACAAATTATCTTAATTCCTTATATCTAAAGCAATCTTTTGTATGGTCATTTACCATTCCGGTTGCCTGCATAAAAGCATAACAAATTGTCGAGCCGACAAAATTGAGTCCTCTTTTCTTCAAATCTTTGCTCATCAAATCGGATTCCTTTGAGGTTGCCGGAATTTGTTTGATATTATCCCATGAATTTTGAATAGTCTTTCCATCGGTAAACTGCCAGATATATTTATCAAAGTTTCCGAATTCATTTCTAACTTTTAAAAATGCCTTTGCATTTTGCACGGCAGAATTAATTTTAATTTTATTCCTAATTATTCCCTCATTCTTTAGTAATGAATTTATTTTCCTTTGATTATATTTAGCAATCTTTGAAGGATCAAAATTATCGAAAGCTTTTCTATAATTCTCGCGCTTTTTTAATACCATCAGCCAGTTTAGGCCTGCCTGAGCGCCTTCAAGGACGAGAAACTCAAACAATTTCCGGTCATTATGTAAAGGTGTTCCCCATTCTTTATCATGATATTTTATATATAACGAATCACGGGTTGACCATGCACAGCGAGTAATCATATAATTTTTTTGAAACTTCTTGGTAAAAAATTAAGTTAAAAGTTTTAATTAGGTATGCTAAAATAACAAAAAATTTATCTAATTTAAGAAGCAATAAGTTTTCACGATCATAAAACATATTTATCTAACTAACTCTTTAGCAATTCAATATTGATAAAAAAATTATAAAATGGCATTAAATAAAAACACGAAATTAAAAGTTGTAAAGATAGAAAATATACTTCCCAAAACAATGAACGATAAATATCTGTTATATCTGCCGGCAGATTACTCGATTAACAAAGTTTGGCCTTTTATATTTTTTCTTCACGGTGCCGGTGAAAGAGGAAGTGATATTGAAATTGTTAAAAAACACGGTCCGCCGAAAATAGTTTTGCAGAATAAGAATTTTCCATTCATAATGGCTGCACCGCAGTGTAAAGAAGAAATGAGATGGAATACGGAAGAACTATTTAAATTGTTAGATGAGATAATATCCAAATACAAAATCGACACTAAAAGAATTTATTTAACCGGATTAAGTATGGGAGGATTCGGGACATGGCAAATGGCTGTTAAACATCCCGATAAATTTGCAGCAATTATTCCCGTTTGCGGAGGTGGTGATCCGTCAAAAGCTCGTCGTATAAAAGATCTTCCCGCATGGGTTTTTCACGGAGTAAAAGATAATGTCGTACCGCTGAGCAAGTCTGAAGAAATGGTAAGGGCTTTAAAGGAATGCGGCGGAAATCCGAAGCTTACTATTTATCCTAATGCAGAACATGATTCTTGGACGGAGACGTATAATAATCCCAAAATTTATGAATGGCTTTTACAATTTCATAAATAACAAAACAATGCAAATTAATAATACATTAAATCATTTTATATTTTTTAATAAATTACATGTGCAAATAAATTATTGAACTGTTTTTAAATTTTTTATAAGGCAAATAAGATGAGTATCGATAAATTTTTGGTTAAACTTAATACAAAAATTAATCTTGCAAATATAAGTACTGCTGAAACCGGTGACTACAATTCAAAAAAAGAAGCAAGTAAAAATCTTAAGGACAACATAAACAAAATGATAAATCTGCAGGATAAGCTGTATGCCGATGACAGGTACTCTATGCTTCTTATTTTTCAAGCTATGGATGCAGCAGGAAAGGATGGCACAATAAAGCATGTTATGAGCGGCCTTAATCCGCAAGGGACTCAAGTTTTTAGTTTCAAACAACCTTCTGCTGAAGAGTTAAATCATAACTATCTCTGGCGAATAAATAAAGCTTTACCGGAAAGAGGAAGAATAGGAATATTCAACCGTTCATATTATGAAGAAGTTTTAGTTGTAAGAGTTCATAATCTACTTGAAAATGAAAAAATCCCGAAGGAATTACTGAGTGAAAATGTTTGGCAGCAGAGGTTTAAAGAAATAAATGATTTTGAAAAATATCTTTATGACAACGGAACCGTAATTTTAAAATTCTTTCTACATGTTTCGAAGGAAGAACAGAAAAAAAGATTCCTCGAAAGAATCGATAAAAAGTCAAAGAACTGGAAATTTTCGGATGCAGATTTAAAAGAAAGAAGCTACTGGGATGAATACCAAAAATGTTATCAGGAAGCTATCTCGGCAACAAGTAAAAAACATGCACCATGGTATATAATTCCGGCCGATAACAAATGGTTTATGCGTCTTACAGTGTCTGAAGTGATAGTTGAAACTATGAAGAAACTGCCGATAAATTACCCCAAATTAAATCAAAAACAACTTGCTAATTTAAAAACGTGCAAGGAAAAACTGGAAAAAGAAAGTTAGAATTCTATTTAAATAACTCTCTTATTTTTTCAGGAGGCCTTGCCAATATGGCTTTATTACCTTTTTCAATGATGGGTCTTTGAATAAGATCGCTGTTTAGAAGCATTAGATCCAATATTTGTGCTTCACTATAATTCTTTATATCCAGTTGTTTATAAGCCTTTTCATTTTTCCTTAAAAGTTCGCTGGGTTTCATTTTCATTTTTTTCAAAAGAAAAATCAGCTTTTCCTTGGTAAACGGCTCTATATAATAATTAACCTTTTCGAATTCCACGCCTTGTTCGATCAGCATTTTTACAACCTTCCTGCAGGTTGTACATGTAGGTTTTTCATAAACAGTAATTTTAGTCATTACTTTACCTAATATTTAATTTAAGAAATAAATTTTTATTTATTTATTGTAACAATTATATAATTTTATGATAGGATTAACAATCAGACTCATTCCCCGGCTGGTTATACTTCGGATTTTTAATTCCGGAAATTCAAGAATATTATTTAAAATATTTTTCAGGGTCTTGCGTCTATATAATTAAGAATATGAAAAAATATGACTAATGACCGAAATATTAAAATTGAAGAAACTATTAAAAAAGAACGGAATAGGTTATTCAATTTTATAAAGAAAAATGTTTCAATAAAAGAAGATGCCGAAGATATTCTTCAAGACGTTCTTTATCAATTTACTACCGGGTTTGAGGAAATAGAGTTCTTTGAGAAAATATCATCATGGCTTTTTCAAACAGCAAGAAATAGGATAATTGATTTATATAGAAAGAAGAAAACAGTTTCACTTAATTATCAATTGCCGGACGATGATGAAGATGAAATGACTTTATCATTAGCGGATATTCTTCCTGATTTAAGCAGTACCCCTGATAAAGTCTATTTGCAGGATTTAATATGGGAGGAACTGCAGAATTGTCTTGAAGAACTGCCGGAGGAGCAAAAAGATGTTTTTGAAATGAATGAATTTGAACAAATGAGCTTTAAGGAAATATCCGAACTAACAGGCGTACCGGTAAATACTTTGCTTTCTAGAAAACGTTATGCGGTTTTGTATTTAAGAAAAAGATTAAAAAACATTTATAAGGAGATTCAGAAATGAATACTATAATAAAAAGACATAAAAGATTTCCAAAATTTATTTTGTTTGGAATAGTTGCAGTGGCATTTTTCAGTTTAATAGTTATGCTCTTATGGAATTGGCTTGTGCCCGTCTTGTTTCATGGTCCCGTAATAAACTATTTACAAGCAGCGGGTTTATTAATATTAACCAAGATAATATTCTCTTCCCCGGTCAGAGGCTCTCGAAGTCTTAACCATGACAGAAGAGAACATTTTAGAAAGATTTTCGAGCAAAAAACCGAATCACATAATGCTGAATAATTTGACTCGGAAAGAGCAGTGAAAACGTAGAAGGGAAAATACAACTGCCGACTTATATTATATCGGCAGTTGTATTAACAATAATCAAATATCTTTATGAAAAAATTTACCATCAATAATCTTCACTTTTTTAGCATTGCTTACACGTTAGTAGAAAAAACAATAGTCTGCTACGGTAAATGAATTAACTAGCCGCAAGCAGCGAGGTATCTTAATTGATGATTTAATCCAACGCCGCAAGCGGCGGGGAATTTTACCCTAATGCTCTCGTCCGCCGAAGTCCAACGGACGAAGGCGGATTAAAAAGTATTATGCTATTTTAAAGAATTTACAAATATCATTTTACCAGCATCATTTTCTTAACTGATTTAAAGTTACCTGCCGTCAATCTATAGATGTACATTCCGCTGGCATATTTCCCGGCATTAAACAATACTTCATAATTCCCCGCTTTCTGATCTTTATTTACGAGTGTTTCTACTTCCCTGCCGAGTATGTCGTATATTTTTAAGTTTACCGGTACACTGCCCGCTTCAGGGATTGAGTATCTTATTGTTGTTGCCGGGTTAAACGGATTCGGATAATTTTGATACAATGCAAATTCCTTCGGCGCCGAGTATTTAAGTATAAACGACTTCGTCATATTTATTCCGATCCCCGTTATCTGAAACTCGACTGTGTCCTTTACATTTGCAGGTGCGGTAATTTTTATGTCGAAGTCAAACTCGGCATTTGCACCTTTGTTTTGAAATATTTGTTTTATTGATTGTTCTTCTTCGTTAAATTTTAACTGCTTTGATGATTTTATTAGCTTTACTGTTATATTTTGAGCTTGAGTAGTTTTGGACGTATTTGCCAGTTCGATTATAATTTTGTTGCCTTTTGTCCCGGGATCTACATTATAAACAGTTGAGCTTTCCGGCTGAATTGTTTGGGCAAATATAAATCCGCTGCCGAAGACAACTATCGTCAAAATTATTAATCCTAAAGAAATATAATTTTCCCTTTTCATTTTATCACCCTTTTATTTTCATTTTCCCTCTATGTAACTCTGTAGTAACTCTGTGGTCATAAAAGAAACGGTAACACAGAGTTTCACTGAGATTTTTTTATTCTCCGGTATTAAATTCTACCGTACTATTTGCCGATATATCCTGACTCTTATCTTGCTGGACGGAATTGTGATTCATTCTAAAAGTTAATGTCTTTGGCAATAATTCTTTTGTAATTTGTCCGTTGACTGTCAGCCCTATTTCTCTCCATCCTCCCGAATAATATTTTATATCTGCACCGTCAACCGGCTGATTTTGTGATTCCTTTACATCGATAGTACACAGAACTGTTGAAAATGTTACAGTGCTGTTTGTCCCTATATTCTGCTGCTTATCATTAGAGATAAATTCATAATTCATTCTGATTGAATAATTGTTTGGCAAAAGTTCTTTTGTAGCAGCTCCGTTTGAGGTTGTTCCAAAATCTCTCCATCCTCCGGCATAATATTGGACTGTTCCTTGATCAATCAAATTACCAAGACTATTCTTTAGCTGTACATTTGCATTAACTGTTTGGAATACCACTGTTGGATCATCACCGATGTTCTGCTGTTTATCGTTGCTGCCGTATGCATATGTCATTCTAAATGAATAATTATTTGGCAGAAGTTCTTTTGTTGCAACTCCGCTTGTCGTTGTACCAAAGTCTCTCCAGCCTCCGGCGTAATACTTGACTGTCCCTTCATCAATGAGATTACCAAGGCTATTTTTTAATTGGACATTTGCATTAACTGTTTGAAAGACAACCGTAGGATTATCCCCGACGTTCTGCTGTTTATCGTTGCTGCCGTAAGTATACGTCATTCTGAATGAATAATTATTCGGAAGAAGTTCTTTTACCGCAACTCCGTTAGTAGTTATACCAAAGTCTCTCCATCCACCAGCATAATATTTAACTGTTCCTTCATCAATCAAATTTCCTAAACTATTCTTTAACTGTACATTTACATTTACAGTTTGAAATACAACAGTAGAATTATCACCAATGTTTTGCTGTTTATCATTGCTGCCGTAGGCGTAAGTCATTCTGAATGAATAATTATTTGGTAGAAGTTCTTTGGCGGCAACACCATTGGTTGTTGTACCGAAGTCTCTCCAGCCGCCGGCATAGTATTTAACAGTTCCTTCGTCGATTTGGTTACCTTGACTGTCTTTTAGCTGCACCGATACATTTGTTGTATGGAATGTATAAGTGTTATTTTGTGCCGGCACGTTTGAGACTGTCTGCGAGCCATACTCATAATTCATTCTAAGACTTAAAGTAGTCTTATCCGTATTTATACCAAAAGTACCGTCGCCGTTGTTTACGGCGTTTTTCCACCCGCCGTCGTAATACTGGAGGCTGCCACCGGTAAGTAGGCAATTGGAACTGTTCTCCAGGTTAACTGCTAATGAAGCAGTATTGGTGTTTGGTAAATGATCCAACAAATATTCCGTATTGTATTTTATAAGCGCGTAAGCTTCACTTGTTAAGTTAGATGTACTGTCAATATCCACATCCTGCGAAACCTGATTAAGTGTATTTTTAGCTCCAGTAATATTGTTTTGCAGGAGATGGGTTTTGGCGGAGATGAAGAGGCTGTCGTATTTATTGTCGGTTTCACTATTCTTTATCCAATTGAGCTCATAAGATTTAGAACAATACACAATTAAAGTATCTAAAAAGCTTAATGGGATAAAAGGGATTGGAGGTTTATTCACTGCTATCACAGAAACGACCACAGAATTATTTAAATAATCATCAACAGTACTATAGCTTTCGTCGCCTTGATAACCAATAAAATTAAAAGCTCTTAAATATGCATCTGAAATATAAGGTAATCCTTCAGCGTTATAAGAGAATTCCATTTTTGTCCCAGGCTTAATTTTATACTTAAATGAAAAATTTTCATAAGGAGGCTTCACTTGTTCATTCCAAGAAATTTCCGTACTAAGTTTATAACCTTCCCACTTTGGTGGATTAGTAATATTTAAAAAAGAATCGCTGTTACCATATACATCGAATTCATTAATTGCTTGAGGACTTTCTATCTCATTTTTTACTGAATAATAATAATTAAAAATATTTTGCGATTTTTTTGAAACTAATGAAATAACTTTAGCAGTAAATCTATTTCGGGGAAAAAATCTATCCAGAGGAAAACCATTTAAGTTATCTGAGAAATCATATATTGTTCCATTCCAACTATAGATAAGTGAATTATTAATAGAATCATTTGCACTACTATCCACGGTTTCATAACCGATAATTTCCCATATTCCATCTCCTTGATAATCGGCAAAATCATATCCCATCCCTGTTGTGCTTTCTATTCCTGATCCATATTCATTAAATTTATTAATAATGTTTACACTTGTACCATCCCAAGAAAAAATCCATAAATCAAGTGGATCATTCCAGGAATCTCCATTTAACCATGTTGTCATTATGTCTACTTTCCCATCATTATTAACATCAAAACAGGCCAGTATTGAACCGTGAGAAGCGCTATAAGGTTCAATAATATTTGATTTCCATATTATAATATTGTTTTTATATAATCCAACTACTCCAGAATCATTAAAAGTTTCGCCCTCTCTTTCGGCAATAAAAATAATATATCCTTCCAATGTATTATAAGGATCTGTAATCTTACTAAATTTACCTCTAATAATTTCGGCCGAATCAACATTAACTATCTCTGTAACAACATAATTTTTATTAAAAGAAGAATATAATTGTTCAGCAATTGACAAACTGTCCTGTCTTGTCCCATATTGAGCAAATTGGCATTTCGTAATGAAAATAACAAATAATAAAATTGAAATTTTTATAAAATTTTTCATTTTTTATCTCCTAGGTATAAATCTTTCCATATTTGAAATAACTTCATTTAAATATCCTCCTTTATATTTATTCCATAAATAAACCACGGTTTTGAAAGCTTCTTCATAACCTTCATTTGCTGCAAATACAATATCCCCTTTATTATAATCTATAAAGTTTGAAACATAATTATTCGTTCTACCTAAATTAAAACCATTTTTTTTAAATAAAGAAGCATAATGAAAAATCTGATATTTAAATCCTGCAGGTTCATTCAGATTTTCTGGTCTATCATTGTTTCCTGTGCCATATTTTTCTTTAAGAGCTGTTAAATACATATTTTGAATTAGCCCGTAAGAGGCTGCGATTCGTGTTTGAGCATAAATGCTATCAAGATTTTTTCCTTTCCATTCAAATTGCATGTAATTTAAAAATGCAATTCGTGCCGAATCATTTGCAATTAACTGAAGAGAATCATTTAGTACTATTCCATTTTTAATTTTATTTAACTTTCTAATGTTATTTTCAGAAACAGTTAAAAAATCTTTAAATTTATTTAGAATACTATAAGAGCGAGAATGGATAATTTGACCTTTTTTTCTTCCAGTTTTATATTGTGCTCCAAATGCTGTTAAAGTATTATTAGGATCAACTATTTGAGAATTATCTTTTATAAATTGCCAAACGCTTTTGTGCTCTTCATAATAATGAATCATCCATACTCCTTTATGTTCTTCTTTTGTTGGAACTCCTAATGACCCATTTTTCCCCATTGTTGAAGCTGTGACTATAAAAGGATTTTTATTTTTTTTAACTATATCATTTACAATAAATTGCCCAGTATAAGGTTCATATCTATAAGAAGGTCTAAAATGAGTTTCAGTCATTATATGTCCTTTTATAAGTTGAGGGGGAATTCCATAAAGCCCTCCCCAATATATACACAACGAATCAACATTGTAAGTTGTATCATGCACATCTTTTGCATAAATATAATTAGGTGTTTGGCCTTTAGTTAAAAGCTTTTTAGGTTTAATAACCTCTATTTCAATTGAAGCGGAATCTTTATCCTGTTTAGCAGTCAAATTTACTGTATAAGTCGAATCTGATGTCCAATATCTCCCCACTAACCTAATCAAACCTTTAGTAAGATTTCCTTTGTTTGTATTCCCATCCCAAACCGGTTTATCTGTTTCCCAATAAACTCCCATTTTTTTACCATAATTCTTCCCCGTATCTACGCTAATTGGATTATCTCCCCAAACAGCATTATCTGTCAGCCACTGCCATCCATTCTCTATTCCAGTTTTTTGCTGGGGTACTCCGTTTGCATCCGGTTTAATTTCTTCAATTTTTAATTTATTTTGTTGAGCA
>JBJKQE010000050.1:0-4335 GCA_046705645.1 Ignavibacteriaceae bacterium | reverse complement strand
AACCAACAATCGAAGCATTTAATAAAGTTATAAAATTCAGTGGCCCTCTTTATTTAAATAATATGGTGACTTTTGTAAATGGTCAAGCTAATGTATTCATAATAGGTATATATTTAACACCAGTTAGTATAGCTAATTTCGATATTGCTAGTAAAGTACCTATGGCACTTAAAAAAATCTTACAATCATTTATTGTAGTTTATTTTCCTAACCTATCAAGCTTATTTTCTAAAAAGGATAAGAAAACAGCAATTGATTTAATTGAAAAATCACTAAGTATCTTCTCATTGGTAATAACTTTATTAGTAATTAGCGCATTTTTATTTAGAAAAGAGATTACTATACTCATTTTTTCTGAAAAGTATTTAGAAGTTTCTACTGCCTTTGCTTTATTAATATTGAATTTTTTTATTAAAGGAATAGGTGATTTAATGGGATATTCATTAGTATCGGCAGGATATTCAACTGTGCCGTCGAAAATTAATACAATTGGTAGTATAGTCAGTATTTCGTTAAGTGTATTATTAGTACCTATGTTTGGATATATGGGTGCTGTATATTCGCTTTTGATAATGAATGTTATTTCTTCGACACTGTTCTATTTATATATGTTAAAGTATTCTATGAACCCCAATATATTAAATATAGCAAAACCTTTAATAACCTTCCTTATTATACCAGTATCGTTAATATTCGGCAATTTCAATTTGCCAATTAATCTTCTTTTATTTAGCTGTTGTATTATAGTACTATGGGTTATTACTAAAGATTTTAAAAACATTGCTAACAGTATAGTTGAAATATTACGAAAAAAGATTATTAAAAAGGTATTAAATAATTAATTTATTAGTTTGTATTTTTTCATGAAAATAATTTTAATAGATGGATTGGTGGGAAATGATTATGCAGCTTGCTTAGCAGAAGGTCTATCAACTGTAGGTGCTGATGTTACCCTAATTGTACCGAGTAATAGGAAAGTTGGCGTAAACATTAACTTTGAAGTTAAATATTGGTTGCCAAGTAAGGGAACTGTTGAAGGTGTTGCAAAGAAATTTTTTAATTATTTAATATCTCAAATTCGAATATTAAATTATATATTTAAGAATAAAAATAGTGTTATACATTATCAATTTTTTAGGAGGAAGGAAGATATATTTATCATTGCCGTGCTAAAATTATTTAAATTTAAAGTGGTATATACTGCTCATAATGTATTACCTCATGAAAGCAATAGAACTGATATTTATTTTTATAGATTTGTATATATGATTGTAAGTAAAATTATTGTTCATTCAGAATATATAAAATATAGACTTCAGAGGGAATTGAATGTTTCAGAAAAAAAAATTTTTATAATTCCACATGGTAATTTTGACTTTTACATTCACAAAGATTTAATTACAAGCAATGAAGCTAGATTTCAGTTACATATTTCTCCAAATGAGGATGTGTTATTATTTTTTGGCTTTATTAGAGAATATAAAGGATTAGACTTGTTATTAGATTCATTTTCTAAAGCAACTTCAATAAATAATAATTTACGTTTGGTAATAGCTGGCGAACCTGGTAATAAAATATTGTATGAGAAATATGAAAAATTAATTAATAATTCAATCATAAGAGATAAGATTATATATAACTTTTCCTATATACCGGTTGATAAAATTCAAATATATTTCAATGCTACAGATTTTGTTGTACTTCCATATAAAAATATAGACCATTCAGGAATAGTTCATTTGGCATATTCTTTTGCAAAACCAGTAATTGCAACAAATGTTGGAGATTTCTCGGAAACTATTGAAGAAGGTAAAAGCGGTTATCTAGTTGAAAAAAATAACATAGATGCACTAACAAAGATCATCATAAATGCATTTAATAATAAGGGAAAAATTATTCAGATGGGTAAATATGCTAATGAATTAAGTTCAACAAAATATTCGTGGATTATTATAGCAAAAAATACTTTATCTTTATATTATAATTAAGTAATAACGAAAGCAATGATTTTTCACTCTTTTTGTTAAAAATTTGTATTGGAAGAGAAGGATGTATATTAATTTTAATGAAAATTCGTTGAATTCTGATTTAAATAGTATCAGGACAAAAACGGATTATTATGCATTGATTGCTAAAATTTCATTTATCCTATATATGTTTTTTGCCTATTATGGAACCGGATTGCCTTTTCAAACTTCAACAAGAGATATAGATGAAATATCAACATCTAATATAGTAAATCAGATAGTATTCAGTACGCTATTTATAACTGCATTGATTTCGTTAATTCCTAAATGGAGTGAAGTAATAGGGTTAATTAAAAAGGAAAAGTTCCTTACGATTTTTTTTATTTGGGGATTAATGACAATAATGTGGTCAAGTTATAGCTTTGTTTCTTTCAAGAGGTATTTTCAAGTTATTACGACTATAGTTGTTTGCATCTCTGCACTACTTCACTTTAAGACTTCGGATGATTTTATAAAAGTATTCAAATATATCTTAGGCTTTTATGTAATTCTGTCACTAATTTCTGTCTTTACTGTTGCAGGAGCAAAGGAAAGTTATGGTGCTTGGAGAGGATTAGCTAAATCTAAAAACCTTCTTGGTCAGATTGCGTTATTTAGTATTCTGATATGGTTTGCTTCGCTTAGAGATAAAACTATTTTAAAAAGATTATTTAATTTTTTTATGTTATTATTATCTTTGATACTTCTAATAGGTTCACATAGTTTTACTGATGAACTCACTCTTTTTATTTTATTCCTAAGTTGGATTGGACTTTTTTTTGATAAGTATTTTAATGTTATTACAAACAAGAAGATTTTATTTACAATAATCATTTTTTGGAGTGTTGGATTTGTAATTACAATTTTATTTGTAGATCCAAGATGGATTGGAGATTTTTTTAGTATCAGTGGTAAGAATCTGACTCTCACAGGTAGAACTGAAATATGGAGTGACATATTTAATATTGCTAAAAAGCATATTATTTATGGATGTGGTTTTCAGGGCTTTTGGGTTATAGGCAGTCCCTTAACCGATCAATTGTATCAAAAATATATTTGGATACCTTTACAAGCTCATAACGGATATTTAGATATATTAAATGAGACTGGTATTATTGGTTTGGTATTATTTATTTTTACTTTTATTCAATATTTCAAAAATCTAGTTCATTATAATAAACCTCATTTTTGGATATGGATTGTCGTCTCGGCAATTATTATTAATATAACTGAATCGACATTTATAAGACCGCAATTGGTTCCAGGAGTTATGTACATATTCGGTTATTTAGCTTTAATGTCTGATGTATTCAAAGATGAAATTTCCGATTCCTTAAAAAAACTTCCTCAATAGCTTTTAATTAGTTAATATTAAATAAAATAGTTTATACACTAAAATTTCATAACAAATTTTGTCAGAAATATTACATTTATCTTATGATCTGAGAGACAGATTTAACAGAGATATAACGACAGCTGTAAAAAACTTAATCGAAATTACTTCTCAATTAAATGAAACCGAAGTAATAGATCTTGTACGTGTTATAAAATTCAAAGATGAATTTATTCAATCTGATTCTCCCAACCATTTAAAGGTTAATTGTTTCGGAATGCCTTTTGGGATTTTTCATATATTTAGTCAGCGCAGGGCTTTTAGTAAAATATTAAATGCTTCAAATGATGGATTAATCGATTTGAATTCAATTAAATTAATTCATTCGCATAAGTTAACGTTTGAAGGATACATCGGATATCTATTATCAAAAAAATTATGTAAACCATTGATAATAACACTAAGACAAACAGACGTACACGTATTATCAAAGAGAAAAGATTTAATTAATAATTTTAAAAAGGTATTAAAATGCAGTAGTAAAATTATATATCTAATTCCATCAATGAAGAAAGAAATTCATAGAATTGTAGGAAATAAATTTTTCTATGATTATATAGAACCTAAATTGCAGTTTTTACCTAATATAGTTGAAAGGCAAATTATAAATAAAAATATGCATTTTACATCAGGAAATTTTCTAACTATATTAAGAATGACAAAGGAATCTGTAATACGGAAAAACATTAAGAATCTTTTAAAAGCAATAATACCTCTTAAAGAAAATCATATTAAACTTAAAATAATAGGTGATGGAGATTATTTGTGGAAAGTAAAAGAATGGATAAAGAAATTTGATTTAACTGAAATAGTTGAACTTATTGGAAATATTCCCAACAAAAATATAGATAAATACTATGCAGAAGCTGAAGCCTTTTTACTCCCCAGCAAAAGTGAATCGTTCGGTATGGTTTATGCCGAAGCATTATTAAACGG
>JBJKQE010000049.1:0-20406 GCA_046705645.1 Ignavibacteriaceae bacterium | reverse complement strand
TGAATAAAAATGATTATGTGAACAAACTAATCCGGTAGATAAATATTTATCGGTTAGATCAAATACTTTTGATGCTTTGTAATTAGCGCCAACATCCTTTCCAACATCAATAATCAATTCGTTTTCAATTACAACATCGATGTTGCTGGTTACTTTTGGTGGATTAAATTGAACTAAGCTTGCATTTTTTAATACGATCATATTTTAACTCACATAATAAATATTTTAATTATGCCGAATCAAAAAATTATTTATACTTCAATATCTATAAGATAATTATAATTTTTATAAATATTCTCAACAAAATTTATGAATAGTTCAAAATCTTTCGAATCGCCTTTAATTGATGATGAAATAAAATTACCACTGCTGTCCAGTGAAAGGCTCCCGGTATTTGAGTTATATCTTATATTAAAATTAAATGAATCGTTTGTTTTATTATAAAGGAAAAATCCGTCATTAGTGCTGTTTAAAAAATCTTCTTCAACCCAGAATAATGTTGTTTTTGCTTTATAAGGCGCATCATCGTAAGGACAGAAAGTTTCGCAATTTCCGCATTCATTGCATAAACCATCCAAATGCAAAATTTGATAAAAATCTTTTATCTCATTCTCATGATTATCGCTTTTAACTGCTACGTTTGCTCTGTTGGGACAGACTTCTACACACTTATTACACAGTAAATTGCATTCAAGGCATTTTTCAGCTTCTAAATTAATATCTGAGTAAGTATTTAATAAAACATTTCCTCTCTTTTCTTCAATAGATTTAATATGATCTATTTTTTCGGAATTGTATAAATGAGTTTTGAAGTGGTCCGGTTTTATCCCTTCTTTTTTAATAATTGCTTCAGCTGCTTTCTTACCGTCTGCAATAGACTCTACAACTGTAGACGGACCTCTTAATGCATCACCGCCGATATAAACATTTGAAATCTTTGTTTCATTTGTCTCTTGATTTACATTTAATGATTCATTTATTAAATCGACAATATCGTTATCCTTTAAAATATCTAAATCAACATGTTCACCTATAGCAGAAATAACTGAATCAATTTTAAATTCTTCGAATTCATTTTTGCGAGCGACAACATTTCTTCTGCCGTCTTTTCCAATATTACCTAACTCCATTTTTTGACATTTTAAAACTTTATTTTGAAATTCAACCGGAAGAAGTAATTCCTTGAATTCAACACCTTCTTTAATGCAAGCGTCAAACTCCTCCAAATCGGCAGGCATAAACTCTTTTGTTCTTCTGTAAATAATAAAAACTTTTTTTACACCATTTATTCTTGAAGATGCTCTTGCAGCATCCATTGCCGAATTGCCTCCGCCTATAACAGCCACATTTTCTCCAAGTTCAAATTTATTTTTTCTATTAAAAGCCTTTAGAAATTCAACAGCGTTGTAAATATTATTTTCACCGCTCTTAATATTGAATTGATTTGATTTTGGAGCACCGATTCCGATAAAAATATATTTGAATCCTTGTCCTTTAATTTTATTTATTGAAAAGTTAGATTCACAATTATATTCTAATTTTACTCCAAATATTTTAATAAAATCAATATCATTTTTAATTGCAGTTTCTGGTAACCTAAAACCAGGTATTACATGTCGAACTGTTCCTCCGGCTTTTTCAGTTTGTTCAAATATAGTTACATCAAATCCAGCTTTAGCTAGGAAATAAGCATTTGAAAGCCCTGCAGGTCCTGCACCAATAACTGCAGTTTTAATTCCATTTTTTTTAATATTTATATCAATTTCCAAATTTTCAAAATATTGCTTAAATCCATTTTCTGCGGCATCTTTTTTTAATTCCCTAATATCAATTGTTTTTTCATAATCCCAGCGTGAACATTTAGTCATGCATTGATGATCGCAGATGTAACCGGTTATGTGCGGCAGCGGATTTTTATTTGTAATTATTTCAAATGCATCTTCATAACTTTTTTCACCAACCAAACTTATATATTCGGCAACATCTTGATTTATTGGACATACTTCCTGACAAGGGGAAATATAACAATCGAATTTTGGTAAACGTTTATTAATCTTTAATGAACCAATATTTCTAATATCCTTTTTATAAAAATAATTAGAAAGAGAATCCTCCGCTAATATTTTAAGTTTTTGAAGATTGATATGTGAAAAATTTATATCAGAATTGAAATCATTTTCTTCAACTAATTTGGACATTTGAAATAATCTTAAATAACCGCCTGGTTTAAGCAGCTCGGTAACAATTGTAACTGGATAAATACCTGTACTCAAAATTTGATTAATGTTATAAGCATTTGCTCCGCCGGAATATGATATGTTAATATCACCATTAAACCCTTTCGCAATTTTATATGCTAAATTTATAGTTAATGGATATAATGAGCGACCCGACAAATACATTTGCTGACCGGGCAAACTTCCTTTATTGTTCATTACCCAAAGAGTATTGGAGAGTTTTATGCCATATTCTTTGTTATGCTGGATTGCAAATTCTTTCAACCTTTTTATCATTGTTATTGCATCTGCAAATTGGAGATCATGAGCAAATGCATTTTTATCTAGCCTTATATAATTATAACCGTGGTCTGATAAATTCCCTTTAACATAATCATAACCTAAAAGAGTTGGATTTAATTTTATATAAGTGTGCAACCCTTTCTCTTTTATTAGATATTTTGCTATAGCTTCAATTTCATTAGAGGGACAGCCGTGCATTGTAGAAAGTGTAACGGAATTCGAAATAAATGGTGAAATACTATTATTAAATTCAAGAATTCTTTCAATATTGTTTTTAGTCCTGGATTGATTAATAAAAGAATCTTCTAAAAAAGTTTTTACTTCTTCATCCTGGATGAATTCCCTCAATATTTTTTTGCAGCCTTGAAATTCTTGTACATTCGAAGCATCTTTAAGATTATCAATAAAGGCATCCATTCTTTCAGATTTTATTCCATCAAGATCATATCCCACACTCATATTGAAAATAAAACCTCTATCCGAATCTTTAAAAAATGGAAAAACAGATTTTAATAGGTGAATGATAAACCAGGCTTTTAAATATTCTGAATATGATTGTTCCAGAGTAAGTTCTTGAGACCACTCAACATTATATCCTTCGTCTTCAGCATCTATACATGGTTTATCTATTTCTAATTCATCTAGTTTTTGAACAGTCTTAAGTTCGAAAAATCTTCCTCCAACCAAATAAGCTGAAACAATGTTCTGTGCTAATTGAGTATGAGGCCCTGCAGCCGGACCAATTGGAGAGTCTAATTTCTCATTAAAAATTCGGGTGGAATTTTTATTATCCTTTAGAAAAAATTTAAAATACGGTATTCCAAAAATAGTTTTATGGTCTTTGAATTCTTTTAAAATCCAAAAAAGTAAATTTTTAAATTCTACCGGCCGCATTTTATCAGACATAAAAGCCCCTTTATTTCAAACTGTACATTTTCTTAAATAAAATTGATCTATTTATCTTAATCTTTAATATTCAATATAAAATAAGAATTTCAAAAAAAATAATTTTTTTATTAACTAATTAGAATTTTTTTTTATAGTTTTGTAAAATAAAATTTGGAGTGTATAGATAATACTCAAACGGGGAGTATTAAACCAAAAACTTCCCGGTTCTTTATCTTGAAAATATTTGAGAAATAACATATCACAATATTGAGTGGGGAATTATGAATCTTCCTGAAAAGATTATTAATCTTTCGAAAAAATATGAATCCTATACTTCTAGTAATCTATCAAAATTAATCCGGTTAAAATCATTAAGCTGTAAAGAAAAAGAAGTAGCATCGGCAATTAAGGATATGATGGTTGATGCAGATTTTGATGATACATGGATTGACGGACTGGGAAATGTAATTGGGAAGATTGGAAACGGGGAAAAGAAGATTGCTATAGACGGACACATTGACACAGTAGATTTAGGTAATATTGCCAATTGGGATTTTGATCCGCTTGGAGGAGAAATTAAGAATGGTTTTGTCCATGGAAGAGGAAGTGTTGATCAGACCGGAGGACCCGCTGCATTTATTACTGCTGGTAAAATATTAAAAGAAATAGGCGTTGAAAATGATGTGACAATTTATTTTGTCGGCTCAGTTATGGAAGAAGACTGTGACGGTTTATGCTGGAAATATATTGTTGAAGAAGATAAAATTAAACCTGATTGTGTTATTGTTACGGAACCAACAAATTTAAATATATATCGCGGGCATAGAGGGCGAATGGAAATTGAAGTATCTTTTTATGGTTTATCTGCTCATGGTTCTGCGCCTGATCGCGGAAAGAATGCAATTTATATGGCATCAAAAGCTGCGTTGGAAATTGAAAAACTAAATGAAAAATTAATTGTCGATGATTTTCTTGGAAAAGGATCTGTTACTATATCTGAAATAATTTCTTCAAGCCCTTCACTATGTGCGGTTTCGGATTTCTGCAAAATTCATCTTGATAGAAGATTAACAAAGGGAGAAGATAAAAAATTGGCGTTAAGTCAAATCGAAGAAATTGCTAAAGGAATGGATGCAAAAGTTGAACTTCTCAATTATAAAGAAAAAGCTTATACCGGATTGGAATATGGTATGGAAAAATATTATCCGACCTGGGTAATAGAAGAAAATCATCCGGTTATTCAAAATGGGGTTAAAACTTATCAGCAATTGTTTGGTGAAGATGCTATAATAGATAAGTGGACTTTTTCAACAAATGGCGTAGTTATAAACGGAATTTATAATATTCCGGTAATCGGTTTTGGTCCGGGCAATGAAGTTTTAGCTCACGCGCCCAATGAAAAAGTTCCAGTTGAACATTTAGTTAAAGCTTCTGCATTCTATGCATATTATTGTTCAACATTTTAATTAATTAATTTCTAATATGAGGGTACAATAATGATTTCAAAATTGAAGGGGAAACATTTTCTTACTTGTGAAGATTGGTCTAAAAAAGAACTTGATACAGTTTTTAATACTGCATTCGATTTAAAAGAAAAATTTGCGAACGAAATACCTACAAGATATCTTCCAGACAAAACATTATTCATGATATTTTTTGAACAGTCAACGCGGACACGGAATTCTATGGAAGCGGGTATGACGCAGCTGGGCGGACATGCGCATGATCTTACTGCCGACAAAATGCAAATATCTCACGGCGAAGCACCAAAAGATACCGCTATTATTCTTTCAAGAATGGGTCATGGAATAGCTTCAAGAAATTGTTTTTACGGAATAGGAAATAAATATTTAAAAGAAATGTCAAAGTATTCCACAAAGCCTGTTATGTCGCTTCAAGATGATATTTATCATCCTTTCCAGGGTCTAGCTGATTTGATGACAATTTTTGAATTTTTTGGTAAAAATGTCAAGGGATTAAAAGTTACAATTTCTTGGGCGTATGCCGATACACATTCTAAACCTTTATCTGTACCTCAAACTCAACTATTACTTTTCCCAAGATATGGGCTTGACGTAACAGTTGCTCATCCAAAGGAATTTCCACTAAGTAAAGATATTGTTGATAAAGCTGCAAAGAATGCGGAACAAGGCGGAGGAAGTATTAAATTTACAAATAATATGGAAGAAGCTTTCGAAGGTGCGCATATTGTAATTCCTAAAAACTGGGGCGGATTCGGTTTTTATGATATGGACACATATCTGCAAAATGAGGATTCTTGTAAAAAAGAAATGAAAGCTAATCTTGAAAAATATAAGAACTGGATATGCGACGAAAAGAAAATAAAAACTGCAGATAAGAATGTAAAACTTATGCATGCTTTACCGGCAGACAGGGGACATGAAGTTACTGATGAAATTCTTGATGATCCAAACATTTCTATAGTATTTGATGAAGCTGAAAACAGACTTCATACCGCAAAGGCAATTATGGCTTTGACAATGTAATTTGGTGATGAAAAAAGATTTCAAATATAAATGTGATAATTGTGGACAAATTTTTCCTATTGATAAAGATACCATGCTTTGTCCAAATTGCCGGGAAAAATCCGTTAAAGGTAAACCTTTAAAGGGAATCCTTAAAGTTCAACTCCCGGAAAAATTAAAAAATTCTTTATCATCAAAAGGAAAATTTAATATTTTTGATTTTTTACCTGTAGAAGAAAAATATTTTCCATCTATAAGTGTGGGGAATACGCCGCTCATTGATGCAAAAAATATTCAAAAGGATTTAGATTTTGATAATATTTATCTAAAATTTGAGGGCACAAATCCTACAGGTTCATTTAAAGACAGAGCATCATATTTAGTTTCCGCCTTCGCTAAGAAGAATAATATTAATGAAATAGTTGTCGCTTCTACAGGTAATGCCGCTTCATCAATGGCAGGAATAGCAGCAGCGGCAGGACAAAAATCATTTATTTTTATGCCTGAAAATGCACCTAAAGCAAAGCTGGTTCAATGCCTTCAATATGGGGCAGAGTTGATTCCTATAAATGGAGATTATGATACTTCATTTGATGTTTCACTTGAATTTTCCGAAAGGACAGGTTTTCTAAATCGTAATACCGCATACAATCCTTTAACAATTGAAGGGAAAAAAACAGTTGCATTTGAATTATATGAGCAGCTGATTGGGAAAGATATCGATTATTTATTCTTACCTGTTGGTGATGGGGTTATTTTAAGCGGGGTAATAAAGGGTTTTAATGATCTAAAATTTTTAGGTGCTATAAATAAAATTCCCAAAATAATTGGGGTGCAGACAGAAGGAAGCTCATTCATTTATAATGCTTTTTATAAGGATTATTTTGACCTGAATTATAAAGCTGCCACAATTGCTGATTCAATTTCAGTCAATGTTGCTCGAAACGGTTATTCTGCTGTTAAAGATCTGAAATCTGTTGAAGGTGAATTAGTAGTTGTAAGTGATGATGAAATTTTATATTCACAAAGTTATCTGTCAAGAATGAGCGGCATTTTTTGCGAGCCATCATCTGCCGCTGCATTTGCCGGATTTCTTAAAATAAAAAAACGTATAGCAAAAGATAAAAATGTTGTTGTGCTTCTAACAGGTCATGGATTAAAGGATATTGATAATGCATTAAAATCTGTTAAATTTCCTAAAATATTTGAAGCAGATATCGATTATATATTAGATAATTTAAATTTAAAATTAAATTCGGGGAAGAAAAATGATTGATCATAATAAATTTGAAGGAATTATATTAGCTGCAGGCTTATCCACAAGAATGAACGACTGGAAACCGAAAATTGAAATTGGAGAGGTCCCAATTTTGATTAGAACTATTGTCCCGATGGTAAATATTTGTTCAAAGGTAACTGTGGTAGGCGGGCATAATTATAGTGCTTTAGTAAATCTTGTTGAATGCACAACGATTCTTTCGGATTTGCAAAAAGAAAAAATTAGCTTGATTGAAAACAAGAACTATATAAACGGAATGCTTTCATCTGTTAAAAGCGGTCTTCAAAATATTTCTAACCAGAGTGAAGGTATTTTTATAACTCTTGGAGATATCCCTTTTGTTTTATTCAGTACTTATCAAAAATTGCTTGAATGTTTTTCTGAAGATAATCAAGCAGAAGTATACACTCCGGTTACCTTAGTTGAGGATGAAGAAATAGATAAGGAGCCGAGAGTTGCAGGCGGTCATCCTATTTTAATTAAAGCAACTATTAAAGAGCAAATTCTTCAATGTGCCGATGAAGAAATATTAAAAGATGTTCTTCAAAATTTCAAACATAAATTTTGTTCTGTTACGGATAAAGGTATTGGAATGGATATCGATAATTTCAGTGACCTTCAAGCAGCTAAATCATATATGGAAAATTTAAAAAACATTCACTAAGGAATTTAGATGATCGAATTAAAAATTAACGAAACCTCACGTCAAAAAAATATTCAGAGATGTATAGAAAAAAATATAATTTATCCGACTTTTGAACAGATGAAAGATCCTTCAAAAGTTCCCTCAAGTATTCTTGAACGTTTGAAGAATGTGGGGCTTTGGGATGTAAATCCGTTAAATTTATTTAGGATAACCTGGAAAAATGAGCCCAAAGGATTTGGGGGAGGATTTGGGAGTGTAAATTTTATAGAACTGCCTCCTGAATTAACCGGAGTTAAATCAAGAATAATAGCGCTTGTTGGGAAATGGTTTCCAACAGGTGCACATAAAGTAGGTGCAACTTATGGTTGTTTAGCTCCTGCTTTAGTTACCGGTAATTTCGATTCCACCTGGCAAAAAGCAGTTTGGCCGTCTACAGGAAATTATTGTCGCGGAGGATCTTTTAATTCAGCTTTATTGGGCTGTCAGTCAATAGCAATTTTACCGGAAGAAATGAGTTCAGAAAGATTTGAATGGCTACGGAATTTAGCCGGAGAAGTTATTGCTACTCCGGGATGCGAAAGTAACGTTAAAGAAATTTTTGATAAATGCTGGGAATTGAAAAACACAAGAAATGATGTAAAGATATTTAATCAGTTTGATGAGTTTGGAAATTATCTTTGGCATTTTGAAGTAACCGGGAATGCAATTGAAGAAATTTATAGAAAGAATTTAAAATCAGAAGGTAATGTTGCCGGATATATTTCTGCTACAGGTTCCGGTGGTACAATAGCGGCCGGTGATTTTCTCAAATTACAATTCCCGCACATTAAAATTGCTGCATCAGAAGCGCTTCAATGTCCTACTTTGCTTCTTAATGGATATGGCGGGCATCGAATCGAAGGAATTGGCGATAAACATGTGCCGTGGATTCATAATGTTAAAAATACGGATATGGTTATCGCTATAGATGATAATGACTGCATCGAACTGATTAGACTTTTTAATGAAGATGAAGGAAAAAATTATATAGTTGAAAAAGGAGTTCCGGATAGTGTTGCTTCAAATCTGGATATTATTGGAATCTCGGGAGCTGCAAATATTCTTTCAGCAATTAAGTTTGCAAAATATTTTGAATTGAAAGAAGACGATATTGTTTTTACAATTCTTACGGATTCAATGGATTTATATGGATCTCGCTTAAAGGAATTGAACGATAAATTTGGTAAATTTAGTCATGATGATGCAGTTAGAATCTACAATAAAAATTTAATGGGAACAAATACATCCTCAATGCTTGAATTGAATTATTATGATAAAAAGAGAATCCATAATTTAAAATATTTCACTTGGATCGAACAACAGCAGAAAAATTTAAGTGAATTGAACGCTCAGTGGAATGATTTTGATAAGTATTGGGATAATATTAGAAGTCTAACTCCAAAGATAGATATGCTAATAAAAGAATTTAATAAAGAAGCCGGTCTATTATGATTGAAGTGTTTAGAACTTTAGAAGAAAGACTAAAGTCAAACCAAGCTTCTGTTTTAGTTACCATTGTTGATATGAAAGGAAGCACGCCGGGTAAAACCGGATTTAAAATGCTTGTCGGATCGGAGGGAAGAATCGCCGGTACTGTTGGAGGAGGCGGAGTTGAATTTTATGCTGTGAACAAATCTATAGAATTACTGCAAAAAGGAGACAACAATTTTTCGGAAACCTTAATAATGAAAGACTCATTATTAGGAAATGAAAAAAACAATATTGTAGTAAAATCTAACGACAAAGTCGAAATCAATGCACTTTGCGGTGGTGAAGTTACTCTCTTTTATGAAGTTTATAATTCCTTAAAGACAATTTATATATTTGGTTCCGGTCATGTTGGACAGGCTGTCGCTAGGCTTGCTAAGCAATTAGGCTATTATATTATTATATTCGACAATCGGTCAAATATTCTAGAAGAAGTATCTGAAGATAATTGCAATCAGAAGAAATTAATTGATCTTCCCAACCTTCATCTTAAAGAAAAAAATTATCTGCAGCTTGATCCAAACGGTTATTCGGTAATTTTAACACACAATCATTCTAATGATTTGCAGGTTCTCGAATTCATTTTTAAGAATTATCCTGACATGAAATATATCGGTATGATCGGATCAAAAAGAAAAGTAAAAGAAGGATTATCTTTTATTAAAAATAAATTCAATCATAAATTGAATTTAGATAATCTTTATGCTCCGATTGGTGCTGAAATCGGCGGAGATTCTCCTAATGAAATTGCGTTAAGTATAATTGCTGAAATACAAGCTTTAGCAAACGGTAAAAAGGTGAATCACCTTAGACTAAATTATGATGAGATATAATAATTTATTTACGATGAAAATTTATATCGAATGGACAGGCTTGATTCATATCCAGGGGACTAAAAACAAAAGCTACATTGAACTTGAAAATAATTGTACTATAGGCGGGCTTTATGATAAACTTGAAATAAGAAAAGAACATCAAAAATATATTTCTTGTTTTGTCAATGGATCGGAAATGAAAAAGTCGGCGGTTCTTAAAGTAGGCGACAAGGTAAAATTGTTTCTTCCAACCGGCGGTGGTTAATTTGAAAAAAGGAATTGATAAAAACGATTTTAATGCAAAATTCACTTCTAAAAATTCCCCCCTTATTTCTGAAAATATTAAACAAATTACAATTGGAATTGCAGGCTGCGGAGGATTGGGATCCAATGCTGCTATTGCGTTGGTGAGAGCTGGTATTCAGAATATTGTAATCGTCGATTACGACAAAGTTGAAATATCAAACTTAAACAGACAACAATTTATTTTAGAAGACGTTGGTAATTTTAAAGTCGATTCTCTTGAAAAATATCTCAAATCTATAAATCCGTTTATTACTGTTGTAAAATATAAAACCAAATTAAGCAAGAATAATATTTATAAGATCTTTGAAAATAGCAGGATTGTAATTGAAGCGTTTGATACAGTTGCATCAAAGTCGATGTTAATTAAAGCTTTTTCTGATCCAAGATTTAAAGAGAAATATTTAATTACTGGATCAGGTTTAGCAGGTTATAAATCTGCTAACGTTATTAAAACTAAAAAAGTTTCAAAGAATATTTTTGTATGTGGAGACAATAAAACTATACCTGAAACATCAAACGGAATTATGGCTCCAAGAGTTATGATCACTGCCGGGCATCAAGCAAATACTGCATTACGGATTATTGCGGGATTAAAGACATAAATAAAAAAATTATTTTTAAAATAGTCACACAGAGTTTCACTAAGATGACACTAAGTATCACCGGGATATAAAATTAGTGAAATTTAATTATTATAAACTTTAATAAGTTTTTCTTAAATAAAAAACGGATGGGAAATTTTTCGCATCCGTTTATCAACAAATTAGAAAAGTAGTCTAAAATATTAAATTACATTTCATCAATTATTTTATTAAAAGTTGAACTTGGGCGCATCACGTTAGTAGTCTTTTTTAAATCGGTTACATAATAACCATCGAGATCTACAGATTTACCCTGCACGGAGATTAAGTCATTTACAATTTTCTCTTCATTCGCTTTCAATTTTTTAAACATTTTTTCAAAGCGGGATTTCAACTCTGCATCTTTATCCTGTCTCGCTAATTCTTCCGCCCAGTACATTGCTAAGTAAAAAGAACTTCCTCTGTTATCTATTTCACCTGCTTTCCTTGAAGGCATACGGCCGTTTTCAAGATATTTCCCGATTGCCGAATCAAGAGTTTCTGCTAGCAGTGCAGCCTTTTTATTCCCGGTTTTATTTGCAATCATTTCAAGCGAAGGTACAAGAGCACAGTATTCTCCGAGTGAATCCCACCTTAAATGATTTTCTTTTAAGAGTTGCTGTACATGCTTTGGTGCAGAACCACCGGCGCCGGTTTCAAATAACCCGCCTCCCTTTAATAAGGGAACAATAGAAAGCATTCTTGCACTTGTTCCTAATTCTAGTATCGGAAATAAATCTGTTAAATAATCACGAAGTACATTGCCTGTCACGGATATTGTATCCAAACCTTTTCTTACTCTTTCCAAAGTATACTTCATAGCATCGACTGGTTTAAGAATTTTTATTTCCAATCCCTTCGTATCGTGTTCAGGTAAATACTTCTTAACTTTTGCTATAATTTCTCTATCGTGTCCTCTATTTTCATCCAACCAGAAAATAGCCGGTGAAGATGTAGCTTTAGCTCTTGTTACAGCCAGCTTTACCCAGTCTTTTATCGGCTCATCTTTAGCCTGGCACATTCTGAATATATCTCCGGTTTCAACTTTTTGTTCAAGTAAAGTTTTACCTTCCGAATTTACAATACGAATAATTCCGTTTCCTTTAGATTCGAAAGTTTTATCATGAGAGCCGTATTCCTCGGCTTTCTGAGCCATCAAGCCGACATTGGAAACAGAGCCCATAGTTGAAGGATCGAACTGACCGTTTACCTTCGCGTTTTCCATTATTTCTTTATACATGGTTGCATATGATCTATCGGGAATCATTGCTATGCAATCCTGTAGCTCATCTTTCCGGTTCCACATTTTACCACCATCTCGGACAACATTCGGCATAGATGCATCTACTATTATATCATTAGGAACATGCAGGTTTGTCTTACCGATTCTCGAATCAACCATTGCCAGCTGCGGTTTGTTTTCATAGACTTTTTCAATATCAGCTTCAATTTCTTTTCTTTTTTCGTCCGGTAGGTTCTTTATTTTATCAAGTACATCCATCAAACCGTTATTTACATTAGCACCGATTTCTTTAAGAACATTTGCATGCTTCTCAAGCGCATCTTTGTAGTAAACAGAAACGGCATGACCGAACATTATAGGATCGGATATTTTCATCATTGTAGCTTTAAGATGAAGCGAAAGAAGAACGCCTTCTTTTTTTGCTTCGTCTATTTGTTCAGCATAAAATTTTCTTAACTCCTTTACATTCATTACAGCAGCATCTATAACTTCACCGTTGAGCAGTTTAAGATTTTCCTTTAAAACAGTCGTATTCCCATTCTGATCAACATATTCAATTTTAACTACATCGCTTTTATCCAAAGTAACGGATTTTTCAGAACCGTAAAAATCTTTTTGATTCATATGTGCAACTCGGGCTTTTGAACCTGATTTAGGCCAGGGCTTCATCATTTTATGAGGTGATTTTTTTGCAAACTTTTTAACCGATGCTGCTGCACGTCTATCCGAATTACCTTCTCTAATTACAGGGTTTACTGCAGACCCGAGCACTTTGGCAAATCTTGTTTTAAGAACTTTTTCTTCTTCGGTTTTCGGTTCTTCAGGATAATCTGGAACCTTGTATCCTTTTTCCTGCAATTCTTTTATCGCAGCTTTCAACTGCGGAATAGATGCACTTATGTTGGGAAGTTTTATAATATTTGCATCAGGGTTTTGTGTAAGTTCTCCCAATTCTGTCAGGTAATCCGGGATTTTCTGCCCTTCGGTTAGATTATCCGGAAAGTTTGCAAGAATTCTTCCCGCAAGGGAAATATCTTTTTGTTCAATCTCAATTCCTGTTCCTTTTAAGAATGATTCTACTATTGGAAGTAAGCAATAAGTAGCTAAAGCCGGGGCTTCGTCGATTTTTGTCCAGATTATTTTTGTTTCCATTTTTATTTCCCGCTAAAATATTTCAATAAATTTGTAAATTTTTTATATACTGTTTTAAAAATACTGAATCTTTAATAATTATCGAAATCTAGATTTAAATATGTTAAATCATATTGAGATCACAATTTAAAATTAATAAAATGAATAAATTGAAATAAACTTAATTGCGGGTTGATCTAAAATATTTATCAAAAATTAATTACTTTTGTATGGATAATTTATTAAAATATTTATTTTTTTAAGTTATTGCAGATGCGGATATTATTTAATTAATCTACAAATTAAAAAATCAAATTAATTTTAAATGAAGTTTAGGCATTTCATATGATCGAAACTAAAAAAAATCAATTTAACGGATTTGCGGAAAACCTTTTAAAAAAAAGAGAAACACACACATGCAATTCATCCTTAAAAAAAGAATCTATTGAGTTTTTAGATGAAATAATCGACTTGCTGTTTCCTCATTTTTCAAGTAAGGTTTATTATACGCCTGAAGATATAATTGCAAAGCTTCAGTTAATGGAAAGAAATTTAATTTCAATTTTAAGGAATGTAAACGGGAGCGGTAAACCGGAAACAAAAAATAATGCTGCTGAAATTGCAAAAAATTTTATCTCGGAAATTCCAAAAGTCCATGATATGCTCTGGCTGGATGCCGATGCAATCTTCCACGGCGATCCGGCTGCTGAAAGCATTGACGAAGTAATTCTCGCTTACCCGGGTTTTATGGCTATTGCAATATACAGACTTGCTCATGAACTTTATAAATGGGATGTTGCAATTATTCCAAGAATTTTAACTGAGCATGCACATGAAATTACAGGGATTGATATTCATCCCGGTGCTGAAATAGGCTGTCCGTTTTTCATTGATCATGGAACCGGGATAGTAATAGGCGAGACAACTAAGATCGGGAAGAATGTTAAAATATATCAAGGCGTTACTCTCGGTGCATTAAGTGTGAGCAAATCACTTTCAAATACTAAACGCCATCCCACAATACAAGATGACGTAATCATATATTCTCAGGCAGTAATACTCGGCGGCGAAACCGTAATAGGTCAGGGAAGTATTATCGGAGGTAATGCATGGATTACGCAAAGTGTTCCCCCTAATTCGGTAGTATACAGCAAAATGGAAATTAAAGTTCGTTCAAATGAAAAATATTTTGATCAAATGGAATTCATAATTTAAGGAGCAGATATGAAATACAATAACATTCTGGAAGTTATAGGAAAAACACCTCATGTAAAAATTAATAAACTATTCGGCAGCGATCATAATGTTTGGATAAAATTGGAAAAAGCCAATCCCGGCGGAAGCATTAAAGATAGAATAGCTCTTTCTATGATTGAAGATGCCGAAAAAAAAGGGATTTTAAAAAGGGACAGCGTTATAGTTGAGCCTACTTCCGGCAACACCGGTATCGGCTTAGCGATGGTTGCCGCAGTTAAAGGATATAAAATTATTTTGGTAATGCCGGAATCAATGTCAATCGAAAGAAGAAAACTTATGGCCGCTTACGGAGCAGAATTTGAATTAACACCTCGTGAATTAGGTATGAAAGGTGCAATTGAAAAAGCAGGTCAAATTGTGAAGGAAAATAAAAATGCCTGGATGCCGCAGCAGTTTAATAATCCGGCAAATATTGAAGCTCATGTTAAATTCACTGCGCGGGAAATTTTAGATGACTTCCCGGAAGGATTAGATTATTTAATTACCGGTGTAGGCACGGGCGGACATATAACCGGGGTCGGCAAAGTTTTAAAAGAAAAGTTTAAAGGGATAAAAGTATTTGCTGTTGAGCCTGAGCAGTCGCCGGTTATTTCCGGCGGGAAGCCAGGCCCTCATCCTTTGCAAGGAATAGGTGCCGGATTTATTCCCGAAAATCTCGACACAAAAATTCTTGACGGTGCAATTACCGTTTCAAAAGAAGAAGCATTCAGCTTCGCTCAAAGAGCAGCGAAAGAAGAAGGTTTATTTGTCGGTATATCATCCGGTGCAGCTTTAGCAGCAGTCTCAAAAAAATTAAAAGAAATTCCAAAAGGCAAAAAAGTACTTACTTTTAATTACGATACCGGAGAAAGATACCTTTCGATTGATGGATTGTACTAAAAACTATTTTTAATAAAATATATTTTTAAAATACAAATGCCCGGAATAATCCGGGCATTTTATTATTTTCCCTTTTATTTCATCAAAACTAATTGCTTAGTTGAGATGAAGTTCCCTGCCCTCATGCGATAGAAATATACTCCGTTTGCAAATTTACCGGCATTAAATTCAACCATTTAGTTACCTTTTATTTTTTGTCCATTAACCAAAGTTTCAATTTCCCTGCCTAAAATATCATGAACTTATATTGTTACTATACTACTTTTAGAAACTGAATAATTTATAGTTATTATCGGATTGAAAGGATCAGGATAGTTTTGTGATAAAATAAATCCTGGATAGATTTTATAAAAGTTTTGAATTCCGGTTACTGACCTAGTTCGGAAATTAAAACTAAATACCCATCCCAATCCTTAAGTTTCTATCTACTCCCGTCATCATCATATCTCGTGATACTCGTTGTGTTGTTTCTACTGCTTGCCAAATTGTTACACCATCTGTTATTCGGTAAATTGAACCATTATTAGATGTCTATCTAATTGAACATGAATAATTGAAATCCGTTTCAAAATATTTCTAATTATTATTCTTCTCAATTTATATTTGTTATCTAATTGAATCATTACTATGGATTTTTTCCCTCTTAATAATTTTCAATTATTGTCCTATCAGATTTAATTATTATTATCAAATGAAAATTTAATTATCCCATATTATATTTGAATTGTTAAATAATTATTTATTATATAGTAGATAAAAAATTTTACATATCGGAAAATTCTCATATTAATTTTTAAAATTCTTATTAATTTTAGATTTTAATAAGTTGTAAATTCTTACAGATATTAAATAATTTTAAGCATTTACAGATCTTGGGATGGATTATTGAATTCTGAAAACATATTACCTTTTCTCGCAAAAATTAAATTAGGAACGATATCTAATGCAGAACTAAGAGAACTCATTGAATTCTGCAGCCGTATTGGTGTTTTTTATTTAAATCAAAAGCATCAAAAACTTAAAAAATCTTTTTCAGCAAGCGGAATTACTTTCTTTGATGTGACAGTTGATTCTATCACGCCTCTTTTTATTAAAAATAGTTTATTTAATATGACAGGGATACAAAATTCCCTATCTAAATGGAAAAAAGATATATCATCTAATAGTGATGCTCTTTTTTTCCTCCAAAAATTAATTACCAAGCGCATTGATCAAACAGTAAATAAAATTTTAAGTGAGATAGACCCGGTATTCGGTAAAATATTAAATAATGTCATGTACTACTCAAAGGCTAGGGGATTAAAAAAGACAAACTATTTTGGCCAAGCTTATCTGATTGAAAGCAGTGCTGATCAAATAATTGGTTCTGTGATTAAAGAGGACGAGTTCAACAATATTCCAGCTGAATTTTTTCAATACAAAACAGACCGGACTATTAATAATCTTTTTAATTATATTAACAATAACACTCATTATTTTGCGGCAATTCCTATAAACACTTTTGTATTGAAACTTAAACATCTATACATTAACGAATTTAATAATAAGCAATTAACTGAAGAAAATTATGAATCATTATTTTTTATAAATCAAATATTTGAAGATGCAATTGTTAAGCTGAATGTTTTTATAGATGAAAATTACACTGCTAAAAATAAATTATCCGAAGCCGATGGGGTAAAATTTAAAATGGCCTTAAAGGATATTTCATTCGATATGAGAGATGGGGGGATAAACCGCGGTTTAATTGATTATATCCAGCCTTATTATGATGGAAGAACTTTTAATTCAGCAAAAGAAAAATTCTACAATATTCTAGACTACTTGTACAGGTTACTGAAGTCAGACATAAGAAAATCTTTGGAAAAATCAGAATTTTCCTAAAACATATATTTTATTTCTACATAATTAATAAAGAAAATATTATTTTAATAAAGCTTAAGATATAACGAGTATGAAAATTACCGAAAAAGACATATTTAAGTATGTATTATTTCCCAATGAACTCGATCCGGTGAAAAATAAATATATCTGCGAGAATGAAAATTTATTTTCGGATCGTATAGAATATTATAAATATTTTACGGAAATATTTAACGACAATAACCTTGAAGGTGAAATTAAAAAAACCGTTGATAAAATCATAAGCAAGTTAAGTGTTGTCGAATTATTTCCGATGAAAAATAATAAACCGAATAAAAGCAATACTTTGACTCTTGCTGCTGCAACCAAAGATGTAGCTAAAAAAATGTCGGAATCTATTACTTATTCGGATGAGGATTCGAAGTATCTGGTTAGAGTAATTAAAAACAAAAATCAAAATATACTTTACGTCTTTCCAAAAAATGATATTGAAGATCAAAAATTAAAAATTACATTAATCCCTTCAATGAGTATTTTCCAAATTGCGGGCGGCATAAAGCAAATAGAAATTCCCCCGCAGAAAGTAATTGAAAAAATTTTAATTGAAAAAGAATAGCCATTTCGCAAATTTTCTCCTGCTATCGTTGCATAATATCAAATAATTCAATAGGTTTTATTCAACCTTTTTAATTGTACCTAATGATATATGGATGCTTTTGAAGCAGAAGAACTAAAACAGCAGATCGAAAACTTACTATCCGAATATGCTTCACCTAGGCAAAAGCTACTAATAATTAAAGATTATTACCGCAGGTTACTCTCAAGCACATCACATATAATAGCCGAAGCATATATAAATGATTTTTGGGATGAGTTCTTAAATTCACTCCATAAGTATGAAGTATTCTTTTTTAAGCCTCAATTAACAACTGATATTATTCATCTGTTAGAAACGCTCAAACAATTTTATTCGGTAAAAGAAGGAATTAAAGAATTAGATGATTTAATAGAATCATTAAAAATAAGACTGGATCAGTTATTTCAAATACTGGACGGAAAAGATATGGCATTAACTCAAATTCGGCCGAAAGTATCTTTTCCTGTATTGGAGGAAGATAAAAATAACGGAGGATATAATTATTTAGGGGCATTAGAGTCATTTACCATAGACATTAAGAAAAATAACAACGAAGATGCGTTTATAATTATCCCTATATCCGACAAAGTTAGGGAAACATTATTAAGCCAAATAAAGATTTCCTGGGAACTGGCACTTAATTATATAGGGAAACATTTTAGGAGAATAAACAAATATCATAAAGTAGTTATACATTTTGATCGGCTTCTGGGAGATTATACGGGCAGTTCATTCGGAGCAGCGCTAACAATAAGTTTTATAGAAGAACTAATAAAATTTTACAATCTTTCTTTTGTAATTTCTATTAAAGACGATATCGCATTGACCGGCGGATTTAACAAAAATGGAAATCTTGCTCTGTTAGATGAGAATATTATTGAGAAAAAATTGGAAGTCATATTCTATTCCTATATAAAAATATTTGTTGTACCTGAAAATAATAAAGAACAAGCAATACAAAAATTAAAAAACTTAAAACAGCTTTATCCGAAGCGTAATTTAAAAATAATAGGAATAACAGATTTACAGGATTTACTTAACAGAAGGAATTTAATAGATATAAAGAAACATAATCCGATAGTAAGAACAGCTAAATATACAAAGAGGAATTGGGTAGTAAGTCTTTTAATTTTAGCATTGATATTAATAACAGGTTATTTTTATAAAATTAATTATGACGACAATCCGGCAATTCTAGATAATCAAGGTCAAACACTATTTGTTGAAAATAAAAGCGGGAAAGTACTTTATTCAAAATCTTTTGATTATGATACAAAAAACATTAATAACCCTTTTTACATTAAGAATTTCCAAATGCTTGTTGATATAAATAATGATGGTAAAAAAGAACTATTGACTGCAATAGAACTTCGATCAAATTTAGATAATAATAAACTTGGTAGTATTACTTGTTATGATTATAGAGGCAATCAGATTTGGAATTATTTATTCCGGGATACAATATCTTCACCAGGTGAAATACTTTCTGAAAATTATACCAATTTTATAATAGATACCACAACTATAAGTAACAAAAAGGTATTAGTCGCTTATAGTCAGAATAATGAATCATTTGGTTCTGCAATTTACATGCTTGATTTGAAAACTGGGAAAAGAGTTTTTGGTACTTTTTGGCACCCAGGATTTATTGAAGGTGGTTTTATTATAGATGCAAAACACGGCGGGGAAAAACAACTTATGTTTGATGCTTGGAACAATTCTTGGAAAAGAGTTGCAGTCGGAATGCTTGATTTAAATGATATAAACGGTAAAGCACCTTCCGACAATTATCATAGTTATTATAATGAAAAAATAGCTCATTTAAAAAACTATATTTTATTACCTGATGAAGATTATCGTCAAATAGTCACTCCTTCCAGAGAATTATTTTGTAGTATGGGAGATTTCATTAAATATGGTCAAAACATTAAGTGTATAATATTCTTAAATAATATTAATTACGGTGGAATTGAGTACATAATTCGGGAAGATTTTAAGAATATTAATATAGTTATAGATAATGATTATGCATTAACAAGAGACTCATACGTCAAATCCGGAAAGCTTAAACCACCCTTAAGCGACACTCAAGCTTATAGAAATCTATTAAAAAGCCAAATCCTTTACTGGAATGGAAGTAAGTTTGTCAGGAAAAAAATTAAGATTGCAGATTAAATTAAATTTTTCTTGAATATATCTACTTAATCGTTTAATTTGTAGTCACTAAGATATGTTATACCGCTTACATTGGGGTATTATTTATTGGAATTTTATAATAAAGAAAAACATTCCGGAAATTTCAAAAGTAAC
>JBJKQE010000048.1:0-3355 GCA_046705645.1 Ignavibacteriaceae bacterium | reverse complement strand
AGTTCTGCAATCTCTTCGTCAACTTCAACAATATAATTTATCTTGCTGATATGAATGAAACTATCACCAAGTGTCCTGGGCATATTTCTGTTTACCTGAGCAATTACAATTTTAGCCTTCTCAGCTCCCGTTTTAGTCAATCCAACCTCAACGCCGAAGCTGCAAAATCCATGTTCATCCGGCGGAGAAACATGTATTAAAGCTGCGTCCAGGTTAATGTATCCTTTGGCAAAAAGCAAAGGAGTCTCATACAAAAATATAGGTGTAAAGTCAGCACGTCCTTCATTTATAGCTTTACGGCTGTTGGCTCCGATGAAAAAAGCATTGTGTTTAAAATGATTTTCCAGTCCGGGATTAAGATATGAAACTTTTCCTACGGCAAGAGCATGCATTATTTGGATATTTTCCAATTCATCTTTTCTTTTCACTAAAGCATCAACTAAAATATTCGGAAAAGCACAATTTGAATGAGCCAGAATTTTATCACCCGACTTGATTGCTTTAACAGCTTCGTCTGCAGGCACAATTTTTTGTGTATACGTTTTGAGAATATTAAATGGTATCGAATTCATAGGCTTTATATCATCTGTTGTAACCATAATTTACCAATTTCCATTTATGCTCTTTTGAAGATCTCAAATAATATTTAATAAATCCATAATGAATACCGGATGTAAATATTTTTAATTTATTGAAAAAACTCTGAGCTTTCTAAATTCCAGATTAAAAATATTTGCAATGGCTTCATTAGAACAATGCCCGCTATAGGTACATACTCCCTTGCTTAAGCCGGAATCACCTAATAAAGCATTTGCCAATCCGTTGTCGGCAATATTTTGAATATATCCGATTGATGCATTGTTCAAGCCGTAACTTGCTGTTTTTGCTACAAGAGCAGGCATATTAGGAACGCAGTAATGAATTACACTATGCATATTATAAACCGGATCTGAGAGAGTTGTAACACGACTTGTCTCTATACAACCGCCTTGATCAATTGAGACATCAATTATCACAGCTCCTTTTTTCATACTCTTTACCATTTCTTCGGTAACTAAATGAGGGGTTTTCTCTCCTTTAATTAAAACGGCGCCGATTAGTACATCGGCAAATTTTACTCCTCTTGAAATTGTATAAGGATTTGCCATCACAGTAGTAATTTTCTGGCGAAATGTTGAATCGATTTTTCTTAACCTGTTTAAATCCTTATCTATAACAATTACCTGGGCCCCTCTTCCCAAAGCGGCTCTTGCCGCAGTTACTCCCACAACGCCCGCTCCTAAAATTACTACTGCTGCAGGTGCAACACCTGTAATGCCGCCAAGCAGGATTCCTCTTCCTCCTTTTGCATAACTTTCCAGGTATCTTTCTGCAATCTGAATAGAAAGCTGACCGGCAATCTCACTCATGGAATGTAATACAGGCAATCCGTTTTCATTTTCAATTAATTCGTAACCGATAGCAGTCACATTCTTTTCCAACAACTTTTCTATAGTTGTTTTGTTTCCAACTGCAAGATGTAAAAATGAAAAAAGTATCTGATTTTCTTGAAGAAGTTCCGTCTCTTCATCGGAAAGCGGAGAAACTTTTGCAACTAATTCCGATCTGCGATAAACTTCTTCAGCGCTGTAAACTATTGTTGCTCCGGTTTGAGCATAATCTTCATCACTAAAATTACTGCCCTCTCCGGCTCCACTTTGAATATAAATAGTGTGTCCCGCGCGAATTAAGGAATCAACTCCGGCAGGAGCTATAGCAACACGTTTTTCTTCAAAAATGTTTTCTTTTGGTATTCCGATACGCATTTGGTTAATTCATATTTTTCATTTATTTAAAACTACCTATAATGAGTTTAATTTTCAATAATTATACATTTTATTTACTACTTATTCATTATTGAAAAAGCATATTAGTGTGAACTTATAATTTTATTACCTCATTAAAATACGGGAGTTATTGGTTTTTTACCCGATAAAACTGCGATTACATTTTTTGCGGCAAGCAAAGCCATGTTTGTTCTTGCTTCTTCAGTAGCGCTTCCAATATGGGGCAATAATATAACATTCTTAAGCTTGTAAAATTCAGGATCTATATTAGGTTCATTTTCAAAAACATCAAGTCCTGCACAGCGAATTTTACCTTGTTTCAAAATTCTTACAAGTTCTTTTTCATCAATTATTTCACCTCTGGCAGTATTAATAAGAATGGCATCTCTTTTTAATAAACTTAGTTTTTCTTTATTTAACAAATGGTAAGTTTTTTCGGTCAATGGTAAATGAATCGATATAAAATCAGATTTATTTAGAAGTGTGTTTAAACTTAATCTTTTTGCGTTAACTTTCTGTTCAAGGTATGAATTTTTTATATTAGAGAAATACACAATATTGGTTCCAAAAGATTTTGCTCGTAGTGCTGCAGCCGTTCCTATTCTGCCGGCACCTAATATCCCGAATGTTTTGCCCTTAAGTTCAACTCCTAATAATAATGTGGGCTTCCATCCTTTATATTTTTTCATTATCAAATACTTTTCACTTTCAATAATTCTTCGAGCACAAGTAAGGGCTAAAGTTATCGCTAAATCAGCAGTGGAATCGGTTAGAACATCAGGTGTATTAGAAACAAATATTTTTTTCTTTTTGGCATAATTCACATCAATATTATTAAATCCTACGGCATAATTTGCAATTATTTTGCAGCTCTCCATTTTATCAATAATAACCGAATCAAACTTATCGGTCAACAAAGAAATAACGGCATCCGCATTTCTAATATTTTTTATAAGCTCATTTTCAGAAATCGGACGATCTTTCGTATATACTTTAACTATAAATTTTTTCTTTATTAAAAGATCTATAGCAGCTCTGGGTAATTGTCTTGTAATATATACTAAAGGAGCTCTCTTCAAATTCATACGGGAAAAAGTTTATTTACATAATAATTAATATTTTTAACCGAATAACATTCTAACAATAAATATTGCACCTAAAATTCCAGCAACATCTGCAATTAAACCGGCTGCCAAAGAATGACGGATATTTCTAATATTTACAGCTCCAAAATAAACTGCTAAGACATAAAAAGTAGTTTCGGAACTTCCATAAAATGTTGAGGTAAGAATTCCTATAAATGAATCCGGGCCGTGCACAGAAATGATTTCGGCCATCACCCCCAGCGAACCGCTCCCCGATAAAGGACGCATTAAAGCCATGGGCATAGCTTCAGCCGGCATTCCGATTAAATTTGTAATCGGATGCAAAATATATATTAACCATTGCATTGCACCGCCTGCTCTAAAAATTCCTATTGCAACAAGCATTGCAACAAGATAAGGGATTATTCTTACTGCAATGTTAAA
>JBJKQE010000047.1:0-6396 GCA_046705645.1 Ignavibacteriaceae bacterium | reverse complement strand
CTTAGTTCAATGAAAGTCGACAGTTTAACCACAATCGATGCCGCAGTAAAAGATGCTGATCATAATTATGTACCCGATGACAGCGGCGCCACTGTTAAAGTTATCGGTGTTATAAACAGTGCAAACGATCAGGGTACGGCTTTTTGCAGTTACTCTATGCAGAGCGGCAATGCAGGTATTAAATTATTTGGAAGCTCAAGTTTCGGAACAAACTATAAATATGGCGACAGAGTATTGGTAAAAGGGAAAGTAATTCAATATCATGGATTGAACGAATTAAGTCCTACTAGCGTCACATTGCTGGATAGTAACAGAGCTTTAACCCCAATGAAAATAAGTTTGGAATCCCTGCTACCAAATGCTGAAAAATATGAAAGTATGCTTGTTGAATTAGATGGAGTAGCTAAAACAGCATCATCCGGTTCATGGCCAACATCCGGAACATCAAATGCATCTATGGAAATTTGGGATGGTTACGATTCATTAACTATGTACATTGATAAAGATACACATCTTGGTGATTCTACAGCACCGGTGTTCCCTGTAAATGTTCAGGGTGTTATGGCTCAATATACAAGCAGCATACCGGCTAACAACGGTTATGAATTACACCCAAGTTTCTACTGGCAGTTTAAACAAAATGTTGCAGTTCCTCCTTCAATGTATTTCTTCTTTGACTCTACATTCAAAGCTGACGCAATGAAGGGACTTACAATTTCCGATTCTTCCGAAGTTGATACTGTTAAGTGGTCACCATCAATTGATTTAAATGGTGATGCTGTAATTTATCAACTTCTTATATTTGCACCAGGAAATGCTAATCCTTTAATGACAGTTGTTGCGGCAAACGGAGGTTCTGATACTTACGCAACTATCAAAGCATCCGACGCACTGAAAAATGTTTTAAGCGGAAAGGATACCGTAGCTGTTGAGTTTGTTGTAAAAGCTAAAAGTGGTACGGACCTTGTGGCAAGTGTTGATACAGTTAAAACAATGATTATTAACACAATTGTTACAGGTATTAAGGGTACTGTAGCACCTCATACATTCTTTGTTGATCAGAATTATCCTAATCCTTTCAACCCGACTACTACCATACGTTTCGGTTTGGATAAACAAATGTCAGTTAAATTAATAGTATATAATATCCTTGGACAACAAGTTAGAATACTATTAAATAATGAAGTTATGAGTGCCGGTACTCATTTAGTACAATTCAATGGTTCAAACTTAGCAAGCGGCGCTTATATTTTCAGACTGCAAGCCGGTAACAAAGTAGTTAATAAGAAGATGATTTTATTGAAATGATATAAAACTCTTCATTTAAAAAGCCGGACAGTTTGTCCGGCTTTTTTATTTTAAATATTTATAAATTAAATTTTTGTTTATTGAGATTAGTTAAAAACTACTTTGCCAAAATCATCTTTTTTGTAATATTCACATCTTTACCGATTAGCTGATAAAAATAAATCCCGCTCGATAAATTATTTGCATAAAATGAAACAGTATGTATTCCAGGTGTAACTTCTTCATCAAATAAGGTTTTAATTTTTTGACCTAATATATTATAAACTGTTAATGTTAATTTTTCTTGCTTCGGTACACTAATCTGAATTATTGTGGAAGGATTAAATGGATTAGGATAGTTCTGTTCTACGCTGAAATTTTTAGGAATTGTATTTAGTTTATCTTTTGATGCAATTACATCAACAGCACTTGTATCAATTAACCCGGAATTTAGGTAAGAATATGTTTCACCCGAAGCTAAAGTTATTACAATAGTCTTGCCTGTTGTATCAGTTAACGGAGTGACACATGAGTTTATAGTGGAATCATTACCAACGTTTGGTTTTGTAAAAGTATAAGCTCTGTTATTATCTACAAGATAAAAAATTACAAAATAATTCCCCGGCGCTAATGTGTCAAAGGAATAATTTCCATGTTGATCCGTTAAAACCCAATTAAGCCATGTTCCGTCGGATTTGTATATGTTGGCGGTAACCCATTGGACTCCAATTTCACCTTTATCTTTTAAACCGTTATGATTTGCATCGTACCAGACATTTCCTGCAAGTGTTGCCGGAAAATAAGCCCAAATATTTCCATCGTTATAGCTTGCATTTAAAATGCTTGCTGCGGTGTCGGTAATTTCACAATTTAAAGAATCAAAATATATAATACTTTTACCAGCCTTATACTTGAAGTTTAAATCCAGAAGAATACCATCCCCGATATTTAACGGTGAAGTATCATACCAGCTGATTATGATTTTTCCATTATTATTTGCAGAAGACATGAATGTTCCGTGAGAAGGAAATTTAGTAATGCCGTTGAAAGACATCATGGTAGAGTCATAATCGATAACCAAACTTATTGCACCGATATTATTAAAATCTGTTACGCGAACCGGAACAATAAGAGAACCGGAACTTTGTGTTAAAGTTGTATCATGTAAGCTTATATTTACTTTACCGTAGCTAACCGTAAATGCAGCAATAGTAAAATATAATATTAATAATTTTATTTTCACGAATTTCCTATTCTCAGACATTAAAATTTTTTCAAGTTATATGCCATTATATTATCAATTATTATTTACAATTATCAGATTAAAAAATCTAAATATGCTGCAGCATGTATCAATATTGGATTTAAAAAAGATAATGTTTTCTTTTAAGAAAAAAGAAATAATAAACTTTGTTGAATAATGAGATAATATTTAAAAGAAATGTACTAATTCTTTCCGCTATTTTAGAATTAAATATACAGATGTTAACTTAAATCGATCTAAAATTTATTTCAATATTTTCTAATTTCTTGGATTTTCCTTACACCACTGTTTTATGTAATCAGCAATAGATGTTGTAGGTGCACCCGGTGTAAAGAGTTCTCCCACTCCCATTTTTTTCAATTCTTCAATATCCTCTTCTGGAATTATTCCGCCGCCTGTTAAAAGGACATCATCCAATCCTTTTTCTTTCATAAGATTGAGAATTTTGGGTAAGATTGTCATATGTGCACCGGACAAAATACTAATACCTATAACATCAACATCTTCCTGAATTGCAGCTTCAACAATCATTTCAGGTGTCTGCCGCAGGCCTGTGTATATTACTTCCATTCCTGCATCCCTTAATGCAGCAGCTATAACCTTTGCGCCTCTATCATGGCCGTCAAGTCCGGCTTTAGCAATTAATACCCTGATATTGTTATTCATAATAAAAGACCTTTATGTTGTTACTGCCTGTCGAATTTTTTCCGCAAATTTTTTCATTGTTCCGTCACCATAACTTTTTAAACTAGGCCTAAACTTAAAATCGTCGCTTTTAAATCTGGGGATTATATGAAAATGAAAATGGAAGATTGATTGTCCCGCTGCAACACCATTATTCACGACAATATTAAAACCATCAGGAGCCAGGCTTTTAACAATTGCATTAGATAACATTTGTGTTGCAAGAATTAAAGCTTCCATCTCCGCAGGGGGCACGGAAATAAAATTTTCAAAATGTGTTTTAGGAATTACCAAAGTATGACCGTAATTTACAGGCCTGATATCTAAGAATGAAATTACCTTATCATTCTCATATAATATTTCAGCCGATTCTTTTTTCCCTATTATATCGCAAAATATACAATCCATGTAACAAAAATAGATTTAAATTTTCAGTAAGGCAAAGTAAATTTTCCCCCAATCAAAGGATAATAAATCCATAAGCATTAAACATTCAGAAATTCTTTCCGTTTTCCGAATACTCCGTAAAGTCCTCCTGTATGAAGAAAGATCACTTTCATGCCGTTGTTTTGCATTAAAAAATTATCATTATATGCTTTAAAGGCTTTGCCTGTATATGCCGGATCTAAAATTATTCCCGTTGACCGAGCAAATTTCTTAATTAATTCAAGCTTATCTTTTGTTATTTTTTTATATCCTTCGATAGAATACCCTTCCAGTATATTCAAATTATCTTCTTTCAAATCGCAGTTCATTTTATAATCAAGAATACAGCCCTCGGCTAATTGAAGTATCTTTTTCTTAATAACATTTTTGGAATACAAAACATTAACCGCATAAACTTTTAAATTTGATTTCATAAGAGCCAAGCCGATTAATAGGCCTGCAGCAGTCCCGCCGGATCCGGCAGCGACTAAAATTCCATTTATAGTTTTCAAGTTTATTTGCTTTTGTAATTCCGATATAAATGATACATAACCCCAAATACCTAAAGTAGTTGATCCTCCTTCAGGGATTACAAATACTCTTTTACCTTTTTTTAACAGCTTCTTTCTTTCTACAAACATAATATTATTAACATTGGCATAATCCTTTTTATTTAAGAAAGAAATCTCGGCTCCTAAAAATTTGTTAAGAAATAAATTGCCGTCAGCGTTATTTCTGTCTTTCCCCCATAAAAATATCCTGGATTTAATTCCTGCCTGCGCGGCTGCAAAAACTGTAGCCCGTGCGTGATTTGATTGCTCTCCGCCATCGGTAAAAATTAAATCCGCTTTTTCTTTTTTCGCTCGGTAAATCAGGTATTCCAGCTTCCTTACTTTATTCCCGGATAATTCCATCCCGGTTAAGTCATCTCTTTTAATTAAAAAATTTTTATTCTGAAAACTAATTTTCTGAAGGGGTGTAGGAATATTTGCTAAAGATATTTTATTTGGAGTAATCATAAGTTAATCTTTTTCATTTTCTTTTAAATTTCTTTTGTAATATAATCTTGCACGTTCAAGGTCTTCCTGTGTATCTACGGCAAGATTATCATAATCCGTTACTACTACTTTTATTTTAAAACCATTCTCAAGCATTCTTAGCTGCTCAAGTTTTTCCGTTTTTTCAAGATCTGTCGGCGACAATTCTGTAAATCTAAACAACCATTCACGGCGATAGACATACAGTCCGATATGCTTGTACACTTCTGCTTTTTGTATACGCTCAAGATTTGTACGTGCGTCCCTAACATAAGGTATAGGTGATCTTGAGAAATACAAAGCAAAATTATTATAATCAAAAACTACTTTAGGAATAGAAGGAGATTTCAATTCCTGAACATTATTAATTCGTTTAGCCAGAGTAGAGACATTAACTTTCAGATCGAATAATAAAGGTTCAATTGCCTGATCAATCATTTCGCCTTTTATAAATGGTTCATCACCTTGAATATTTACAATTATTTCCGCTTCTGGTAAATTTTTGGCAACAAATGCAATCCTGTCTGAGCCGGTTGCAATATCTTTCGGGGTAATAATAACTTTTGCTCCAAAGTTTTCCGCAGTTTCAGCAACTTTTTTGTCATCGACAGCAATAATAACTTGATTTAATAACTTTGATTTGAGTGAACTTTCGTAAGTATGCTGAATCATCGGTTTTCCGCATATATCAGCCAGGGGCTTTCCTAGTAATCTAGTTGAAGCAAATCGAGCAGGGATAATACCAACTATCATTTAAATTTTTAAAATTAATATATTGATATAAAAGTAAAAAGAAAATTAGTCTCCTCCGATAACTTTAGGAACACTAAAGAAATTTTCATCTTTTTCAGGTGCATTTTTCAATGCTTCTTCCTTGGATACGGAGGGCTTAACTTTATCATCTCTAAAAACATTACTGTTTTCCACAGGATGAGAAAGAGGTTCTACATTTTCCGTATCAAGTTCATTCAGCTTTTCAACATAGGTCAATATTTCATTCAATTGATTTGTAAAACTTTCTAATTCCTCATCCTTAAACTTCAAACGTGCAAGTTCGGCAATATGCTCTACATCTTTACGGCTTACAGACATTGTTTAATTACCTTTCCCGATATTTTGAATTATAATATCTCTCACCTTTTCCATTAAGTCAAGTTCATCTTTACGATTTTTTATATTATCGGTGGAAACCGGTTTACCAAAGTGAACATTAATTGTTCCGCTTTTAATCTTAAATTTTCCTTTAGGCAATATTTTATCAGATCCGCCTATCGATACAGGTATAATAGGATAACCTACTCTTGAAGCCAGATAAAAAGCACCGCGCTTAAACGGCTGGACTTCACCGGTTTTACTTCGAGTACCTTCGGCAAAAAGAAGAACTGAAACTCCCTTTTCGGACATCATCTTTTTGGCTCTTTCAATACTCTTTAAAGCGCTTTCTACATTTTTCCTGTCGATCATAATATAAGGTCCTAACGTCATCTGCCATCCGAATAATGGTATTTTACCCAATTCTTTTTTGTAAACGATGCTTGCTCTATGAGGTATTGAATATTGGAGTGCCGGAATATCAAATTGACTGCTGTGGTTAGATACGAATATATAAGTGTCTTTAAGGTTTAAATTTTCAATACCTGTGACTTTTAATTTAACGCCTCCTATAATTAAAATTCCTTTTGAAAAAACCCGGCTTTC
>JBJKQE010000046.1:0-8834 GCA_046705645.1 Ignavibacteriaceae bacterium | reverse complement strand
GCTATAAATTATTTGCTCCCACTGCCGGTGGTAATACCAGTATAACAAAGTACGGAAATGTAGGCGAAACAGTTGAAGGTTCCTTCAGCGGGGATGTAGAAGACTTAGTCAATTCTGCAACAATTTCTATTTCCGGTACATTTAAATCCACGCGTTTAACCGATGAATAGCGGGTTTTAAAATATTTTTTCACTTACTTATTTAAGATATAGAATTATTTTATTTAAACGTGAGCATCGATCTTATGGATTTCTAATTGGAATAGTCCATTGATATTTTTAATCGGTAAATTTAATTTTTAAATGAACTATTTCAGAAACGCTTCCGGTTCTTACAGGCGGACCCCACGTTCCGGCACCGCACGAAACATAGTACTGAATTCTGTCTTTTTTTAAATAACCCCAGCTTACTTCATAAATCATTTTAGTAATTAAATTTGCCGGGAACATCTGTCCGTGATGAGTATGGCCTGAAAGCTGCAATGCTACACCATTTTTTTCAGCATCTTCCAGACCGAATGGTGTATGATCCATTAAAATGACGGGATAATTTTTATCAACCCCCTGCATAATTTCTTCAAGAGATTTTCTTGCTTTTCCGGTAAACTGTTTTTTAGCCCGGTCTTCTCTCCCAACAAGATAAAATGAATCGTTTATTAATTCCGAAGAGTCTCTCAGCATTTTAATTCCGTAGCTTTCAATGAATGCTACAGCACTGTCTATACCGTTTATATATTCATGGTTGCCGGTAATTGCATAAATCCCGTTCTTGGATTTTATATTAACCAATGATGCACCGATATGTCTCTGCTTTAGAATTTCAGCGCTGTCGTCAAATAAATCGCCTGCGATTAAAACTATATCGGGATTAAATCCGTTTATCTTGTCTACAATTTTGGCAAGAAACTTACCGTCATTTATCGGAGATAAGTGAATGTCTGATACCATTACGGCGTTTAATCCCTCTAACTGTCCGCTGCCTTTTGGTATGTTTAGTTCAAGTGTTGTTATCTTTATATTTCTCGTATTCAAATAACCCGCAAAGACTACAACAGCAACTAAAATTGTAATAACTATTCCTGCTATAAATTTGGCCTGTAAATAATTGCCTTTAATTATAGAAGGGAAGAAATTGAACTGCCAGTTAAATAATCTTATTACATCCATAAAAACTACGGCAATAAAAAAATAAACCATCAGAGCAAACCATATTGCTCCGATCCAGAGTATAATATCATATAAAAGCGACGGAAAATATTTTGTAAAAATCTTTGCAGTAAGATATGAAAGGGAAAATACCAAAAAGATAATAAGATAGAATATCCTGGCGTGCGGATAAATTGCGAGCGCCTGCCAGCCTCTTATAAAGATATAATAATTTAAAGCCGCATAAATTGTAAAAAAGATTGCAAAAAATCCCAGCATGATTAACCAATTTTTTAATTAATAAATAATTGCAAATATATTTATTTCGGAGGACAGAAAATTTAAGAAAGGAAATAAATATTTGAATTTAAAATAAAGTAATGAGGATCAAATATACAAATGGACTAAAGTGCAGACACCCAATGCTTTAAAAACATTGGGTGTCTTGTACTCTCCTTCCCCTTGGGAACGGGCAGGAGAATGGGCCACCGTTATTTCAAAAGCAGCATCTTCTTCGTGGAAATGAAATTACCTGATTGAAGTCTGTATAAATAAATTCCACTTGCCAGGTTGTCCGCGTTAAAATTAATATCGTATCTTCCTGTTGCCTGATATTGATTGACCAGGGTATTTACAACATTACCAAGTATATCATAAACTTTCAAAGTTACAAACCCGTTATCCGGAAGCTCATAATGAATGGTTGTAGAAGGATTGAAGGGATTAGGATAGTTTTGAGTGAGTGCATAAGTTTTAGGTACACCCGTTCCCTGCAAATTCAACTGCAGGCCGGCTTTAGCTTGCTGTGCCGCTAGACTTGCACTTACCTCCCGTAAAACTTTTAGTTAATATAATATTGGAATATCTTACATTCTTGCATGCATTCCTAATTGCTGCAGGAATTTTATCATTCTGAAGAAACTGTACTGAGGCCTCATCAAGACTGTTTTCTGCTAAAGGCAAGTTTGTCTCAACTAATATTTTTGCTTTAACAGTTATACCGGAAAGCCCTTCTGTGTTCAATGAATATGAAGGATCTTTTAAGCTGAAAGAATTGGCGGATGTGATATTCATATCCTTTATAGTACCAAGAATATTATCGGTAGTGTTATCTATTAATTCAATTGTGTAATGAATAAAGCCGCTTTTCCCAAGAGCTTTTACCGCTGCGGCAGAATCTGCAAACCCGGAACGTTCTGTGAAAGAGATTTTTGAATTTGCATTTATCCGGAAAGGTTCGGTAACAAGAGCATTGTTTAACACATCAACATTACCGAAATCCGAAGTATCCGGTACATCTGCAAAACCAATATAATTACCATCTGCATTCAAATCTCCAAACCGGTAACTAAAAGATGCATCTCCTTTGTTGATAATGAATCCTCTGCCTTCTGCAATTACAATATTTGATTTATTTATTGGAACAAGAGGGGATGTTGTTTTAAAATAATATGGAGAAGTGAAAGGATAGAATGATTCAGCATACATGTTCGATAGACCTGAACCGGTTCCGTTTCCTACCTGCACATATTTACCTGTGGTACTCAATGTTTGTATAGTACTGTTATTAGGTAAGCCGCTATTAAATCTGACTGATCTATTCAGGTACGATGTTCCGCTGCCTGAGCTCCAGGCTGCAAAACCGCTGTTACTATTACCTGCCCCGCGGTTTATTGAGCAGGATTGTGCATAAGAGCCTAACGTACCAAAATAATAGCGGACATTACTATTACCTGAATAATAAAATGTCATATCATAATATTCTATCCAGGAGGCTGCATAATAGCCGTTATCAAGCGAAACTATAGAAGGAGCAAAATTCACAGGAGCATTATATGATACCATTCCAATGTCAAATTGATAACATTCCCAATTCCCATTGTAATAATCTAATTCTTAATAATGGCTGTAAATTTTTCCTGGAGAAGCCTGCTGCCGGATAAGATATACGCCTATTATTGCGCCTCCATCGAATGCAGGATCAACGGATATTTGAGCATTTGTTGTACTTGCATTTGTGCCGCTAACAAATCCACTATCCTGATAACCGGCAAATGTACCATACCATTGGGTTCCGGTGTCCAGAACATATCCGACAACCCAGTTTATTCCCGGCTGCAGTATGCCGTTACTGCCGTTCTTTCTTTCAAATGCTATAAAGAAATCCCTTGTTCCCGCTAATATAATGTTTGGATTAGCATTTACACTGTATGCATCCGATGGTTCTGTATATATTTCACCCGGTTGCGGCGACCAGGAAGCCGGAACGTTAGATGTACCTGCATATTGATTAAATACTTGTCCATAAATTGCATAGTGTGAGCCTGAGGGCTGCTGCCAAACTACGCCGATATAATTGTAATTATTACCCGAATCATAGTAATAGGCTATAGAAGGATTTTTACCGCCGGCAGTGCCGTCAAGCGGCTGCCCGTTATTGCCGAGTATCCATGTAACTCCGGCGTCGCTGGAGTGCTCAATCCAAACATGACCCAGACTTGTGTATACTTGATGCAGCCAGGTACCACCGGATTGTGTTTCTATTAATTTCCGCTGACTGTTGTTGGAAAAGGCAGTGGCGTCGTTGGATAGCTGCGTGACCTTATAATTTGCATTTACTGTTGCGCTGCCGTTTGTAAACACAACCGCTTTCTGATCATAGCCTTGTGGATTAGGATCAAGCTGCTGTAGTTGTGCATTGCTTGTACTCCAATTTTGGAAATAGCCTGTATGTGCTTGTCCATTAACTGTAATAGTTTGTGTTAATGGTGCGCGGACAGAGTAATACGGAGGGTTCCAGTTAGGAGGCCCACTTTGATTTAAGAACACGCCATTATACTTTCTTCCATATTCAAATGAATTTGTAAAATTAGGTACAAAAGGAGATGTCCTTGAAATAAATAAGGCAGAGGTGCCTCTGTTCCTTAATTGACTTCCGTGAGAGGCATCAGCATAATCAATAAACCATGGGTCTTGAAAATAAATATTTCCGGCAGCAACCGCACTGCCATCCAATAAGTTTCGTACAGTTATACCTGTACCGGGAGGGTCAAACCTGGATGTAAAATTATAATCCTCTGGTTGAATTATAAATGTATGGTGATTTAATACATCCGGCTCATCAGCCTGATTTCTGAGCCATTTATGATACTTTTGGTTTGAATAAACAGCCTGGTCTCCAAGAATTACTTGCTGTCCGCTTAAATTAAGCTGGGTACCCGGGTTAAAAGGAGTACTCCAACTGCTTCCAAGCCATCTTTTTAATGTGCCCACCTGTGCACCTGTACTTAATTTTTGATCAATCGTGATCAAAGGTGATGAATAATTTATAGTAATGGTATAAGTTCCAGGATAGACAAACCATTCTGCATTACCTGCATTAGGATCATCATACCGCCAGGCAATACCTAAAGTAAATCTTCCTTGTGAAACTGCATTTTGTACGGCAAGGATAAACGGATCACTTTGGCCGGAAAAGTTACTTATAATTTCATGGTTTGTTGACTGGTTGCCGTAACCAAACCCGATTCCTGTAACCGTGTAGTCTGTGGCATTATATAAATCTTCCAAATTTAAATTTGGATTTGTTATATCGGTTCCCACATTAAAATATTCAAGATTGCATTCGTCAAGAGATATTACATTATATTCAAATTTAACAGTTATGCCGTCTATTTTTGAACCTTCGGGAATACTTGAAATATTCCACTGATATATTCCTCTCAATCTTGTTGAACCGTCTTTCCCAATATAGTATAGGTAAGTTGGGTTACAGTTAATTATTTGTTTTAATCCTCCTGTTGTTATCGTCTGTTGCGTACCGGTTTTTCTTATATCTATCGAGTAGTTAGGACAGCTATTTAAAACACCTTGCGCTAGAACAGTTTTTAAAAATAAAAAACAGATAAAAATTATTAAATATTTTATCGACGCTTTCATTTTAATTCCTTTCTTTATAATTAAGAAATAGTTAAAATTGCATCACAAACAAAAAAGCGTATTTCACCCATTGAAATAATGCTTGATTCAATTTGTTTGTATTAGTTCCGCCTTCAAGGCGGGATTGTAAGGCAGCAGTGCTGCAATCACTGCTGCCTGTTTATTTTGGTCTTATTCTTGTCATGGTTAACCTCCTATCATTAATTTGTTCTTTTTCCCATAAGTATTTTTGCCTGCTGTCCCTCATAGCCTACGGTAAGAACTATATTATTTTTTACTGCAACACCCCCATAACTGCCGTTAAATTTGCCTAACTCATTTATAAAACTTTGCCACCTGACTCCGTTAAAATGAAGAAATTCTCCAAATGCCCCGGAAACAAATATATCATTCAACCCATTGCCTCTTATTCCTGATTTACCATAACGTGAAATATCCAATGGCTCACCTTTCCATAAGCTATCTGATAAGAATGTTTTTTCATAAATGCCGCTTCCAACTATATAGTAGTGTCGATCAGGTATAAACCATAAAGCCAATATATCCCATTTAATTGGATTTAATGAAATCTCTTTTGCTGTATTTCCTTGCAAACTAAAAAGTCCATTACCTGGAGTATAATTACGGTTACAGACAGCAAGTATTTCCGGTTCTCCTGTTTCTGAATCCATTGCGCCATATATATCTAGAAATTGAAGACTTGTCCCGCTTGCCAGCTTTTGCCAATTGCCGTTGGTGTAGTGCGCAATTGAGCCAGAATTGCCTACAATATAGAAATTTGAACTAGATGCACCCCACATTTTGTTAATTTGATCTTGTCCCCACACATTTGAGGGAATAGGAACTGGTTTAAACTGATTGCCATCCCAGTGAATTACACCATTTCCCGCATACCAAATATCGTGTGCTCCAAAAGCGAAAACCGATTCTATGGGGTGATAATATGATTGGCCTTGATAGTAGTAAGGAACTTTCAATAATTTCCATTCTTTTCCATTCCACTTCGCAAAATTATAGGGTTGTGGATCCGGCTGGCCTGTTGAATCATTCAAATAAACTTCCCCTACGGCATAAGCAAGAGTATCATTAACGATTGCACAATCGTAAAATGCACAGCTGCCGGCGTTGCCGCCAAAGGTAAAAGTTTGCCAGGTAAAGTTGCTGCTTGTGGTATCAAGTGTTTTAGCGGTTATCTTGCTGCTTGTTTTGTTATTTTGTACTGCCTGGTAAGTGTAAGTTTTATTTGGCAGGAGTGAGTCATCATAAACTGTTTGTGGAGAGGTTGTGAGAGTAAATCTTTGAACTTCTTTATCGTCACGGTTCAGTATTAATTCACTTCCGGTTTCACCGCTTACTTTTATCCATGCTTCGGTGCAAGATACATCGCTTACTGATAATTCAATATTTGTAGCGGTAGGTTCGGTTGGGCTGCAGCTTTGCAATGTAAGAAGCAAGCTTACAAAAAGTAAAAGGTAAAGAAGACAATACCTTTTTAGAAAAAAAGAAAATCTTTTAATAAATACCGTTTCCATAGTAAAACCCCGTCAAGTTAATTTGTCGGCAAAAGATAAAGTTTTAATTAGTAATTGCCAATTATACTTGTAATTCTATGGATAAAAATTTATCCTAATTGGTTCGGTAATTCAAAATATATTAAGAGCAAAAGATCAGTCGAAAGGCTCCCGGTTACAATTTAATTAAGCAAAAATTATGCGAATTAAAATTTATTTGTTTTAACGGCTTTATAAATAAGTTGTGGAAATTTTACGTGTAAGAATTACGGACTAAAAGTAATAATTAATTATAGACGGGGCTGACTAAAAAGTAATATTTTTCTTAAAATTAGACCGCAGATAACACTGACTTTAACAGATTCACGCAGATTTTTTAATAGATATTTACTTTTTAGTCAGCCCCGTCTTGTTCTTTAAGGGTGTCTTAAAAGCATAATCAAAAAAAATAATTATTATTTAGAAAATATATCCTTAATAATATAATCATTTGAAATGCCGTACTTAAGTGCATTTGCCTGCTGATGGCCGCATCTCTGCAGTCCGTACATTGCTTCTATTGTTCGAAGCAAGTTTACATGGGTTACGCCTTTGCCTTCGGAATAGCTGCCGGGTATTATATCGGCGCCGGCAATTATAGTAGGAATCCTATTTCGTATATCGTGATTTTTACTTGCCGGATCTGTATAACCTGAGTAATGTGTCTTATCGGAATTTTCATCAAAAGTAATTATTAAAAGGCTGTTGTGAGTTTTTGCCCATTGATAATAGTTATTTAAATTTTCTTTTAACCACTCATCTCCGTCTTTTACACTCTTGGGCGGTTTTCCGTTGTGCATGTCGTGAATCAAATTAGGAATTACAAAACTTACTGTCGGCAGTTCGGCAAAGTCTTTTGGAAATTGCTTGAATTGAAGATTGGAAGATGTCTCAACGGTTTTTCCATTTGGAATATTTGCAAAGCTTACCCAAGGCACATGCTTCCTTGCATAATAATCCTTGCCCGGAGTAGTATCACCGATTTCAGGAAGGCTTTCGGAATAACCTTTAAAAGTGTACCCTTTCTTTATTAATTGCTGCCCAAGATTACAGGTTTTAAATGGGTAATTTTTATTGTTACTCTCATTTGGTATTTGGTCAAAATGCCCGACACTTTGATCGCTGCCCGAAAGCAGCCAGAAATAGTTGCCTTCGCTAAAGTGCTCTTCTGCATAAAAATGTGTTAGGTTTGCACCTTCTTTTAACAAAACATTATTAATATAAGGAGCGGCACTGTTTCCTACAATTTGACTGTAATCTTTATTCTCTTCAATTACTATTACAATGTGGCTGTACTTGGGAAGTTTTACGGATTTTTTATGTCCCTCTTTATGTATTGTTTCGGCAAATCCGAGAGAAAAAAATAATATAACTAAAATAATGAATGTGTATTTCATGATTTCCTTTAAAATTAATCTGCCTTTTTAAAATTACGTTCGGCTAAAATTTAATTAAGAAATTGCTAATATTAGCTGATATGCGATACATCTAATTGTTATTGAATCTATGAAAAATTTGGAGCAATTTACGTGTGAAATATTTCATTTAATATTATTGCATTCAATGTTAATTAATTAGAACAGTTTTAAAAACCGGTGTTCTTTTATTAATAAATTATTATTAAAAAGTATAATGATCGATTATTTTCATAATTATGTCTAAATTAGTTACGTAATTAATTTATTTTTTGCGGAACTTCCTGAGATAATCCGATTATTCGTTTTTTAAATATTATTTTCTAGAATGGATATTTTAGGTTGATGGTAATTGATTCTGAGGTAAAATATTAATAAGGAGGATTTAGGGTAGGGAAAATATGAGTTTACAAAAAGTTCTTGTGGTAGAGGATGACAAACTAAGCATTGAAGTAACTAAAATTGTACTTAATAAAATATGTGAACTGGCTTTTGCTGAAAGTGGTTTTAAAGCTATAGAAATGGTAAAAGAAGAAAAATATGATTTGATATTAATGGATGTTGGTTTAGGATATGGTATGAGCGGAATTGAAACTACTCGTGAGATAAGAAAAATGACTGATTATAAGAATACTCCTATTGTAGCGTTAACAGCCTATGCTATGGCCGGAGATAAAGAAAATTTTCTTTCCCAGGGAATGACTCACTATTTGTCTAAACCATATGAAATAAATGATTTGAAAAATCTAGTAAGACAAATTCTAAGTGATGTTAATAAGGAAGAT
>JBJKQE010000045.1:0-25210 GCA_046705645.1 Ignavibacteriaceae bacterium | reverse complement strand
ATCATAAGAAAATTTATCCACTATACCCGGAGATGGATACCATGTCGAACCGTTCAGATCCCAGTATAATTCAATATATTCGATTAGATTATTTTTTCCATCATACATAAAAATGGCAGAATCCTGATTTACCCAGGCTACGCCTCCATTATTATGTATTGCAAGTTCCGCAGTTAAAAGGTTATTGCTATACGAATAAGTATATATATAACTATTCAGCCAGCTATTATTAATCCATTCCTGAAGTGTTTTTTTAATTTGATTATTACCAGCATCGTATTCATAAGCAAAATTGTTATAATTAATCCACTGATTACCATCCCAGTTTTGCAATAATTTACCGGACACGTTGTTATTGGAACCATATGTAAAAGAATCTTTCTCAATATTTACCCAAACGGAATTCTGCCAATCCCTTGTAATCTGCGTTATAATGTTATTATTATTATCATAAGTTGTGGAAACATCTTCAGCATTTACCCAGACTGAATCCAGAGCGTTCCAGCTTTGTGCTAATGAATCAATCATATTACCCTGGCTATCGTATGTATAAAAATGCCTGGTATTATTTTGCCAGCCGACACCGCTGTAGTATTGATTTGAATCTGAAATTAATTTATTGTTTATATCATAACTGTACCTGTATATAACATTACGTTCAGTATCCCATTCAATAAGATTGTTTTTGTTATCATATACATAGTTGTCTGTAGTATACCAGGCCCAAGAAGATAAAGTCGCATCCCAATTATAAATACTTCTGTTTTTTAATAGGAAACCGTTTGAAGCAACTTTGTGCGCAAAAGGAATTTTTTTTGTGCTTCCTTCAAATTGGTTGGGTGATTGCGGAAATAATCGGACATAAGAAATCATCATCAATGTTATTAAGCAAAGTAAAGTTCTTTTCATCCTAGAACCTTTTAATAAATATGTAATTGGTTTATTATTCATTTTAGTGTTACTTAGTTTTTATTTCATCAAAATCATTTTTTTAGTTTGAATAAAATTTCCTGCTTGAATTCGGTAATAATAAACTCCGCTTGAAAGCTTAGAGCCGTCAAATGAGACCTGATAATTTCCCGGCGGCTGTTCTTTATTTACTAAAGTAGCTACTTCTCTTCCAAGGATGTCATAAACTTTTAATTGTACGAACTTCATTAATGAAGTTCCCTCATTGGATATTGAATATTTAATTTTTGTACTTGGATTGAAAGGATTGGGATAATTTTGTTCCAATGTAAATTTTTCAGGGGAAGAAATTGAAATTGAAATGACATTTGAATAGGTAAATTTACCGTCGTTATCTATTTGCTTTAATCTATACTTAAACATATGCCCTTGTGACGGTTCATCAATAAAAGAATATTGCTTGGGAGAGTTACTGTTTCCGGCTCCCTTTACAAATCCTACCTTGCCCCAAGTGTTTCCATCCGGGTTTTGGTCATCGTTTTCCCTTTGAATTTCGAAACCGAAATTATTTACTTCTGTTGCTGTATTCCATTTCAATTTAATTGATTGTGAATTAACAGAAGCTGAAAAAGAGGAAAGTTCGACAGGTAAAGCCGAGTTCCCATTATCTGTTAATCCTACAAAATAATCTGCAGTATTGACTCCAGAAACTCCGGACAAACTTCCACCGGCATAAATTCTACCATTTGTCAAATCAATTGAGATATCAAATACATTTCCATTTAAAACATCAGGGTTCCAGGTAGTAGCACTTCCGGTTGATGCATCAAGAGCGGCCAATTTACTCCTTGATTGTCCTCCTATGAGAGTAAAATTACCGCCTGCATACACTAAAGAACCAGAAACCGCTAATGTATTAATTAAATCATCGGACCCTGGATCCCATGTTGTTATATTTCCGATTGAGGTATCAAATGCAGCCAAATAATTTCTGGCTGTTGAACCTATATTGTTAAATGCACCGCCGACATATAATGTAGAACCGGAAATTGCAAAAGCTTGGACCGTATTATCAGGCTCCGGATCCCAGGAGGTTAGACCTCCGGTTGAGACATCAAATGAGGCCAAATAATTTCTTGGATTTGATGCTATATTACTAAAATTACCACCGGCGTATAATGTTGTTCCTGAGCTTGCTAATTTAAAGATCTCGCCATCCGGTTCGGGATCCCAGGTTGTTAAATTTCCGGTTGAAATATCAAACGATGCTAAATAATTTCTTGTATCAGAGCCTCCGTTCATTGAGCTAAAATTTCCACCTGCGTATAAATTAGAACCTGAAATTGCGAAAGTCTCGACATAATCATCCGGTTCGGGATCCCAGGTTGTTAGACTTCCGGTTGAAATATTAAAAGAAGCTAAATAATTTCTGGCAGTTAACCCTATATTGTTAAATGCACCACCGACATATAATGTTGAACCGGAAATTACTAATGAATAAACGTCTGCATCCGGTTCAGGATCCCAGGTTTTTATATTTCCTGTTGCTGCATTTATTGCAGCTAAGTTATTTCTTGGCAGCCCCCCAATGCTGGTAAAACTGCCTCCGATAAAAACAGATGAACCGGATACTGAAATGCATTTAAGCGCAAAACCGGTATAAAAGGTGTTGTTATAAACGTTAAAAGAATTTATTGAAGTCGAAGATAAATCAATGCCTGCCACATTATCTCTTGTTTGTCCTCCAATGGTTGAAAAAGCACCGCAAACATAGATTGTTGAACCGGATAGTGACATAGAATTTATTTGATAATTAGCATTTGGATCCCAGCTTGTAGCAGTTCCGCTCGAAGCTGAAAGAGCAGCAATATTATTCCTCGTTTGGCCCCCGATACTGGTAAAACTTCCTCCTGCATATATAATTGAACCCGAACCAGCCAAAGCTAAGACTAAACCATCTGCATTTGCATCCCAGCTGCTTACACTTTCGGTTGAAATATCAATTGCAGCAATGTGATTTCTTGTCAGCCCTCCGACCAGAGTAAAATCTCCGCCAATATAAACTGTTGAACCGGAGACCGCAATTGCACGAACAGTAGAACTAACATCCGGTGTTCTGCTCACTGCTGTTCCGGTTGATGCGTCTATCGCTGCAAAGCGGTTTATAGCAGCTCCGCCGATGGCAGTGAAAGAACCGCCTGCAAATATTGTTGAGCCGGAAACTGCTAAAGATAAAACCTGGGTATAAATCCCGGAATCTGTTTCAGGATCCCAGCTTGTTACGGTTCCGTCTGAAATATTTATCGCCGCAAGATTTGTTCGTGACTGGCCATCTACATGAGTAAACTGCCCTCCGATATATAATATTGATCCTGATAATGCCATCGAATAAACCGTACCAAGTGCAGAAGTTGTATAGGGATTCCAATTTGGATCTACAGAAAAATCTGATTTTATATGTGCAATATTTTGAGCAAGAATTCCTCCTACCAGATCAAAACTTCCTCCAATATACCATCCTCCTGTACCATCCGGAACAGCAACATAAACGGTACCATCTACTCTTGGCGTACTTGAATTAACGGATGATGTTGATAAATCTACTGAAGCACCGCCGCCGGTATTTGGACCCACATAAGAAAAATGTCCGCCTATATAAATTGCACTCCCATCATTAACTATTGCGTCTATTGGGCCATCGGTTATAGGCATTTGATCAACTAAAGATTGTGTAAACGAAAAACTGTTCAGAATAAAAAAGAATAATAAAATTAAAGATGCCTTTGTATTTGTTGTTTTCATTTTAAAAAACTCTTTCAGATATTCTTGGTTAAATCATTCATCGAAAAATTTTTATTCGGCTAGATGTTTAATCTTATTTAATTAAAATCATCTTCTTTGTTTGAACAAAAGAACCGGCTTGAATTCGGTAATAATAAACTCCGCTTGAAAGTTTAGAGCCGTCAAATGAAACTTGGTAATTGCCGGGCTGCTGCTCTTGATTAACAAGCGTAGTTACTTCTCTACCGATGACATCATATATCTTTATATTTACAAAACTGTTGGCCGGCAACTGATAACTAATAACAGTACTTGGATTAAAGGGGTTAGGGTAGTTTTGTGAAAGGGAAAAGTTGTAAGGGGCATTATTATTTTCTTTTATACCTGTTGCGGTGCTGTAGTAAACTGTAATTTCAGCAGCAGAAAACGAATAAAAATGTCCATCTAAATCCGTAAAATTCAGAATACCATTTGCCGTTATCCACTGGCTTCCATCCCAGTTTTCCCATAATGCAGATGTTACGTTCCCGCTTGAATCATATGTATGAGTAAATTGATAAAAATTCACCCATTGATTTCCATCCCAGTTTTCTTTTACATAAGAGGTTAAATTCTCGTTTGAATTATATGTGTAAATATATTGATAAGCATTTACCCATTGGCTTCCATCCCAGTTTTCATCTAATTCAGAACTTATATTACCGTTTGAATTATATGTGTAAATAGACTGATAATAATTTACCCATTGGTTTCCATCCCAGTTTTCATTTAATTCAGAAGTCATATTACCATCCGAATTATATGTGTTAATATATTGATAGGCATTTACCCATTGGCTTCCATCCCAGTTTTCATCCAATGTAGAAGTCAAATACCCGTTTGGATCATATTTGTAAATCGATTGAAAAGCATCCTTCCATTGGTTTCCAACCCAGTTAAAATATTGGATTTCAGAAGCTAAATTCCACGTTGAATCATATGAATATGTATTTTCGAAATCATTCACCCATTGGCTTCCGCCCCAGTGCGCAAATGAGTAAGAAGTAATATACTCGTATGAATTATAAGTGTTAATATTTTGATAAACATTTACCCATTGGCTTCCATTCCAGTGTTCCGTTAATTCAGAAGTTAAATATCCGTTTGAATCATAATTATAAATAGCTTGGGAATTATTCACCCATTGACTTCCATCCAAATACTCACTTAAAACAGAAATTAAATACCCGTTTGAATTATAATTATAAGTAACTTGGGAATTATTCACCCATTGGCTTACATCCCAGGTTTCTTCTAATTGAGAAGTTATATTCCCGTTTGAATTATATATGTACGTTTCTTTTACTTTTGATCCATCGGCTTGTTCAACTATAACATTGACAACTAAGGAACCAGAATTTAGTTTTTGAAGTTTTGCCTTTCTTTGCATTATCGGTACTTTTTTTTCTAAGCCTGGAATATCTCCTATTTCATTCAATTGGCTGTTTATATCCAATATCCTTAAGTTATTTTTCTGAATCTTAAATTCTGGTTTTGTTTGTGAATACAAAGTACAAACAATCATCACTAACAGGCTTAAAGAAATAATAAAGAATTTAACATTTGCCATTTTAACCCCTTTCTATTTTATAACCATTAATTTTTTTGTTTCGTTAAAGCTACCAGCTTGCAACCTGTAAAAGTAAACCCCACTTGAAAGCTTAGATGCATTGAAATTAACTTCATAATTACCGGACTGCTGTTCTTTATTAACAAGAGAAGCGACTTCTTTCCCGAGAATATTATAAACTTTTAAACTCACAAATTGCCTACTGCTTATTGCATATTGAATAGTTGTACTAGGATTAAACGGATTAGGATAATTTTGACTTAAAGAAAACTTTTTCGGAGTTTCGGTATTCTTATCTTCAACACCGGTTATTTCAGATAAGGAACGTTTCCAAACACCGCTTCCGTTAGTTCCGGCATATAAATTTGTTCCATTAACTGAAAGGGCAAACACTTGTGAATTATCAAGACCGGTATTAATTGTGTTCCATGTTTTCCCGCTGTCCGGAGTCATTAAAGCTCCGTCGCCGTCGGTTCCGGCAAAAAGATTGGTACCGATGAATGTTAATGCACGAATAGGATAATTAGGGGGATGGCCTGCATAATTCCAGCTGCTAGTATAATCCGTTGAATGAAACATACCGCTAAAATTATTGACAATTGTCTCGCCGGCATACAAATCTGTTCCATTTAAAGCGAAGGAGAAAACAATCTTATCATTGCTTGGGTAATACGGATCGGAAACTGTTGTGATCGAATCCCAGCTGGCTCCGTTATCCGTAGACATAAAAATTGCCCTAGACCTACCAGTCGTTCCGGCAAAAATATTTGTCCCAACAACTTCAAGCGCATTAACAGTTTTATTGGTTAGTCCATTATTCACGGCATTCCATGAATTACCTTTATCTGTAGAGAGGTAGACACCGTCCCCATTAGTAGCGGCAAACAAGTTGGAGCCTATGCTTGAAAGAGCATTTATATTGTCGAATGGTAATCCCGAGCTTGCTTCAGTCCAGCTAACCCCGTTATCTGTGGAATGGAAAACCATGCCGCCTGTCCCTGCATAAAGATCGTTCCCGTTGAAAATTAAAGAAAAGACAAAAGTATTTGTCAATCCGGAATTCATGGGATTCCAAGTGGCGCCTTCGTCGGTGGAAAGAAATACTCCTGCACCGAATGTTCCTGCAAAAAGATCTGAGCCTTTCGAAACAAAAGAAAGTAAAAAAGTTCCTTTCATTCCTGTGCTATTTCCACCCCAGCTCACTCCATTGTCTGTTGAAGTAAATACACCCCCGCCGTCGTTGCCAACTAAGACCGTATTTCCACTTGTAATAACAGCACGATCGAAAACATTTGGTATTCCGGTATTCGATTGCGTCCATGATGTTCCGTTATTTGCTGAGATATAGATTCCGCCGCCATCCGTTGCCGCAATAAGATTTGGACCATCAAGTGCAAGCTCGTTCACATTAAGAAAATCCATTCCGGATGAGACCGCATTCCAAGTTGTTCCATTGTTGGTTGAAGAAAAAACTCCTCCGCCGAATGTACCGGCATAAAGAATGTTTCCATTTGAAAGGAATGAAGTTACATAAGTATTAGTTAAGCCTGAATTAATTTGAGTCCAATTTGCGCCTCCGTTTGAAGTACGATATATTCCATCACCATCTAAACCCGCATAAAGGACAGTGTCGACAAAGGTTAAGGTATTAGGAAATTCGCCTCCTAACCCTATACTTGTCCATGTTTTCCCTGTATCAGCTGAAACAAATACACCAATCCCGTATAAACCAGCGTAGACTTTAGTTCCATTCACAGCGAGAGCATAAACGGTGCGTTGTGTTATACCGGTAGGAGCCCATGATACTCCATCATTTGTAGAAAGAAATATTCCACTGCCGTCGGTCCCGGCATATAGGTTATTGCCGCTGACTGCAAGAGAATATACATTTGTATTTGTAAGTCCGTCGGTAACTTGAGTCCATGTTTTACCGTTATCCAATGAACGGAAGACACCGCCGACATAACCGCCTGCAAATACTTCCAAGCCTTTTTTTGCAAAGGTAAAAATACTACCTCCGAAAGGACCGTTTGTTTGAGTCCATTGTGCATTAACTGAACAATAAAATAATGATACAATAATTAAAATTAGTCCAACAATGTTTTTCATAATCGCCTCCAAAGTGTATTATCTTATTAATTATCTTTTCTTTCTTTTATTATTGAAAATTTTCTGTTGCGATTTTATTTTTAATTGAATTAGAATTTTTTGAATAAAAATAAAAGCGTTGTTAATTCTGCTTATTGAGAACATTCGGTTTGATCAAGAATCTAAAATTTCACTTAACATTTATTGCTTCCGATTATTTTTAAAAAGTACCGCTGCCTTTTATAATGTGATTTTCAGCAATTTATTTCTTATTATTAGAACAGTTTCTGTGTTTTTTATGATTTATAAAGATTTATATCGATTATTTTTTATCATTAAATTATTATATTGAAACTGCACGGGATTCTTTCTTTACTAATTCTATATGCGTAATAATTTTAAACTTTGGCCCATTGTTTTTCAGAATATTTTAAACAATTAGAAAAATTCTGTAATTAGAATCTTTTTTTTAATTTGAGTCAAAATTGTCTTTGGGAAATTCGAATATAAACTGGGAATAAATCGAATGGATTATGGACCCCAATATCAGGTTACACAGCTTCTGTACGAATTAAGCAACGGAGACAAAGAAGCATTAAATAAACTGCTGCCTCTTGTTTATAAACAGATAAAAAAAATAGCTTCGAAGTATTTAAGCAGCGAGCATAAGAAAAGAACTATTCAAACTACGGAACTTGTACACGAAGCATATTTAAAGCTAATCGGACAAAAGGAATTGACCCTGGAAAGCAGGAGAGATTTCTTCAGCGCAGTTGCAAACGTAATGAGACAAATTTTGGTCGATAATGCAAGAAAAAGAAATGCCGCAAGAAGAGGAGAAGGTCAAACCATCATATCTCTAGAAAAAGCCGCTTATATAGGTTCAGAATTTAGCGAGGAAATTTTAACTCTCAACGACGCTCTTATCAAACTGAATTTATTCGATAAAAGATTAAGTACGATTGTAGAATTAAGATATTTTACCGGAATGACGATTGCAGAAACTGCCGAGATACTTTCCGTTTCCCCAAATACAGTTAAGAGGGACTGGAGTCTGGCAAAAGCCTGGCTTTATAAAGAAATTGAAAATAATAATTAGCTTTAGGCTGTAATGCAGGATTGGGATAAAATAAAATTTTTATATAGAGAAGTTTTCGAGCTTTCGCCGGAGGAAAGGAATGCTTTTCTAAATGAAAAATGTAAAGATAATCCTGAATTAAAAAAAGAAATTGAAGCTTTAATCGAGGCGGCAAAAAAAGCAGAAAAAATTTGGGAGGTTTCACCCTTACAAGCTGATGAGATGGCGGAGGGTCAATATTCGCCGGCTTCATTTGACGGGAAGATAATAGGAAAGTACAAAGTCGAAAAAAGAGTCGGCGAAGGCGGGATGGCAGTGGTTTATTCGGCTGTTCGTATCGATAATCAATTCAGCCGGCGTGTCGCAATTAAATTTATTAAGAAGGGAATGGACACGGAAGAAATTGTTAGACGATTTAAAGTCGAACAGCAGACTTTGGCAGGACTGGATCATTCTTTTATTGCAAAAATAATTGACGGCGGAACAACAGATGATGACCTTCCCTTTTTTGTAATGGAATATATTGAAGGAATTCCTATTACGGAATATTGCGATCAAAATAAATTTTCCGTAGACCAGCGGCTTAAACTTTTTATTCAGGTTTGTTCGGCTGTTAACTATGCCCACCAGAATTTAATAGTACACCGGGATATAAAACCGAGCAACATTCTTATTACCCCAAAAGGAGAACCTAAACTGCTGGATTTTGGAATTGCAAAATTATTGGGAAACGAACAAAACACAAATACAACAGCGTTAACCAGAGCAGGTTCCAGGCTGATGACGGTTGAATATGCGAGTCCCGAACAGGTTGCCGGTAGCAAAATAACTACAGCTAGCGATATCTATTCTCTGGGAATTTTATTATACGAACTATTAACAGGCCACCTGCCGTATAATTTTAAAAATAAATTTCCTTATGAAGTTGAAAAAATAATAACCACTGCTAATCCTGAGAAACCAAGTAATATAATTACAAAACAAAAAATAATCTTAACAGATGACGGAGAAATAAACGGAACATCACCGGAAGAAATAAGCAATCTCCGAAACAGCAGTGTAGACAGACTAAAAAAAAGATTATCAGGAGATATTGATAATATTATTCTGATGGCATTGAGAAAGGACCCGGCTAGAAGATACATTTCCGTTCAGCATTTTTCCGAAGACATAAATAGATATATGGAAGGCAGGCCAGTAACCGCTAATACAGATTCTATGTTTTACCGCGCGAATAAATTTATAAAGAGGCATAAGATAGGCGTATCCGTAACATTAATGATAATTTTCTTATTAATTTCCAGCGGAATTGTAATAATTTACCAGGCAAACATTGCGGCAAAAGAAAGGGATAAAGCCAACATTTCAGCCGCAAAATCTGATCAGATTAATAATTTCCTAAACGAAATGCTCTTTTCATCCGATCCTTTAATTGCAGGTAAAGATTTAAAATTAACTGACGTACTAAAAGAAGCTTCAAAAAAAATAAACACGGAATTAAAAGGGCAGCCGCAGGTAGAAGCAGAGGTTAGATCCACAATCGGCCAGACGTATGAAAGTTTAGGAATGTACGATGACGCTATTTATCAGCTGGGAAGATCGCTTCAATTAAGGGATTCTTTGTTCGGTGAAAATAATAAAGAAACCGCTATCAGCTATAATTATTTAGCCATGGCTTATGATTATAAAGGAAACCTTGATACGGCTAAATATTTATATGAAAAATCCATAAAGCTGTTAAGACATCTAAATGACAAAAAAAAATTAGAAGAGGCTTTAAACGATTACGGAACTTTACAAATAGATTTATACGATCTTAACGGAGCAAAGAAGACTTTCGAAGAATCTCTTGGAATTTCTTTAAATATTTACGGCAAAGAAAGCAGGGAAGTTGCAACTACTTTAAACAATTTAGCAATTACTTATGACGATTTATACAGCCTTGACTCGGCTGAATTATATTATAATGAAGCAATTAAAATTGATACCAAATTATTCGGAGATACAAGTGTTGATCTGGCTAATAATCTGAACAACTTAGCCTATGTATACCGGGAAAAAGGAAATTATAATTCTGCAGAGAGTTTGTTTACATGCGCATATAACATAAGAAAAAGAATTCTAGGAGAAGATCATCCTGACGTTGCGGTTAATAAGCTTAACGTCGGCAGTACTTATTATTATCTTAAAAATTATAGTAAAGCAGAGCTATTAATAAATGAAGCGATAAATACATGGACAGGAAAACTGAATAGCGACCATTATTATTTCGGAAATGGATATGCATGGCTTGGAAAAGTTCAAAATGCCGAGGGAAAATATTCGATTGCATACTCCAACCTTGTAAAGTCGCTTCAAATAAGAAAAAAAATTTATGACGATAAAAACTGGCTGGTTATATCTACACAAACCGATATGGGTATATCCTTAATCGGACAAAGAAAATATTCGGAAGCCGAAAAAATATTGCTGGATAATTATAATAAGATAAAAGATATAAAAGAATTTGATGCAAAGACTAAAGAAAAGATTATAAATACTTTAGTAAATCTATACGCAAAATGGGGAAAGAAAACCAAATCGGAAAAATATTTAAATAATAAATTCAAAAATTAAAGTAATTATTATAAGCTAAATTATAATAATGAAGTGCAGGCTATTCGTTCAAGATCATTTTCTTTATTGCAGCAACCTTCCATTCTCATTTGATAAAAACATAAAATTAAATTATCATTATTATCTGTCAAGATTCTAAATCTATTACCCCATAACTACTATTACATTGAAATAATTGTTGATTCCATTTTGAACTTTCCGATACATTTTTACAGCAATAATTGGATCAGCTTTTAATAAATCCATTATTATTTTACCCCTCTTTATGCAATCTCTTTAAAATACTACTTTTTCAGATCTATATTCCACAACTCCAATAATAAATAAACTATCATTCTTAGGATACAGCACCACTTACTTCTCCTTTTAGTTTGACAATCGTAGCAGATGCAATTACTTGCCGGGCATTTTCTGCAGATTCAAACTTTTGATAACCGAACTCTCGCATTTCAACCTCGATATCAATTTTCTTCCCTTTATAGGGATCAGGAGTTATAATTAGAGACTTTCCCTCAAGGTGCATGGAATAACCGCAACCATCAGAATCAGTTTTGGGCCAATTATTGCAGAATGTCAATGAGGCAAGATCGCCGGCGCGTAAGAAATTATAGTCATGAAGAAGCTCTTCAAGAGACACTGATCCGGATTCGCGTAGGTATGCATCCCGGACTTTAGTCACATCAGTAAAGAATGATTTCCAATCAGTCTTGTCAGCATATCGTCGATAGACATTCAGCCGGTGCTGTGCCGCAAGCGCAGCAGCGTAAGGATCGGATGCCAGCAACTCGATGCCGTGCATCGATGTGTAGCGTTTTAATTCATCCGAAACATTTATAAAATCAACTAACTCTCCAGTCGTCTCATCAACAACAGGTGTTTCATCAATTTCCATCCATCCTTCATCGTGTTTCTCAATAGCGTGCAAAATCGATACCTTACGCGAAGATGATGGAAAGTGATCGGGACACCAATTACCAATAATATACGCGGCTAATTTGGCATGCTGCGGTTGTGTAATTAATTGAACCGATGCTTCGAGGCGTCTAATAATCATATATAATACTCCTTCAGAAATTTTTTAATTAACTAATTAATTTCATTTAACTTTTCGCTGATCATAGTTAAGGCAGTATTTATTTCGGACAAATGCGATCTAAAACTAAGTACAGCACAGCGAATCCAGAATTCCCCCTTAATAAGAGTTGAAGAGAAGAAACATCTTCCATCATCGCGGAGAGCTTCAATTAATCCTTTGTTAAATTGTTCCCTATCTTTTGACGGGAACCTAAAGCAAACAATTGATAAATCCGGGCTCGGTCCCGTTTCAAATCCCATTTCTTTAATTTTATTATAAAAATACCTGCATAAAAGAAATTTTTCATACAGATTATCTCTAAACGTACTAATTCCGTGCAAATGCAACGGTATCCACATTCGTAATCCCCTGAAATGTCTTGACAATTCCGGGCTACTGTCCGAAGGACTTATTTCATCAAAACCGTAAGCATCCTGCATATAAGATGCTTGATGAGAATTCGATGCCAGCAAATACTTGCCATTTTTTATGAGAACTGTGCCAGAACCATAGGGTATGAAGAGACTTTTGTGCGGATCCATTACAATAGAATCAGACCGTTCAATTCCTTTGAATTTTTCTTTTAATTCGTCCACGAGTATAAAGAACCCTCCGTATGCTGCATCAATATGAAGCCAGATTTTATTTTTTTCGCAAATATCCGCTATCAAATCTAATGGATCGATTGCGCCTGTATCCGTAGTGCCCGCCGTCGAAATCACAAGAAATGGTTTTAATCCTTTCTGTATGTCAGCTTCAACTATTTCCTCCAAAGCCATGGCGTCCATCTGGAATTTATTATTCATCGGAACCTTTCTTATAGCGGCTTCGTCGAGACCCAAAATATTCAATGCTTTGTAATTGCAATGATGTGTATGTTCCGTAAGATATACTACGGTTTTCCTAATATTTGTTGAGTTAATTTTATGAACGTCCCTCGCCGTTTTTATAGCAATTAGATTGGCAATTGAACCGCCGGAGGTAAGATTTCCATGAGCATCGTTCGGATAACCGACAATTGAACATAACCATCTTATTAGCTGGTTTTCAATCGTAACTGCCCCTGGGCTTGAATAATATATTCCGGCATAACGATTAGTCGCGGCAGCAAGCATATCGGCAACCGCGCTTGACCAGATACCTCCGCCTGGTATATAACCAAAATGTTTCCCGGATGCAGAATTAATTCCGGCTTGGTCAACTTCATCCCGCAAGATATCTAAAAGCTTTTCAAATGATTTTCCTTCATCCCCGATTTTGATCGATTTTAACTTTTCAATTTCTCTTACTTTATAAGCTTTTTCAGAAGGAAGCTGCTCTATAAAATTGTTTATATAATCATTGGTTTTATTTGAAATTTCAAATCTGTTAATAGAATCAAGTTCTAATTTTCTGGAATTGTTTTCAAGGCACGAAATTTTAAGCAACAAATTATCGGTATCCGTTTTAACCGGATCAAAAACTTTTATTTCATTATCCATTTATTCTTCCTCAGCTACCATGTGAGTTGATATTGCTAACCGGTTCCAACTGTTTGTCGTAACAATTAGAAAGAGCAATTGAGCAGTTTTTTGTTCGCCAAGTATTTTTAAAACTTTGTTAAATGTTTCATCGGTAACCCCGCCTTTTGAAATGTTTGTCACTTCTTCCGTAAATTTCAAAATTGCTCGTTCATTTTCAGAATAAAAAGGTGTTTCCCACCAGGCACTGACTGCAAATAGTCTTTGCTCTGATTCTCCAAATTTCTTTGCTTCTTTTGAATGATAGTTAACACAATAACCGCAGCCATTAATTTGAGATGCTCTTAACTTAACCAACTCCTTAAGTTTTTGGTCTATTTCGAATGAATCAACAAGTTCGTCGGCTTGCCCCATCACTTTATATATTTTGGGTTCGGAATTGTTGAGACTTATTCTGGCTTTCATAATTGCACTCCTTCTTTCTTATTTGTTTTTAATATTGAAATTTTCTCATCGAGGCTCCACCGGTAATACGGGAATGTAAATAGAAGAAAACATGCTGCAGAGTCTACAAATACACTATAATCCATGGGTTCTTTAATACCAAAAGAATACCACATAGCAAGTGCATAGGTTAATGTTAATATTGCAGAACCGAGAGCGGCCCACTTCGTTTTATATCCAAGCAATAACAGAGCTGCAAAAATAATTTCAAGTTCCGTTGCGGATACTGCTAGAAATGGTATAATACTTTTTGGTGCAAATGAATTTACCTCCGCTGTATACGCTAAGAATCTATCCCAGTTTGCCGAATATTTTTCCAATAAACCGAATCTTCCAGAAACTATTATTAAGAAAGTAAAAGCCATCGCAAACCTTAATAACAGAACTGCAACTTCATGATATTTCTTCATCGTTTTATTCCCTCCAAAATTAATTATGCTTTCACATATGAAAACTATATATTTGCTGGTATACAAGCATATACCATAATAAACATTATAGGTGTACCAGATGAATTCATTTAACGAATTGATTCCGATCGATTACAAATCTAATTCTCCTCTATATTCACAGATAATGAATGCTTTGATAACAAATATTCGAAGAGGGTATTTAAGGAGAGGATTAAAATTACCCGGTTCACGGAAATTGGCTGCAATGTTAAATGTCCATCGCAACACATTACAAAATGCTTTAGATGAGCTAGTTGCACAAGGATGGTTGGAAATTATTCCGCGCAAAGGAACTTTCGTAGTAAAGGATATACCGGAAATAAACCCGGTAAAAACTTCTTCATTTAAAAAAATTATAAAATATCCGGAAAAAACCGTCTACCCGATACCTGAAAGGAATATAGTTCAATTTCCATTATCCGGTTCCTATGATCCGAAAAAATTAGTTATAGATGATGGTCTTCCGGATATTCGTATGGCTCCGATTGATACATTGATGCAGGAATATAGAAGTCTTTCAAAGATTAGCGTTTTTAAAAAATATTTCGGTTACGGCAGCGCACAAGGTTCCGAACACCTCATTAATACTTTAGTTGAATTTTTATGCGATACCAGGGGATTTAATATTACAAAAAAAAATATTCTTATTACAAAAGGTGCACAGATGGGCATCTACTTATCTTCTAAATTATTAATTAGGCGGGGAGACAGCGTTATTGTAGGTGAACCGGGATACTTTATTGCTAATTTAACATTTGAACAAATGGGTGCGAATATAATTAGAGTCCCGGTTGATGAACATGGAATAAAGTTAGACTATGTTGAGAAATTCTGTAAAAAGAAAAATAATAAATTCATCTATGTAATTCCTCATCATCATTATCCTACTACGGTTACATTATCGCCGGATAGACGGATAAAACTTCTAGAATTAGCGGCAAAATATAAGTTTGCAATTATTGAAGATGACTATGATTATGATTTCCATTATAGCAGCAGCCCCATACTTCCGATGGCAAGTATTGATCATCATGGGAGCGTTATATATATAGGTACTTTAACAAAGACTTTTGTCCCGGCTGTAAGGGTAGGTTTTATTATCGCTCCGGAAAATTTTATAACAGCAGTATCGAATCTAAGAAGAGCAGTTGATTGGCAGGGTGATAGTTTAATGGAAATCGCAATTGCAGAATTATTTAGAAACGGTACTATTGCCGGATACATTAGAAAAACAGTGAAGCTTTACAGAGAAAGAAGAGATTACTTTTGTAATAACCTTTTGGCTAAATTAGGGAAAAATATTTCATTTAAGATCCCGGATGGGGGTATGTCGGTTTGGGTTAAATTTAATACGGCGGATATTAAATCTGTGGCTGAACGGGCATTAGAATATGATCTTATAATGAGTAATGGGAAAGAATATAATACTTCTAATGTAAATTATAATTCTGCCAGGTTTGGATTTGCTTCCTTAAACTTCCAGGAAATGGATAAAGCTATTGATATTTTGAAAAATTCCTTTTTAAACAATTAAAACTCTCCACCAATTAACGTCATTGTTCATAGTACAATTTGCGAATTTATATTAACATTTTATATTTTATTTTAACTTATTAGTCAGCAAAATAAAATTACCTTTCAATAAGGAAATTTGAAAGTTAAGAACCCTTCAATTTTTTGAAAGTAAACATAAGATTATCATTATAATAATAAGTTTTATTTTATAGCACCTAGAGCCTTGCGTATAACCCGTTGCCCATTTTATCCGGAGTGGTCTGAAAGACCAAGACGGAAACAACGGACAGTAATGAAAAAACCAAGGCGATGATTAAGCCGAAGGTGCGTAACTTTCATTTCCATACGCACCGGAGGCTAGTTAATTATTTTTTTACTACAACGTTAATCAAGATCGCCGAAACAGAATGACTAACTCGAAAATTTCCAAAACGCCGAGTGCGAGTTTGCCTGTCTCGGCTTGGTCTTAATATACATAAACTTATTTTATATATTATTTCCTAATTTTTGTATTCTTAATATTTAATAAGCCGAGCCAAGACGGTCGGTCGGGTTAACGCGCTTGATATTTCCAATAAGTAAAAAGTTAATTTATGTTGAGTTATCTATCAACTTAAACTTTGGAGGTATCAAATGTATTACACCGGCGTAGATCTTCACAAATTTGCTTCTTACTTAACCACTGTCGATTCTTCCGGAATTAACGTTATACAGGAAAACATTAAAAACGTAGCTCACAACTTTGTGCAGTATTTCAATTCTGTCCCGGGAGAACACGAAACCACTGTTGAATCTACCATGACCTGGTACTGGCTCATGCCAAGTATGTTAAAGCTATTGTTTATGCAAAAGTCAAAACAGATAAAGTCGATTCCCATACACTTGCTCAACTTCTTCGATTGGACTACATTCATGTCGTTTATAAAATTTAAAATGAAAAACGTTTACACAGAGATGCTCTGAGAGCTAGACTTAAAATTGTACAGCGACATACTTCCGTTACTAATTCTATGCACCTTCTTCTTGCAAAATATAATTTTGATTCTCCGACTGAACTAAACGGTATTCCTAAATTTCAGTATGAGCAGCTAACTGATGTTGAAGCTTTACTTAATGACCAAATACTTGACCTTGAAAAGCAATTTTATCCTTTCCTTATTCCCGACGATGACATCCAACGACTGCTCTGGATTCCCGGTATTGGTAAGATGAATGCTTTTACTATTCTTCTGGAAGTTGATGACATTAACCGTTTCCCGGATGTCAAGAATTTCTTTTCTTACTGCAGATTAACTCCTTCTGCTCGTAACTCTGCAAAGAAATCAAAGCAAAGATCCTCTAAGGACGGGAATAAATATCTCAAAATAGCTTTCTGTGATGCTGCCATTCAAGCTGTGCAGTATTACCCGGTTATTCGTAAATATCACAACTCTCTGATGAAAAAGAAAAATAAGCGAATTTCTAAGACAATTATCGCTAAAAAAATTGCCGCGATTGTTTATCATGTATTAAATAACAAAACTGTTTTTAACAACAAATTCAGAGGGCAAGAACTTCAACATCTGAAATCTTTACAATGGCCACGCGTAGTAAACACCTACGCCTAACTGATTAGCCACCATGCATAATCGCTGCGCTTGATTGGGCAACTACGCGTATGCCTATTAAATATCTGGTATAGTACCGTGTTTTCGGAACAGCTTTCAGTTTATCTGTCTGTAAGACCCTAAAGAGGTTTGGTTGCCATGCTGCGGCCAAATAGATATTGATGGCATTGTTTGTTGTATATACAGAAGATTAGTAATTCAAAGAACTATTTTTTTTACAAATTATATTTGTCATTGGACTATATTATACTATTGACTTTTTACTTATTAAAGATGTTATTTACTAGAATTTAATTTTAATTACTCAATCTATTGATACTGTTGCGCCTATACCTAATACACCATCAACGGTGTGCCTTATCTCGTCTCTTAAATATATTTTATAAAAAATCTTGGGAGCTATTGTGGTTCCTTTCCATTGAGCACCAATATTAACCATATTTATAAATCGATCTCCAAAGTTATTTACTTGCTCAGTTATTATTCCGTTACCTAAGAATTCCAAACTAAAAAGCAATTTGTTTACCTGATACCCTCCAATTACTCCATAATGAATGTACAATTCTGTCTTATTATAATTACTTTTAGTCGGAATTGATAAATCTGGCCCTAATTCTAATCCATAATTGAATCCTTGGGTATTAATCTTATGATAAGCATAATTAAAATATATACTAAATAAATTGGGATAATATTTTGGGAAGTAATAATCATCGGCTAATAATCCCCATACGGTTCCATTTTCAGAACAAGTTGGTAAGTATAGACCAAATGTGAATATGGACTTTTTATTATTTACTAATTTAGAATTAGTTTGCAATCCAATAAATATGTTCCCAATTCCATTTTCTGAAAAACTTTGACCAAAACCGACAAAATTTATTTCATAATTTGTAATTACGTAAGGTATGTCTCCAATTATATTTAATTTTGAGCTAATTGGGATATTTGCGTATAACTGGTATACGCCAGATAACGTTGACATATTGTAATCGGAGTAATCGCTTGAATAAAATGCTTTATTGTAACTAATACCAAATTGCATTTTATCATTTGGAATATTTTGAAGGTTTAATGTTTGAGCGGAAAGCATACCAACTGAAACAAACAATATTATATAAACCATAAATGTTTTTAGATTCCACATATTATAAGATCCTTTGATTTTGTATTAATCATTTAATTATTATTTTTTGCACCTAACTTATTAATTAGACGCCGCAGGCGCCCTATATTTTATTTCTAACTTAAGTTATTTGTTTCTATTATCACAAACATTTTTTAAAACTTTCTGATTCCAGTAATAAAAAGTTTCTTATATCAGAAACATTTTTGAGTCTATTTCTGCTTTAAAATCCTGTCTGATAATCCCAATTACTCTGTTGTTCTGCAGCTTAATTCCCAAACTTTTCTTTCCAACCTCTTACTCTTTGATTGTTTTTTTTTACAGCTTCGCCTTCTCAGTTCCATAGGTTAATAGCGAGAAGTAAAAAGTAATCTTTAATTGGTGATTATATTTTTATTTCTCACAAATAACAATCTATATTATTCCTCCGGGCATTTCCCCGTAAGCGTCTTATTGTAGCTAACATTTCCCTGCCTTTTAATATCTTATCAAATTATACTTTGATTAGTGTAGGGATATTTTTGTTTAAATGCTAAAAAAGTTTCAAAGCAAATCTTAGCATCTTTACATTTAGCGCCCCCATCATATTGTATCAGATTTATTTTACCCCTTAAGATTAAAAGTTTAAACTCCGGTTAAATGTTCACTTCAACTCCGAATAGAAAACCATATATTGAAAATTTTTTATCAAACAAAATTATTTTGTTAAAGTTTGTAATGATGTTTAGTTCCGGGACGTCTGCGAATTTGAAACCTCTTGTCTTTGTGTTGCGGGGATATAAAAAGAAATAAAATAAAAAATCCCCACAGGCAGAGTTCGATTTATGGGTTTTTTGTATGATTCATTCAATGAATTTTTTTGACTAAAAATAATATTAAAAAATTGCCTTAGGACACAAAAAGAGGTTTGAAAATATGTTTTGTCACCAATACTTTATAATATTATTTGAAATGAAGCAGAAGTAAATTAAATTATTAGTAACTCAAAATTCCTCAAATTCTATCCAAACTTTTTCCGTTATAGATAAATATTCTTTATTAAGTATAATTAGAAGGAGATATGCAATGCCTTTTATTAAAACAATACCGGAATCCGAAGCCACAGGTGATTTAAAAGAGATGTATAAAAGCGAGATTCAAACAAGAGGTTACCTGCCTAATTTTGCAAGAATATTTTGTTACAAACCAAAAGTAATGTTTGCATGGCGGAATTTAATCAAAAGTATAAATGAAAATATGGACAGACGACGATACGAGCTTGTAACACTGGCAGCCGCAAGGAAGTTAAAAAGCTCATATTGTTCGTTGGCACATGGAACTGTTTTAATAAGTAATTATTACAGCACAGATGAATTAAATGAGATTATAAAGAATCAAGACAGTATTTTGCTGTCTGCTACGGATAAATCAATTATGAAGTTCGCAGAAAAAATAGTCATAGATGCAACTTCTGTAAATCAGAATGATATTGAAGAGCTAAAGAACCTGGGGCTGAATGAAGAAGAGATTTTTGAAATAGTTATAGTTGCTACTGCCCGGTGTTTTTTCAGTAAGACATTGGATGCGCTTGGCGCCGAACCGGATAAAGTATTTTTAAATATGGAAGAAAATTTAAAGAGCAGCCTTATCGTAGGAAGATCGGTTTTCGCTTAGGAAAAAATCTGAATTTCCAAATTTATTATGAAATAAAAATGATTCTTCAGCTCATATAGAAACAATAAAGTTTTAAATCAGCCAATTGCAGAAAAATTAACATAATTCTTATTGCGGGTTAAGAATTATTAAACAAAGCATACGGATTACTATTCAGATTCTAAACAAATCATAAATTATAAAGGAGAAAATTATGAGAAGACAAACAATATCAAAAATCTTTTACGGTTTAATTATTGTTTTGACCATTTGGGGAATGGATCTTTTAGCATCTGGAAGACAAAAGACAATTGTCAAATCGGAATCATCAATACATATAGACATACCGGTAGTGCTAAAGAAAGCTAATGTTGTCTTTAATATGGGGCACTTATCTTTTTCCGGTGATGTGCCTGTCGGTATCAAGTATATGCACCTTCTGGCAGAAAGATATAAACAAATGGGTACACAAGGTAAAATAATCGGAATATTCCACGGAGATGCAGCATATATGACATTAAACGATAAAGCCTATAACGCTTTTCGTCATGTAACGACAGGCAATCCTTACAAAGGATTAATCGTAGAACTGATAAAACAAAAAATTCAAATAGAAGAATGTGCAGTATCTATGAAAGCGAACAACTGGAGCAACGAAAATCTTTTGCCCGATGTAAAAGTAAACGGAGGTGCTGTCGCCAGGGTAATTCAGCTCGTGCAGGATGGGTACGTTCAAATACAGCCTTAATAAAACAGTAATTGAAAAATTTAATTAAATATATTTAAAAGGAGTAATCAAATGAAAGCAAAAATAATCTTATCATCGGCGGTTTATTATCTATCAATAATGTTTTTGCTTATAACAAGCACAGCAATGTATGCACAGACAAATGAAAGCGAAAAAACTCCGCTGAATATTAAGAACCATACAGGACTTAAGATAGTGGCTCAGGTAAATTCAGTTGCCGTCATGCCAAACGGAATAAGCGCGCAGGTATTAGCGATTCATAATCTTTATGATCAATATAAAAAATTAGGTATGAAGTCAGGAAAAGATTTTGAAATACTGATAGTTTTTAGGGCAGAAGGAGTGCAGTTTCTTTTGAATGATGAGGCCTATAATAAAAAAGTAAAAACATCTCATTCTGATGGTAATCCCAGCAAAAATATAATTGAAGAACTGCAAAAGAACGGAGTAAAAATTTATGGCTGTAATGTAGCAATTGAAAAGAAGGGTTATAAAATTGATGATATTTTCGCTTTCACCCGAAGGGTTGTTACAGGGATAGGAGCAGTTGTGGATTTTGAAAAATCCGGTTATATGTTAATAACACCATAATAAGAAACTTTTCATTTTGATAAAAATATAAAAATTCTATACAGAATTAATAAAAAAATCCCCCCGGTAAATACCGGGGTTTTCAATGAACTAATCATATCTAATTTATAAAAATTTTAGCAGGTTCTTGTGCAAAATTGAAATAAAAATTAAATTCAATGCACAACTACTTTTTACTTCCATGCCTATTTGCTACTTCTCTTGCTCCTCCTGAACCGGCGGCGATGAACATGATTGTTGGTAAATAACCTTCCATTGATTGTTAATCTTACTAAAAATAAACGTGATTCCAAACTTGTCAATCATTAGCCGTTCGCCTGTTTTGAGTACTATCTCGAATTTTCCGAGCCAAGCACAGATTACCTTACTGTCTGTCATGAATCTAAAGTCGTCTTTGATATTGGTGACTTTAAGAGAGGAAAGAGTCTTAAACCACTCTGCATGTTCCATTTTAGCCCGCTGATAATTTACCATCATACTTGTTGTTGTAAAAAGGATGAAGTCAGGTGAATTCGAATAAGATTTGAATAGAGCTTCAACATCCATTTTTTCAAGGCTTTGGAAAATTACTTTAACAACCTCTGTAATTTCCTTCTTCGCAGCTTCCTGCTTTTGAGATGTCATTTGTGCAGGGTTTTCCTTTGAAAATCCGACATAGAAAAACAAGATTAGCATAATAAAGAGAATCTTTTTCATATTATCCTCCTTTAAAAGTAATTAAATGGCTTAAATTCGGCCTTATTTGCTTAGGAACCAAAGAGCAAGATTCATATTGTCTTCCAGCCGCAAAGCAATAATATTAAATGCTTGCAGCAGGGTAATTCATTATTAAGAACTAAAATTTTATAAAGGTCTTTTAATAGATGTTTTTTTATCATTAAAAAATACTATGATGTACCCGATAGCGAGAAGAGCCTCAATGATAATACTTACTAAAATACCGGAACCGACATTACCAGAAGTATACTCGAAGATACCTAGTAAAGCCAAAAGAGATAATGTTACAACTGCACCAATACTTAAAGCTTTTCGAGCTGTTGACAAAGTCAAAGATCTGGAGAGGAAAAAAATAATTGATAAGCCTAGATAAAAGCTTCCCATTCTTCTGCCGAATAATAAAACATCATTCGTCGGCTCAATTGCCCAGCGGCTAATTACAATTGAACCAAAAAATAAATACCCGATTCCAAGAAGAAACGCAATTATTGAAGTTAAGACTGCAATATTTTTGTAGCTCATAATCCCTCCTTATTTATTAATTAGTCATCTAATGTTCAAAGGACTTAGGTGCAACCCGGTATTACAATCCTTATTAAGACAATCTACTTTTATAATCTCTAAAATGCTGAGTGTGTGCAACACCACCTGCTTAAATTGATTTATTTTACCTTATAAAATTGAGTACAGAGCGCCGGCTAAAACAAGATTTTTAATAAAAAAGGAATGGCAATTTTACAAAAAGCAGTTTTTAATTTTCCTCCGATAAAAACTGTTACTCACCTTTATGGAACTCGTTCCCTTCAGCTAAACGACAAACTGAACTTTCAAACTTTATTTTTACAACTAATGCCAAACCGAGCTGAGTGAACGGACTGATTTATCAGTTAGGCACACACTATGCTAATAGATCTTCGGTAATAGTTTTTTTGTTCTCCTCTGATAATAATAATACTTATCACCAAACTGTTCAATCATAAATTTTTCTTCGACTTTAATCCTATATAGATAACCAATTAAAATTGTAAATAACATTGCAATAAAGGATATCCAATTTGATAAAGTAATTGAAATACCTATAAATATTAATATTTGTCCTAAATAACCGGGATGTCTTATGACTTTATAAAATCCTTTTTCAATTAATTCTTGGTTTTCAACTTTGGTTACTGAATATGTAAAATATTGCTTGAGTAATCTAATAGAAATAGTCCTAATTATTAATCCTATAACAATGATGAATAATCCTATAACAAATAATAGATCCCAATAATAAATTCGTCCAATTTTTGTTATTGAAAAAGAAAATGAAAGTAAATATCCGATGGTAATTGAAAACAAAAGGAACCATAAACTACCTTTATCTCCCGTGTTAATTATTTTTAATTTTTTCTTTTGTTGGTAACCAATATATAATTCAAATAAACCGTATAAATAAGCTATCATAATTATAATTATTATCTTAATATTCATTATATAACCAATACATTTTTATTTTGTGTGTAACGGAGTTTTCCTTAAGCCTCTTCCAATAGCAGATATGCTGTAATTAACCAATGCTAATAATTTATTTATTAATTCATTGTTGTCCACAATTTTAAAAAAGAAACTAAGTTTTATAATACAGCTATATAATTACAAAAATGCCGGACTGCTTAAAGCTGACAACTTGAAAAACGGATTAAGTTTTCCCATTATGCGTAATAGTTATTACTACATTTCCTTTTTTATGTCCTTTGTCAACATATCTATGAGCTTCCACAATTTCTTCCATCGGGTATTTTCGATCTATCACTGTTTTTAGTTTTCCAGTTTCACAGAGATCTTTTAGCGAGTAAAGGTCTTCGACCTTTAACTTGATGTTGCCTTTCGCAGCAAGAACATTGAGATAACGACCAGATTTAGAAAGAGATTTTTTCCTTTTTGAATTTTCAATCTTCCCTACTGCATCATAAATAACATCGTATGTCTCTCCATTCTGTGTAAAATCTTCTTTAGTGTAATCAATTACTTTATCCGCACCAAGGGATTTTACCAATTCCAGGTTCGCGGTGCTGCATACAGCCGTAACTTCTGCACCAAAATATTTAGCAATCTGAATCGCATAGGTTCCAACACTGCCGGAAGCACCATAAATTAATACTTTCTGACCCTTCCGGATATTTGCTCTTCTTAGGTGGATCAATGCAGTTATTCCACCGTTAGAAACCGGTGCAGCTTCTTCGTGCATTATATTAGCGGGTTTAATTGTAAGAATTCCATTTTCGGGCAGGCAGCAATACTGTGCATAAGCACCAAATCGAAACTCGGTAGATGCAAAAACAGGATCACCTACTTTAAAGAGTGTAACATTCTTACCTATTGCTTCTATTTCTCCGGAGAGTTCCATCCCGAGTATTTTTTTTCTTGGTCCGTTAAATCCGACAATAATTCGCATCAACGGTTTAAAGAAAAAATCTTTAGCCGATCCTAAACCTGGTTCAAAGCGACGGATCTTTGTATCGCCAATATGCACTGTTGTAGCTAATATTTTTATGAGTACTTCGTTCGACTTGGGGAAAGGTTTTTCAACTTCTTTAATCTGAAGAACCTCTGGCGGACCATATTTTGTACAAATGACAGCTTTCATAGTAATCCTTACAAAACTTAGCTAATAATTATGCCGCATAAAGTAATTTACTTAAACAAGTAGCCATGCACAC
>JBJKQE010000044.1:0-3298 GCA_046705645.1 Ignavibacteriaceae bacterium | reverse complement strand
GAAAATTGTAATTTAGAATGAGCCTTATCTAAGTTCCACACTGCTTTTTCAAGCGTACTTTCTGCTGCATTTGACTTTGTTTCCATTTTATCCTCCAAATAAATAATTATAAATCAGTGACAAGCCCAATATACGTAATAACATTTAATGTTACAACACCTATTATTTGCAACAACCACTTTTGTGCGAAACATCACCAATTATTGTCTTAAATAAGGGATAAAGGTGTAAAATTCGCCATTAATAATTTAGGAGAGCTTTTTAAGAATAGATCTCTTAGATTTTGAAAGTCCTTCAATAACAAGTTTATAAGAATCATCAATCCAGTTAAGAATTAATTTATCGGGAATTGAATTATCAAACAATACAGTATTCCAGTGAAGTTTATTCATATGATATCCCGGAGTCACTGCACTATATCGTTCTCTAAGTTCGACTGCTTTTTCAGGTTCGCATTTAATATTAATACTGATGGGTGGAGTTAGACTGGCAATTAGAAAGATCTTATCCAATACTTTGTAAACAGGTGAATCCTCGTTAAAAGGTAGTGATTCAGATACTCCAGGTTTTTTTAAACAATATTCACGTACAATTTCTAGGTTCATATAAAAATAAACCCGGCATCGAATTGAAACCGGGTTCGCTAATTAATTTTAAAATAAAATTATTTCTTGTTTTTGTCTATCCACTTTGCAGCGTCTTTAGCAAAATAAGTAAGAAACATATCTGCCCCGGCTCGCTTAATTGCAATTAAAGACTCTATCATTACTCTTTCCTCATCAATCCATCCGTTAATGCCGGCAGCTTTAATCATTGCATATTCTCCGCTAACCTGGTAAGCGCAAGTCGGCATTCCGAATTTATCCTTCACTCTTCTTATAATATCAAGATAAGGTCCAGCCGGTTTTACCATAACGATATCGGCACCTTCTTCTATATCCGCTTCAACTTCCCGCAGAGCTTCGTCCCCGTTTGCAATATCCATTTGATGCGATCGCCTGTCGCCGAATGCAGGAGCCGATTCGGCTGCATCTCTAAATGGTCCGTAGTATCCGGAAGAATATTTTGCCGCGTAACTCATAATCGGAATTTTGGTGAATCCGTTTTCATCAAGAACTTTTCTTATTATAGCAATTCTGCCGTCCATCATATCGGATGGTGCAATTATATCAGCACCTGCCTGAGCATGTGTTAAAGATTCCTGCGCGAGGAGTTCAATGGTTTCATCATTTAAAATATTTTCGCCGTCAAGAATTCCGCAATGGCCGTGTGAAGTGTATTCACACATGCAGACATCTGTAATAACCAGAAGGTTTTTTACTTCAGCTTTTATTGCTTTGATAGCTCTTTGAACTATACCATTTGGATCATAAGCTTCTGAACCTCTTTCATCTTTGTGTTCCGGTATTCCGAATAAAATAACCGCCGGAATTCCAAGTGATGCAACTTCTTTACATTCTTTAACAACTTCATCAATAGATAATTGAAAAACACCCGGCATTGATTTAACAGGTTTTTTTACTTTCTCTCCTGGAACAACAAATAAGGGATATATAAAATCATTTTTAGATAATTCTGTTTCCCGCACCATATCTCTTACCAGGGGGTTGTAACGAAGTCTTCTTAATCTTTTAATTGGAAATGTAGCCATAATATTTATCCTTTCCTCTGTATCTTTGTGATTCTGTGGTATATTTTTTCACCACGGAGTCACAGAGACATTATTTTAGTTTTTAAAATTTCAGAATTCTTAATACAATCTCCCACGGATATTCCGCCTCTGAAATTTCCGCCCAGAATTATTCCGGGGTTTTTCTTTTCAAATTCTTCAAAATATTTTTCGTGTTCTATGTAACCTAAATTGTATTGAGGAATTGATTTTGGCCAGTAGCGGTACGATTTATAAACCGGTTTTTCGGTAATTCCCATCAAGCCTTCAAATTCATCTAATACTTTTTTAAACAGGATTTCTTTATCAATATTACCGACTTCCGGGTTTCTAGCTCCGCCTACAAACAAAGTGAAAGTCGCGTTACCATTTACCGTCCTATTTGGGAATATTACCGAGCTCCAGATTGCTCCGAGAAAAGATTTTTTTTCTTTTACAGGGATTAAAAAGCCAAAGCCGTCAAGAGGCTGCTTGATAGAATTTTTATCATAACTTAAATATAGAACCACTACCGGTGGGTAATAGATTTGAGAAAAATGTTTTATAAGATTTTCATCCCAGTCTTTAAATATTTCGGCAGCAATGTATGCAGGTACAGTTGAAAGCAATACGTCGCAATTAATTTCTTTTACGCTTCCTTCATGATTGTATTTTAGTGAGTAACCGGAATCATTTTTTGTAATTGAGGTTACTTCTGCACCGGTAATTACTTTATCTTTTAATGATCCTGCCAAAGCTTTGGGTAGTGTCTGCATGCCATTAATGAACGAAAACATTTTAGCGCTTTGCTTTGACTTCTCAGCTCTTTTCTTTCTTTCTTTTATACTCTTTATTGTGCCGATAATTAAGCCGCCGTATTTTTCTTCAAGAGCATATAGTTTTGGGAATGCAGATTTAACACTTAATTCTTCAGGATTGCCTGCATAAACTCCTGCAACAAAGGGATTGATCGCATAATCGAGAAATTCTCTTCCAAGCCTTCTTTTAACAAATTCTGCTACGCTCTGGTAATATCCGTCATTTGATTTTCTAATTAATGGCTCGGCCATCAGGCGAAGTTTAGCGCTCCATGAAAATAAATTTGTTTTTAAAAATGCAGGGGGACTCATAGGAAGCGGGTGGAGCTGGTTATTCCTAAGAATATAACGCTTATTCCCTTCTTTATTTGCATAACAAAGCTGATCTTCAATTCCAAGTTCTTTTACGAGTTCGCCAATTAACGGTGTTGTTTCAAGTCCGCTGTTGGGCCCGCGATCGAATAAATAACCATTTTCAAAAACACTTTCCATAGAACCGCCGACCTGATCCTTTTTTTCAAGAACCGTAACATCAAGTCCTTCTTTATGAAGAAGATAAGCAGTTGTTAATCCTGAAATACCTCCGCCGAGCACAACAATTTTTTTATTCATTAATCCTTTAATTATTTGGTGATAAAATTTTTAAACAGTTCTGGAATATTTAGCAGTGTCTTCTTTTCGTTCAATGTAACCATCAAAGTTCATTGCAATATTGCGGATGAGAAGTTTACCCATCGGAGTCACTTCAATTTTTTTCTCACTGACTTTAACTAATTCGTCCTGTTCCATTTCTTTAAGATTGTTTAATCCCCAGGCAAAATAATCTTTAAAT
>JBJKQE010000043.1:0-17018 GCA_046705645.1 Ignavibacteriaceae bacterium | reverse complement strand
CCTTTATTATTTGATACCGCAAATTCCGGTCTGCCGTCTAGTTTTAAAGTACCGACAACCTTATTTGTTTTTGCATCAATTGCCGTAATGTTTGAGCTTCTTCCGTTCATTGTAAAAACTCTTTCTGAAAACGAATCGTAAACGATTGCATCGGGGTCTTTCCCGGTTACATGTATTTCGGTAATCTTTTTTAATGTATTTAGACTAAAAATCTCGACGGCATCACTGCTTCCGTTGCTTATAAAACCCTTACCCAGCGCATCGGCAAATACTGCTCCGTGAACTCCTCTTAAGCCGTCTATTTCGCCGACTATTTTATTCGTATTTAAATCAATTACATGAATACGGTCTGCATGTGAAATATACAGCTTATGCATCGGCGCGTCTACCGAAGCATAATCCCACCAGCCTATTCCGCCGATATTTATACTGCCCGTTACTTTATATCCCGAAGTTTGTGAAAACAAAACAAAAGGAGTTAAAATTAAAAAAGAACAAAGAAAAAGAAATAATTTTTTCATATTAACCTCAAACTAATTATTGTATATATTAACCAAGCAAAGTTTGTTTTTAATTCTTTTTATTTATGCAGCCATATTTGACTAATAATAGATTATCATCTTTAATCAGTCCTACATTAGGAGCGTAAACTTTATACTCCTTTACACCCGGTTCTAAGGGTGAAGATTCTTCCGTTTCCAGGCAGCTGCTAAAATTGTCTGCAGGAGTTTCTAAAGATTTATTTTCGGATATAATTCTAGCCCTATCCATAGCAGTACCAGGTGCAATCTCCTGATAATATTGAGAGCCTAACAAAGTTGCTCCAGGCATCATTAAGCCGTAATTAGCGCCATTCTTCCCAGCCTGCCAACTTCCATTGTGATCAAGAATTTTATTGTCTTTATATATATCAACATCCTCACCGAAATAAAAGACACTGTTGCTGACTTTATCTATTGCAAAGTAGTTTTTCGAAACTTCTGCTATTATCCCGTTATGATATTTCTTCTCCTCAACAATTCTTGTTTCAACTCCGTCTACTATTTTGGTATCATTCATAACGGTTATAATAACCTTTGTATTTACATTTTCTACATCGCCTTCCAGTATTAACTGATAACCGGGTTTTAGTTTAAAAAAAGTATTACTGCCTTGCGAAACGAAATCACTTTTATCAACATTGAAATCTTTTGTCCATTTATTATCATCGGATGTTTGTGCAGTAAAATTTGACGATTCTAAGATGATAATTATGACAGTCATTATGACTGCCGAATTTAATTGTTTTAAATTCAAGTTAGTCTCCAACCCATAATAAAGGTTAAAAGAATAAGTTTAATCATTATCATTGTCATTCTCTTCGCCTTCTCCCTTTTCACCTTTCTCGCCTTTTTCATTTTCTTTCATGGATTCGGATTTTACAAACTTACCGTTAGGCCAAAGAGTTACATAATGAGTTTTTTTATTGCTTTCAATTGATAACTCATAGGTAATTTTTTTTCCGCTTATAACTTTTTCTGCTTTATTTATTTTAAGTCCTTTGAATTTCGCTATAAGAGTTTTCATTACGGGTATAGGAATTTCGCTATCGGCAATTGTCTTTTCTACTTCAGTAATTTTACCGGATTGAGTTAACAGTAAATCGATATGATGTGTTCCCTCTACACTTTCAATCTCGTAATAACTATGACCATTTTCTATCTCGATGCTTGTACCTTTTATTTGTGCTTTGGGATACGCCTTGTGAAATGATGCCAGTACTTTAGCTGGAACTTTATTCATATCAATCTTTTTATCCTGTGCAAAACTTAAAGCAGTTGTACAAAGTAAAATGGCTGTTAAAATAGGAATTACACTCAATACTTTTGTAAATTTCATTTCAAACCTCTTAATATATTTTTAATTATCATACTAAATAAAAATAACAGTACAATATGAAATGGAAATGAAATTTTTACCAAAACTAATATCCTCCCGGATTTCCGGTATCTTGTCCGTTACTATTTGACTGATCTTCTTCCTTAAAATTATTGAAATTATATTTTAAATCCAGCATTACTTGAGGCGACTCTCTTACAAAATGAAAGTAATTATAAAAGTCCGTTCCTTGAGAATAGAATTCCCATCCACCCGTATGGAGTAAATCTCTAAGCTGCAAAACTAAAGATAAATTTTTACCGATTAAATTTTGTTTTACTGCTAAATCAGCAGTAAAATATCCGTTCCACTTGCCTTGTGCCGTAACCGAAGGACTATGATACCTTGTATTTAATTGAATATCCGTTGAAGGTGTGATACTTAAATCATTGCTGCTTTTAATACTCCAATCCAAACTTTCCCTTGCAAACGACTGATTAAATAAATTACCCTGAATTTTATAATCATAAACATCGCCGGTTAAATTGAATTGCCAAATTTTAACCGGGTTAAATAAAATGCTAAGTTCGGCCCCAAGAGAATAATCTGTTCCTACATTAGCGCTTGTGTGAAGTGTTACGTTTTCAGAATAAACGGAATTTATGTCTTCCATTTTATTATGTGTAAAACGGTAGTAGAAATCATTTGAAAAAGATACCTTACCGAAAAATGTTTGATAACCGACATCATAAGAATCTATTAATTCCGGCTGAAGATTTGGATTGCCTATTCGTACATCCGTTGCATCGAACCAGGTATAAAAAGGTTCAAGGTCGCCGCCGTCGGGTCGTTCAATTCGACGGGAATATCCTGCCATAATTTGAGTACCGCCTGCAAAGCTGTATGATGCATGAATTGAAGGAAAGAAGTCCCACCTGTTTAGAGAAAACTGTTGTCCTGTTTCCGCTAATTTTACAAGCTGGTAAGTATACTCTGTGCGTGCACCTAATTGCATTCCAAGGCTGTCCAATTTATCCGAAAAGATTGAATAAGCAGCAAACCTTGTTCTGTTGAAATCGTTTGTGTGGCTGTATGGCTGCTGAAAATTATAAGTATTGCTGGTCGAATCAAAGAAATACAACTTGTTTATATCCTGCCTAAGTCTAGCAAAATATTCCGTACCTGCAGAGAATTTTTCATTTTTATTTATTGGTAAAACATAATCCATATTTCCTCTTAACTCGTTTCCAGGGCCCAGTTCGGTTGTTTTGGTTCCATTTATTTGGCCGCTGGTAATTGTTGAGTAACTTACGGAAGCTTCGTTGTTATTACGATGTCTAAAAGATAGATTAGCCGTCAATTGATTTCCGTCGTCTGCAAATTTATGCTGATAATTAGCATTTAAATCATAAAATGAACCTGAATGGTTATGATTTGTGTTATCAAGGTAATAAAATATCTGCGGAGCTATATTAGACCACTGATTATAATTCAGAATAGAATTTCTTAAAAAGGATCTTGATCCGTATCTTCCGCCAATTGATAGATTATCATTGTCACTAAAAGTAAAATCGAGTCCTCCACTTATTCCGGATAATGTTCTCCCCCAAGTCATATCCCCATTTGAGTTAAGATAAGAAGTGTTGCCTGATATAATAAATTGTTTATCTTCAGTTCGTTTGCCGGGAAAAAAACGTCGATTAAAATCTAGACCCAAATTGTATCCGATAAAAGGAGTTTTATATTGAAAAATTAAATTGCCGCCGTATTTATTGTTCAAGCCTCCCATAATATCTACCAAGCCGCTTAAACCTAGATTTGCATTTTTCTTAAGTACAATATTTATAATACCCGCAGTACCACTAGCATCGTATTTAGCCGAAGGATTTGTAATCAATTCAATTGTTTTAATAGAACTTGCCGGAATCTGCTGTAATGCATCTTGAGGATCCATAACCGACGGATGCCCGTTTATAAGGACTTGAAAATTTGTGCTTCCTCTTAAGCTGACATTTCCATCAACATCAACACTGACTGAAGGAACATTTTCAAGAACGTCTGCTGCAGTACCCGACATTGCCGTCTGCATCTGGCCAACATTTATCACCTTTTTATCAAGCTCGTAAGTAATCGGCGATCTTATTCCTTCCACAACCACATTCTTCATATTTATGGCTGACGGCTGCAGATAAATTTTACCTAGGTCAAGATTCTTTTTTGATTTAGAAAGCAAAATATTTTTAATCTTTTTTGTTGAATAACCAATGAACTGAATATTAAGATAATAATCACCAGGCTTAATACTCTGCAAACTAAAAGCACCTTTTTCATCGGTTACCGTGCCGGTAACCATTTTATTATCTGATTTATTTAAAAGCATTACGTTTGTATATTCAATCGGTAATTTTGTACCTCTGTCAAAAACTTTTCCGGTTATTGAACAGAAGTTTTGCATATCTTTTTTCTGCTGGCAATATTCTAGAGTGGTTAAGGTTAATATAAAAATTATTAGTATCAATTTTTTTAGCATTATTACTCCGCATCCAAGAATCCGGTTAGAAAAAGTATCATGAAATAATTTACTTTGTTACAACTAAATGATCTAAATTATCAAATTTTATAAATTTAACATTTATAGATGAAAATAAGATGAAAAATTAAGAATTGTAATATAAATATAAGAATCTGTGACATGAATTAATTAAAATTGAAAGATTTAATTAACTTATGTTTCAGGTAATATTACAGTGAAAGTGGTTTTTTCTCCTGTTGTACTTTCAACTTTTATTTTTCCCCTATGAAGCTCGATAATTTCTTTTGCTATAGCCAAGCCTAAACCGCTGCCGTTTATTTCTGCACGTATTTCATTGGATCGATAAAATCTATTAAAAATATAAGGAATATCTGATAGCGGAATTCCCGGACCTGAATTCTCAATACAAATAGAAATATTATTATCTCTTTTATCGATAGTTATTTTTATTTGAGAATTTAAATAAGAATATTTAATCGCATTATCCATAAGATTTAAAAAAACACTTTTTAATTTCTCTTTATCCGCATTTATTTCTACCGGATCATCAATTGACAAATTTATTTGTATATTCTTATTAATTGCCGCTTTATTTAGAGTTTGGATACAATCTGCCAGCAGCTCGTCAATTCTTATTAGACTTAAATTCAGCTTTGATTGAGATGCATCTAATTTTACAATTGTTAAAAGTGAATTTGTTAGCCCAGTTAAATTTTCTATTTCCGAAAGTGCATTTCTTAAACTTTCTTGAGAGTCGGAATCATTCAATTTTTTTTCTAATATTTCAAGTTCCGTTTGAATAACCGTTAAAGGAGTTTTAATTTCATGCGACGCATTTGCAACAAATCTTTTTTGGCTTTTAAATGCATTGTCTATTCTTTCAATCATTTCATTTAAAGTCTCTCCCAGTCTCCTAACTTCATCTTTCGCTTTAGGTAGTTCAAGACGTTTATCAAGGTTTTCCACTGATATATTTTTAGCCGTATCCGCCATCAGCGTTATCGGCTTGAATGCCGCTTTGGAAATAAAATATGCGGCAAAACCGGTGATAATAAGTCCCGCAGGTATAATAAACACAAACAAATAAAATAATCGATTCAGATCATCGTAAACATCTTTAACTGATGCAGCCGTTTCAAGAATATAAACCGAATCATTTTCTGTTTCAAACTTATTCCAAAAGATATGATACTTGCGATGGTTTATTCTCTTTCTTTCATATTCAAATGAACCATTTAAAATATTATCAAAATCCGGAATTTCACTTTTCCATAGTAAAGAGTCTTTAATAATAATCTTCCCTTCTTTGCTAAACAGCTGAAATCTTTCTCCGATTAATCCTTTTGATTTTATCGAAGACAGTTTTTTTAAATTAAAAGAAGCATTATCATCATATTCATCTTCTATTTCAGTCCGTAAAGAAATAGAATAACTTTTTAAATTTGTATTCAGCTTTAGAAATTCCGCCTCCTTGGTACTATGATATATTATGGCAGCAAAGGCTGTCAGCATTATTCCGAATACAATTGTATATGCTAAAATTATTTTTGTTTTTATAGAAAACATAATTCAGTATTGAATAGCTAAACGAATTAAATATCAGTCACTCTATTCTCGATTCTTGATACTCGATAAATCAGGTACCGAGAAACCGGCATCCGGAATCGAGTCTCAAGCATCTTCATCCATAAAAATATATCCCGCTCCTCTAATTGTATGAATTAGCGGCTTATCAAAGTCCTTGTCTATTTTTTGTCTTAAAAATTTAATGAATGATTCGATAACATTGCTTCGAGGATCAAAATTAATATCCCATAAATGTTCAGATATCATTTCCCTCGTCAAAATTTTGTTAGGCTTCATCATGAATAATTCAAGAAGAGCAAATTCCTTAACGGAAAGCTGTATTTCTTTTCCTTCGCGGTAGGCTTTATGTGTGTTTAAGTCTAATTTAACTCCGTAGTTTTCAAGCACGGCCGAGCGTATTTCACTTTGTCTTCTAATTAGAGCTCGCATTCTGGCCAGCAATTCACCTAAATGGAACGGTTTGGCAAGATAATCATCGGCACCTTGATCTAAACCTTTTATTTTATCCGATACATCATCCAGAGCCGTTAACATTAAAATTGGAGTGAGAACTTTATTCCTTCGTAACTTTGAACAAGTTTGAAGGCCGTCTTGTTTGGGAAGCATAATATCCAAAATTATTAAATCATAATTATTAATTTCGGCGAGTTCCTCACCGATTATACCATCACCGGCAGAATCAACCGCATAGCCCTCGGATTTTAGTCCTTTTGTAAGTGCTGCAGAGATTTTTTTATCGTCTTCTATTAATAAAATTCGCATATAAATATAAATTTATTACAAAGATATAAAGTAAAAATGAAAATAAAATGAAAGAAGGGATAAAATAGAAATTCAAGTTTTATATTTGATTTATATAAATTAAAAACCCGCATCAGGTTAAATAACCCAATACGGATTTTGTTAGGCTTAATTGAGGAGAGTATTAATTAAGCTTAATTATCATTATTCCTGCGATGACGCATGTAACCTCTGCGTTCTTCCATCATCTTTTTATATTCGACTTTCTGATCATCTGTCAATAACTTTTCAAAATCGGAATTAGCATCTGCCATAACTTGTCTAAAAGCTTGCCTTCTATCCTGAACAGTATCCGGAATGGTTTTCATTTTATTTGCAGCATTCGTAAAAATTGAATCAGCCTGAGCAGCTTGCGTATCTGTTAATTTTAGCCTGTCTTTTAATCTGTCAACTCTATCTTTAACCGAAAAACGGTTTTGTGCGTTGGCACCAATAATAAAAGCAACTGCAATAATAGCAGTTAATATTAAACTTCTCATAATTACCTTTCAAAAAGTTATAATTTATTTTAAAATCTATGGACATTTGACATTTAAAATTAAGTTTAAGTTTAAAGGTTATTAACCTAAGTAATTAGGCTATTTCTCGAAATGAAATTAAAAAATTCTGCAAGATTTCCACTCAATTAGCGACTGGAAAACCGGCTTTTGATTCTTTTGATTAACTCCTTCAATAAAATGAATATTTTTATTCGAAGTGTCTTTATTCAAATAAATTTCCAGCCAATCATTATATTTTGTTTCGGAAAGGAATGATACCGTCATCGTATAAATCTGATTTTGGATATGGAATTCTTCGGAATAACAATCAAGAATAAACTCAATATATTTTTCATTATTCACATGCTGGTTTATATCAATACTTGAATAACCTATATGTTTACTAAAAACAGTTTCTTTTTTATTTTCAATAGAAAATTTTGAAGGAAGGTCTTTTAGAGCATGTTCATTTTCTTCAGATGGCCTGTATGCCGGAAGATTTTTCAAATCGGAAATACGTTTTGAGCCTGCATTTATAAGAAGCCAAGCAGTTGTAGCTTTACAAAATATTTCTTGCTTTTCATTTGATAAAATAAAATCTCTTAACGCATATACCTTATATTTTCCTTTTGCCCAGGTTTTAACTGTAAAATCTTCCTCAAATTTAGGGTAATCGTCAAACTGTATTTTTACCCACGAAAGTACCCAGAATAAGCCTGCCTCCTTTAAATCCTTATAACCAAAATTTAAACTGTCGGCATGCGAGGCAGCTATATCCTGCATATAATTAAATGTTGAGCTTACTTTTAATCTGTTGTTAAAATCCACATCATAAGTGCGAACTTTATGAGTTTCTTCTAAAAATATTTGCATAACCCAATAATTATGTGGAAGAAGTAATACTAATTTCTTAAAATTTTTCTTTAAGACAAAATATTACTTTTTTTCAGGGTAACCTTTATCAGCCCAATCTTTACCAAAATTCTGAGGTATGTAAAGCACTTTTACATTTGTAAATCCGAGATTTTTCAAGGTTGTGTAAGCCGGGCGAATATTCGGACAATGTCCCCAAGGACAGCAACCGCAATAGATGACAATGTTCTTAATTTTCTTAAGTGATTTTACTTCATCTTTTATCGATTCTATTCCGCTTTTCTCTGATCCGGGTCCAGCATATATTGCACCCGGAATATGCCCTATGTTATATAGAAATTTAAACCCTACTTGAAGAATTAATGGTTCATTCGTTTTAGAATTTTTAAGATCATTGGCTAATTCATCAGCTGTTATTAAATGATCTATTGTCCACGGATCAGATGATTTAATACTCTGTTTTAATATATTCAAATCATTTGCATTTTTCTTAAGCTGTTTTAATGAGTTAATCTGACAAAAAGAAAGACTTGAAAATATTATAATTATGAAAAAACTAAGGTAGAGTTTAAAAACTTTTTTAAAGAAATAATTACTTTCCCTATACATACTTCAAATTCCTAACATTAATTTTTACAAAAATTTATTTTAACATAATTTAATTGATGTCTAAATTCAACGGAAGTACATAGACGTACAAATAATTTTGATAATAATCACCAAGAAATAAAGTTTACATTATTTTTTAAAAAATACAATTAAGAAATAATTAATTGTAAATTAGATAAGTAGTTGATTTGAAAGGTCTAATTTATACCGGATAATTTTCCTGAGCCGGAAATATTTTCTATTCTTCTCCCGCCCATAAATCTTCTTGAATAATATGGATCATCAAGAGAAGAAACCGTAACTCCGTTTGAGGAACTTGCATGAGCAAAAAGATGATCACCAATATATATACCTACATGTCCGGGTTTCACCCATCGCCTGGTATTAAAAAAGACCAAATCACCAAATTTAAGGTTTTCCATATATCTAATAACTTCCCCTTCCCGATACTGTTCTCTAGCGCTTCTCTCCAAATCAATAGATAGTGCTTTTTCATAAACGGTCTTAGTAAATGCCGAACAATCAATTCCCTTTTTGGAATTTCCACCGTATTTATAAGGTGTATTTAAATATTTAATAATTTCCATCAGCATTCTTTCACGGGCATTACTTTTATCGGCTTCCATTTCATCGGAAGAATTTGAAGAGTCGTATTTTCTTAAGATGTTTGATATATCGATTTTTTCTTTGTTTTCCGGTACTACATCGGGATCGACTGTAAGTGAATCCTCAGAAATACTTGATGTGTCTTTAAGCGAAGAATTATTTACCTGAGTTAAATTATTTTCATCATTACCGGATGAATATCTTACAGATGGATTTTCATTGTCTGAGTTATTTGATTTAGCGGTATAGCGGATGAAATTAGTAGATGATGCACATCCGGAATAAAAAACAATTCCTGCAATAATTATTAAAAAAATATAAAGATTCAATTTCGTCATACGTATTAGCCCAAGTATGCTCTCAAATTTTTACTTCTTGAAGCATGTCTAAGCCTTCGAATGGCTTTCTCTTTAATTTGTCTGACTCTTTCTCTGGTTAAATTAAATTTTTCGCCTATTTCTTCCAGTGTTAACGAATGTTCTTTATTTAAACCGAAATATAATTTTATTACTTCGGATTCTCTTTCGGATAAAGAGGAAAGAGCTCTTTCAATTTCAGTTTTCAAAGACTCATTCATCAAAGCAAAATCAGGATTAGGCTGCTGGTCATTTTCAATAACATCAAGCAATCTGTTTTCTTCACCTTGAGTGAACGGGGCATCCATCGATACATGTTTTCCGGAAATTTTTAATGTTTCTGCAACCTCACTTACCTCCATATCAAGCTCTTGTGCAAGTTCGTTTGCGTTTGGTTCCCTTTCAAATTCCTGTTCCAGATTGCTGTACGCCTTTCCTATTTTATTAAGAGCACCGACCCGGTTAAGAGGTAATCTAACAATTCTCGATTGCTCTGCAAGCGCCTGTAGTATAGATTGGCGAATCCACCAAACTGCGTATGAAATAAATTTAAACCCTCTAGTTTCGTCAAATCTTTTTGCTGCTTTAATAAGTCCGAGATTTCCTTCGTTAATTAAATCGCCAAGTGATAAGCCTTGATTTTGATACTGCTTGGCTACACTGACGACAAATCTAAGGTTAGCTTTAGTAAGAGTTTCTAAAGCCTCCTGATCTCCTTTTTTAATTCGTATTGCAAGTTCAATTTCCTGCTCAGGAGTTAGGAGAACTACTTTCCCGATTTCCTGTAAATATTTATCGAGGGATTGACTTTCACGATTTGTAAATTGCTTGGTAATTCTCATTGTTTCACCTCGCTGTTTTATTTTCTACATTAATTGAGTCGACAATTCCAACTATTGAAGCATCAACAGGAGCCATATCAACAGGCAACGGAATTACGGCTTCGGAAGCAGTTATATAATAAATTATCTCACCCGGACCGGACCCGACAGTGTCTACAGCAATTAATGGTTCACCGCAGTTTTCCATTTCTGCATTTATCGGCTGAACAAACATTAATTTAAAGCTCTGCAAAGCTGCATATTTTTTCGTTGCCCAAACATTTCCTATTACTTTTCCGAGAAACAATTATTATGCCTATAAAAAAATTGAAAATTGAGAAAATAAATTAAGTTACGGTATTAATATCAGTCACAGCCGGTAAAATTTTCGTAATAAATTATTTTAATATTTTATGAATGCCGTCTCTTAATGAATTAGAATATTTTCTAAACTAATTTACTTTTAGTTTTTCTGCTTTTCGATATATTCTTTTAGTGAAATATCAAGTTTATCTACTATGGCCATTATAACTGCATCGACAGGTTTATTCTTGGTGAATTCCGTTTGTCTAGAAGAACTTCCGGTTGCAACAAGTACAACTTCCCCTTCACCGGCGCCTACACTATCAACTGCTACAACAAAATTTTCTTTTTCCTTTAAATTTAAATCTAGCTGCTTTACTATTAAAAATTTGGCACCAACTAAATTCTCATCTTTTTTAGTTGACCAAACAGTTCCGATTACTTTCCCTAAAAACACTTGTTCCTCTAAACAAAATGTGAGTAATTTGGTATTACTACTGCGAATATAATTGACAATTTTTAAATAAACAATCGATTGAAAATTTAAATTGTATTTACTTTTTTATTATTATTTTAACGTGTAATTTATTGTAAAAAGCTAGTTCCTTTTAAATTATTTTTTAATTTAAAATAATCAGAAACAGTTTTAGCGACATCGGAAAATGTTTCCCGAATTCCTAAATTACGCGCAGTTTTATTTTTTTGATAAAAAAGTAACGGGACAAATTCTCTGCTATGGTCGGTACTAGGTGTTGTAGGATCATTGCCGTGATCTGCGGTAATTATAAGAGCATCCGATTCATCCAATTTCTCAAGGAACTCCGGTAAAAAATCATCAAATTGCTTTAGTGCTTTTGCAAATCCTTTCGCATCATTTCGATGGCCGAAATAAACATCAAAATCTACTAAGTTTACAAATATAAAGCTCTCATTAATCTTTGACGCATATTCTTTTAATTTGTTACAGCCTTCCTCGTTAGATTTTGTCTTTTCCCTTATTTTAATTCCATGATAATTAAAAAGATCGTTTATTTTTCCGATGGCAACAGTAGTTATATCATTAATTTTTAAAAGATCAAGAATAGTCTCGGAGGGGGGATCCAGAGAAAAATCTTTTCTATTGGTAGTCCGTGTATAATTTCCGGAATTTCCGACAAAAGGTCTTGCAATTACTCTTCCTACAATTAAAGGAGCAGTTAATACTTTATATCGGGTAATTTCACATATTTCATATAATCTGTTCAAAGGAATTATTTCTTCATGACAAGCAATTTGAAAGACAGAATCGGCGGATGTGTATACTATCGGGTGCCCTGTTTTAACATGCTTGTCTCCCAACTCTTTAATAATTTCTGTACCGGAAGCCGGTTTATTACCTAGTACTCCGCCGCACCCGGTCAATTTTATAAATTTATCTATTATTTCTTTTGAAAACCCGTCAGGAAAATAAGAGAAGTCAGTGTCAACATATAATCCCCCTAACTCCCAATGGCCTGTTGTAGAGTCTTTGCCTTTTGAAACTTCTTTCATTTTACCAAAAGATGCTGACGGGTTTTTAGTTTGCGAAACTCCTATAATTTCATGAATGTTTCCAAGACCTAATCGCTGCAAATTAGGCAGATTCAATCCATTCACAGCTTTAGAAATATTATAAAGCGTATTACTGCCGACATCTCCATAATTTGAAGCATCCGGTAATTCCCCTATTCCAACTCCATCAAGAACAATAATAAAAAAATTATTCATCACAATACTCTATTATTTTCACTTTTAATTTTCTTATAACTCTTTATTAAACATCTAAATCAAATACGTTAAAATGTTTAAAAGTTTAAGATTAATTACAAGTGTAAGTTAAAAAGGATTTAAGGTCAAGGAAGATACTATATTCTTTTTTAATTTATGTTTCTTACAGTATTACCGCCGCGTTCCAGAGCTTTTTGAAGTGCTAAATCGGCATTATAAATTACTTCTTCAGGATCGGTTTTGCTGTTTGAAGATGCTACACCGATTGATACAGTATAAGTGGTTTGTTTGGAAACCACAGCAATTGGCTTTCTTGCTATTTTAACCCTTAATTTTTCGGACCAAACGAAAACATCTTTTGTATTTGAATTAAAGAAATAAACTCCGAATACTTTTTCTGATAATCTGCCGAATAAATTTAATGGTGTCATTTCTTGATTAATCGTTTCGGATACAGACTCCAACACTTTCGGTAAAGGATCACCGTCAAACAAGGATTCCTGCTCCAGGAAATCATCAATTCTAATTAAAGCAAGGGCACCCGGAATTTTTAGTTGAGCAGCTTTTGTAAGATCTGATGAAAGGCGATCTTTAAATGTCTCTGCATTTAAAACTTTTGTTTCTATATCTACAGCAAGATAGCTTTTTAGAAGTGCTTTTGTCGAATAGGAATATATCACAAAAGATAAAATGTTTAGTGCATTCTTAAGAAATTGAATGTCGGCATTAGTATAAACATTCTTTTTTAAACTTTCAAAACAAAGGACTCCATAATTCTGGCTTTCGTATACTATTGGAATAGCCAAGAAAGAACCGTCAAAACTGACACTTTCAACTTTTGAAAATCTTACATATTCACCGGAAGAAGTATCATCAATTTTTACAGGCATCCCGGTTACTATAGACTTACCGACTAATGTCCCTTTTAAATCAATATCCAGGTTTTCGCCGACATATTTAAGCGAAGTATTATTAATTATTTTCAAAGTTGTAAATTTTTTTTCAAACGGGTGAAAATACACAAAAGCAAATGCATCCCAGTGAAATAATAATCCTATGGAATTCTGAATTGAAACAATAAGATCGTCAACATTGTCAATTTTTTTATCAGGCCCAATTAAGTTAAGCAAACCATTTAATCTTTGCTGGGAAACCGAATCGGAATACTTTTCTTCAAAAATTGTTATTATCATCGTTATAACTCTAACAAAGCGACCAAGAGCATAAATTGTTTCAATTCCAAAAGTATCGTCTACCTTGGCATCAACAGCAATAATAGCAATGAGCGATTTTTCATAAAAAAGCGGAACGCCGACAAAACTTCTGATTCCTTGAGGCGAATTATAATACCTAATTACATCTGCCTCAGCCGCAGGTGAAATATCGCTTAATAATTCCGGTTCACCCTTTTGAACAATTTTACTAAGAATATCATCTTCAATATCAAATTTTCTGTTAGCAATATCCGTACAATTACTAACGAATTTTTCAATCGTTAGTTTTTCCTTCTTCTTATTATACCAAAAGAATATTGCAGTGTGCGCCTGGTATGCTTCCTTAATTACCGTCAGCATCTTTTCAAGCACAAAAGAAAATTGTCCGTTATGTCCAACTTCATCAGGTAAAGATTCATTTGCTATTTCTTCAAATCTTTCCTTTAGATCAGGAGGTTTTAATGTTGTCTTAGGTATGTGGAAATCCGGTGAATATGTATCGGCTGTTATAACTTCGAGATTTTTATTCTTAGAAATTATTTGAAACGATTCCCCAAGATCAGTCTGCATTGATCCGTCCGATGCTATATCTTCGATATCGTCATCCGGCTCACTTGAGATGAAAGACCCGTCAAATCTTATGGAATCGCGAAGAAATATTATAAAAGCTACATAAATTACAATAAGGGCAATAGTAATAATTCTAATAACCATATCATCAGTTATTAAAAGAACTACGGCTAAAAGCGGAACAAATATAAAAATTAATAATCTTTTTCTTTGCCTGCGATCCATATTAAATAGAATTATAACAGATTTTTTAAAATAATCGTTAATATAAATTTACAAATTTATACAATCAAACAAGAATAATTTTATTTTATAAATCGGAATGGAACAATTCACTTAATTTTTGATAAATCTCTTTTCTACCTATATTTTTTACCGAAGAATAGAAGAACAAATTATCTCCTAATTTAAGTTCCGGGAAAATCTGGGTTGTTATTTTAGTTGAAGAAATTAATTCCGACTGCTTTAATTTATCCGCTTTATTTAATAAAACCAAATAAGAAATTCCTTCATACTTTAAAAGATCATTTAACTGTCTGTCCAAATCTGTCGGTTTATGCCTGCTGTCAATTATATGGAAACAAGTTTTAATATTCTTAGAAACTTGAATATAATCCCCAATTAGTTTTGCCCAAAATTCTCTTTCTTTTTTGCTTGACTTAGCGAATCCGTAGCCGGGTAAATCCACAAAATAAAATTTATTATCAATTAAATAATAATTTATCGAACGCGTCTTCCCTGGAGTTGAACTTATTTTCGCAAGATTCTTCCTATTAAAAAAAGAATTAATAAACGATGATTTACCTACGTTGGACCTTCCGCATAAAATGATTTCCGGAAGCTTTATTTTAGGTAAATCTTTAAGGTTATAGACAGATTTTATAAATTCTTGTTTTTCAAACATAATAAAAAAGAGTAACCTAAATTTACGGCTACTCTTATAAAATAAAAACAATTTTAATTATTTAGAAATAATCTAATTGGCAAATAGGACTGCAATTTTTAATTCAATTAATTATATTAAAAAACCCCGGTTATGCCGGGGTTTAATCTTTAATAATAACTATTAAAAAATAATCTTAGCTTATTTTTTATCTTCAGTTTCCGAAACTACTTTTGCCTCTTCAATTTCTTCACTGGCATTTTTTTCAGCTTCTTTTTCTTTCTTAGCTTTAACCTTTGCTTCTTTCTTTTCCTTATGCTCTTCGGCTTTTGCATTTATAACATCGTTATAATCGACTAATTCCAGAATCGCTAATTCGGCAGCGTCTCCCATTCTATTGCCTAATTTAACAACTCTAGTATAACCGCCGGGTCTCTCACCTATTTTAGGAATGATTTCACCGAATAATTCTTTAACAGCTTCTTTATCATTAATTACACTCATAATTTGTCTCTTTGAATGAAGATCATTTTTTCTAGCTTTTGTAATTAATGCTTCTGCATAACTTCTGGCTTCTTTTGCTTTGGCAACGGTAGTTCTTATTCTTTTATATTTAAAAAGAGATGTAGCAAGCGATCTTAACAATGCTTCACGGTGGCTTGCCGTTCTTCCCAGTTTTCTGCCTCTAACTCTGTGTCTCATGAATAAACCTTTTACAAAATTTAATTGTTATCAGTTTCGTCTTTAATATATTTGTCTACATCCATACCGAATTCCAATCCGAGTGTTTCCACAATTTCCATTAATTCGGCTAAAGATTTTCTCCCGAAATTTCGGAACTTTAGCATTTCGGATTCATCCTTCTTAACCAGTTCAGCCAGGTTCTTTATATTTGCTGCTTTTAAACAATTATGAGATCTTACGCTCAATTCCAAATCATCCACATTCGTAAGAAGTATTTTTTTAATTCTTTCTTTTTCACTGTCCTTCTGGCTAACCGATTGTTCTTCTTCCTGTTCGATATCAAAATTTATAAACAATTGGATATGATCTCTAAGAATTTTAGCCGCCTGCGTTAGTGCGTCATCCGGTGTAATTGAACCGTCCGTAGAGATTTCCAAATTTAATTTTTCATAATCATTCTTATCGCCAATACGAACATTATCAACATCATATTTAACATTTCTAATCGGCGTAAATATAGAATCAATCGGAATTACACCTATTGTTTGATCAGGCGTAATATTTTCTGCGGCTGGAACATAACCCTTGCCTCTTCCAATTCTTAATTCTATATCAAATTTTGCATCTTTGTTTAATGTTGCAATATGAAGTTCAGGATTAAGTATTTCTACATCAGCGCTTGCTTTTTGAATATCTGCAGCAGTAAATTCTCCTTCGCCGTTAATCGAAATGTCAATCTTATTAGGTTTCTTGTTTAACAATTTTAACCTAACCTGTTTCAGATTTAAAATAATTTCCGATACATCTTCAACTACACCTTCGATTGTAGTAAATTCATGCAAAACTCCGCTGAATTTTACCGAAGTAATTGCGGCACCCGTAAGGGATGACAGCAAAACTCTTCTTAAAGAATTTCCCAAAGTTACTCCATATCCTCTTTCCAAAGGCTGAAGTGAAAATTTTCCAAATGTATTCGTATAACTAATCTCATCAAGAACTACAGTTTCTGGCATCTTTAAATTTGATCCACTCATTTAATAATCCTCTAAAAAATAATCTAAAAAATTTGATTTTACTTGGAATAAAGCTCAACAAC
>JBJKQE010000042.1:0-19005 GCA_046705645.1 Ignavibacteriaceae bacterium | reverse complement strand
AAATTTTATCGCCGGATGTTATTTTTCCGGATTCAAGAGCAACATGTGCAATTTGAGGCTGCTTAAAATAATTCACGACTTTACCGACAAATTCTTTCTTAGTCGTTGCTTTACTGCCGTATATATCCGAATAATCTTCCGAACTTGGCTTGCCGAAATAAAATCCAGTTGAGAATCCCCTGTTATAAACACCTTCTAATTCTTTAAGAAAACCTGTTTTAATTTCTGCAGTTAATTTATTTTCAAAATAAAGATCTATCGCACGCCTGTAAACAGAAACAGTTTTTGCCACATATTCAGGACTTCTTTTTCTCCCCTCGATTTTAAATGAATCAATTCCAGCTTCAATTAATTGATTTATAAATTCAATCGTACATAAATCCCTAGCCGAAAGAACATAATCTTCACCTAGAAGCATTGACTTTCCGGTCATGGTGTCCTTTATTTCAAATTCTCTTCTGCAAGGTTGTATGCATTCTCCTCTATTAGCGCTCTTTCTGAAAAGATGATGGCTCATGAAACATCTTCCGCTGACTGCAATGCACATTGCTCCGTGTATGAAAGCTTCAATTTCAAGATCAGTAAAGGTCCTAATCTTTTTAATTTCTTCAAGCGAACATTCTCTGGCAAGAACAATTCGGGAAGCTCCGATTTGCTTATAAAAATTAGCACTTATAGAATTTGAAATAGAGCCTTGCGTGGAAATGCAAAAGGGAATTTCATTTTGTTTACAAATTTGAGTTACAGCTAAATCCCAGCAAATAATTTTATCTACCTCTGCAAATTTTGCCGCAGAAACAATTTCTTCAACTTCAGGAATTTCTTCTTCGTACACTATGGTATTTAGAGTCAGATATGTTTTAGCATTATTTTCTTTACAGAATTTCGTAATTTGTGGTAACTCGCTGACAGAAAAATTAGCAGCTTTAGCTCGCATATTTAATTTGTCGACGCCAAAATACACAGCGTCAGCTCCTGCATTTACGGCAGAAGAAAGCATTGTCCAATCACCTGCAGGAGCCATTAATTCCGGTTTTGTATATGAGTTGTCCTTAGCCTTTGTCATTTTTCTCAATTACTTTATTATAGTCTACATAAATTTGCATTACTTCAATTTCTTATCAAACAACCCATAATTAAAATTCAGCTTAAGCTTTTTCTTCCCAAATTTTCGCAATTTCAACAATAATTTTTACCACAACTTCCATATCCTGTATTGAAACCCATTCTAATTTTGAATGGAAGCTATGTTCGCCGGCAAAAATATTGGGTGTAGGTAATCCCATAAAGCATAATCTTGAACCGTCTGTCCCGCCGCGTATCGGGCTCAATATTGGTTTTATATCATATCTTTTCATTGCTTCAATAGCATTGGCTCCGACTTCAGGATGCTTATCCAAGATTTCCTTCATATTTCTATATTGTTCAACGACTTTAAATTCAAGTTTTGCACCGGGATATTTTGCTACTGTCTTTTCAGCTAATTGTTTTAAAATACCTTCATATTCTTTTAGCTTCGGTGTTTCAAAATCACGGATGATAAACTTAAGGGTTGTAGATTCTTCATTCCCGTTAAAGCCTGTACAATGTACATAACCTTCGCGGCCTTCAGTTGTTTCGGGAGAAAGTTTATCTTTTGGCAGACTTTCGATAAACGCAGAAGCAACTCGCACAGAATTTATCATCTTATTTTTTGCATATCCGGGATGAATATTTTTGCCATGGATTTTTATTTCAACAGCATCAGCGCTGAATGTTTCTGTTTCAACTTCACCACGGCTCTGTCCGTCTACTGTATATGCAGCTACAGCTCCGAATTTTTTGACATCAAATTTTTCTGTGCCTCTGCCGACTTCTTCATCCGGTGTAAAACAAACTTTAATAGGTCCGTGCTTTACTTCAGGGTGAGATAATAAATAATTTACCGCATCTACAATTTCAGCAACCCCGCATTTATTGTCGGCACCTAAAAGTGTTGTACCGTCAGTGGTTATTATATCGTGTCCTATCATATTATTTAAGTCAGGGTTATCACTTAATTTAATTATTTGGCTTGAATCTTTAAGCAGGATAATATCACCGCCTTTATAATTTTTATGAATTACGGCATTAACATTTGCACCGGTAACTGCAGGAGAAGTATCCGCGTGAGCAATAAAACCGACTGCCGGAACTTTCTTTTTGCTGTTTGACGGAAGGGTCGCCATTACATATCCCCATTCATCCATATGGGCATCTTCAAGTCCTAACTTTTTTAATTCTTCTGCTAAATCTTTCAATAAAACTTTTTGCTTTTCAGTACTTGGAAAACTTGTGGATTCTTCATCTGATTGTGTATCGTATTTAATATACTTTAGAAATCTATCTACGCAGGTGAATTTATAATTTTCATCAAACATAATTACCTCGTTTTTTTAATTAAGAATATTTTAGGAAATCTTTAATTGATTCCCGGCAATAATTAAATTTTTTATTTTTCACTTTTTGTTTTGGTTATGATATTTCTTAAATATAAAAGACTTATATCTATTAAATTAATAACCTCTTTTTAACACTTTATCCATATCGGCAGCTATCATTAACTTAACCAATTCCTCAAATTTGGTTTTAGCTTTCCATCCAAGCACTTTTTCAGCTTTAGCCGGATTGCCAATTAGCATTTCTACTTCGGTAGGGCGATAGTAATTTGGATCAACACCTACAACAACATCACCTTTTTTAAGTTTATCTGAAAAATTAAAATGATAAAAATTAGCGTTTGATTTAAAATCAATTAATGATCTGGCTTTATCAAAATTTATATTTTTAACAATTCCGGATTCCTTTTCTTCGGAACCTTTCCATTCAAGTTCTATTCCGATTTCATTAAATGTTCTTTCGGTAAACTCACGGACTGTATGAGACTCACCTGTTGCCAGCACAAAATCATCCGGCTTATCATTCTGTAGAATCCGCCACATACCTTCACAAAATTCCGGTGCATAACCCCAATCTCTTTTTGCATCTAGATTTCCAAGCAGTATTTTACTTTGCAGGCCGGCAGCAATTCTGGAAGCGGCACGGGTTATTTTTCTTGTAACAAATGTTTCTCCTCTTTTAGGCGATTCATGATTAAATAAAATCCCGTTGCAGGCAAAAATATTATAGGCTTCTCTATAATTTACGATAATCCAATAGCCATAAAGTTTAGCCACTCCATAAGGCGATCGCGGATAAAATGGCGTATTTTCGGTTTGCGGAACTTCCTGAACTTTTCCGAATAATTCACTTGTAGAAGCTTGATAAAATTTTACTTTCTTCAAACCTACTTCACGTATTGCATCCAAGAATCTTAAAGTTCCCAAGGCATCAACTTGAGCAGTATAGTCAGGAACTTCAAAAGAGACTTTAACATGACTTTGGGCAGCAAGATTATAAATTTCATCCGGTTCGATTTTTTCAAGCAGACGGTTTAAGTTACTAGTATCTACAAGGTCGCCATAATGAAGGAACATCTTTTTATTCAAAATTTCTTTATTTGCATAAAGATGATCAATTCGTCCTGTATTAAAAGAACTGCTTCTTCTTATTATACCGTGTACATCATAGCCTTTCTCTAATAAAACTTCGGTTAAATAACTTCCATCCTGACCGGTGATTCCTGTTATTAGTGCTTTTTTCATATTTATTTTGGCTAATTATTTCTTTGTTTTATTCTTAGATATTTTGTACTTAGTTATATTGAATTAAACGGCCTATCGATCTCTTAATGGATTTTAAATCTTCATATAATTTATTAAACTTTATTTTTGAAATATAATTTTGGTCTAAGAATACATATAATTAGATAACAGAGTAAGGATAAAAAATTAAAGAACTATAAGCTAATTATACAAAACTACAAACCGGCTTTTTTCAAATACCATTCGTATGTTAATTTAATTCCTTGTTCCAACGAAGTCTTATGTTTCCAGCCTAAAGAATGAATTCTCGATACATCCATTAACTTACGTGGAGTACCATCCGGCTTAGTTGAATCGTACACAATTTTTCCTTTAAAGCCGACAATTTTAGAAATCATATCTGCTAAAGATTCAATTGTAAGATCTTTTCCTGTTCCTATATTTATTTGTGAAATTCCGTTATCATAAATATCTTTGGCGTTTATTTTTTCCATAAGAAATAAAATCGCTTCCGCAAGATCATCCACAAATAAGAATTCTCTCATAGGTTTTCCAGTCCCCCAAAGCGTAACCGCATCCGAATTATTTATTTTTGCTTCATGAAATTTTCTTATTAAGGCCGGTAAAACATGAGAAGTTTTAAGATCAAAATTATCATTGAATCCGAAAAGGTTTGTCGGCATTGCAGAAAAGAAATTATCTCCATACTGCCTGTAATAATTTTCGCAAAGTTTTATACCGGCAATTTTGGCAACCGCATAAGGTTCATTCGTAAACTCAAGATAATCAGAAAGAAGGTATTCCTCTTTAAGAGGCTGAGAAGCTAATTTTGGGTAGATACATGAACTGCCGAGAAAAATTAATTTTTCAACACCGCTTTCATGAGCGGCATTTATTACATTTGATTCGATCATCAGATTATCATAAATAAATTCAGCACGATAGGTATTGTTTGCAAGAATACCGCCTACTTTAGCAGCAGCGATAATTACAATTTCGGGTTTCTCTACACTAAAAAACTTTTCAACTTCATTCTGTCTAACTAGGTCTAATTCAGAAAAATCTCTCAGCAGTATATTACCATAACCTTTTCTCCCAAGTGCTCTCTGTATAGCTGATCCAACCATACCTTTATGGCCGGCAATGTAAATTTTCTTTGATATAAATTCCATTTAAAACAATATTTTAATTTTTTAAAAATATTATCTCATACGAAACAAAATTTTTATCTCATATAAAACTTCTGTATCGCACAAACTTAAATGTACATCAAGTTTTCTGTTAAAGTAAATTTTTTATTTTACTGTTTATCAAAAAACTCTTTAATCTTCTTAACAATATATTCCTGCTGTTCTTTACCTAATTCAGGATAAATCGGAAGAGCAAGAGAACTATTTGCAGCTTCTTCGGCGAATGGGAATTCACCTAATTTATAGCCCAGGTTTGCAAAACATTCCTGAAGATGAAACGGTAGCGGGTAATAAATTTCATTGCCGATTAGATTATCCGTTAAAAACTGCTTCAATTCATCTCTTCTAGCTACACGAATTATATATTGATTAAATATATGATAATTAATTACTGCAGTTTGACCTTCAGCCTGCTGTCCTTTTTCGGGTTTATATACTGCCTTAGGAAGTAAAATAGAATTTCTGGCGTCAAAAGATATACGGCCCGGCCCATCGGATAATTTTGCTTTTACAAACAACTTATTATAAAGCTCGGCATTCTTTCTTCTTTTTTCAGACCATTTATTTAATCTCGGTAATTTTACATTAAGCACCGCAGCCTGAATTGCATCCAGTCTAAAATTTCCGCCTATCATCTTGTGATAATATTTTGCTTCCGCCCCATGAACTCTTAACTGCTTTAATTTCTTACCGAGTTGTTCATCATTTGTAACAACTAAACCGCCATCACCAAAACAACCCAGGTTTTTACTTGGAAAGAAAGAAAAACATCCTATATCTCCTATAGTACCAACGCATCTGCCGTCTTTGTACTGGGTACCGATAGCTTGCGCGGCATCTTCAATTACTTTTATTCCCTTCTCATCGGCAATTTTCATTATTTCATCCATCTCACAGCTCTGGCCGTATAAATGTACGGGAATAATTGCTTTGGTTTTCTTTGTTATTTTTCTTTTGATTTCGGAAGGATCAATATTAAATGTAATAGGATCAATATCTGCAAAAATAGGAACTGCATTTAATCTTGAAACAACTCCAGCAGTAGCAAAAAAAGAATACGTCGGAACAATAACTTCATCACCGGGCTTAATATCAATTGCCATTAAAGCAATCAGTAATGCATCTGTCCCCGAAGAGATACCGATAGCATATTTACATTTTAAATATTCACTAAAAGCCGCCTCCATTTTTTCCACTTCGGGTCCGAGAATAAAATATTGAGATTGGGCTACTTTTAAAATCGCTTCATCCAATTCTTTTTTCATCGATTTATATTGAGGCTTAAGATCAAGCAAAGGCACTCTCATAAACATCTCCAATTTTTTATTATTCAAAATTACAAAGAAATGGATATAGATAAAAAAGTGATTCAATTGATACGGATTATCGTGATATCACATCTTTAAAACCAAAATTAATATTATAATGGATAATTGGATTAAAAAAGAGGGAAAAACTTTAATTTTATGCTAAAAATATAGTTTTTATAAGATTTATTTTAAGATTCATATATAAAATCTTTATCGATTTCTCTAAATAACTTTGATGTCTTGTCTTTTCCTGAAACAATAGGAGTCTCAACTTTCCAATCAATATTTAAATCCGGATCATTAAAAAAAATTGATCTTTCATGTTCCTTACTGTAAAATTCCGTACACTTATAATGAAAGATAACTTCCTCCGATAAAACCGAGAATCCGTGGGCAAAGCCCGGAGGCATCCAGAATTGGGTATGGTTGTCTTCCGATAATTCAACTGAAAAATATTTTCCAAAAGTAGGCGAATTAAATCTTATATCTACAGCAACATCAAGCACTTTACCTTTAATTACCAGGCAAAGCTTCCCCTGCGCTTTTTCACCAATTTGATAATGCAGTCCCCGAACTGTGCCCTTTTTAGACTTGGAAATATTATCCTGTACAAAATTAAAATTCATTCCGGCCTGCTGATATTTCTTTAAACTGAATGATTCAAAAAAATATCCTCTTTCATCATTAAAAACATCCGGAGAAATTACCAGCAAACCTTTTATTTCATTTTCTTTAATTTTCATTACAATTTCTTAAAAGTTTCCTCTTAATGGATTTGATTCTCAATCTTCGGACTTCACTCTTTCCAGATATTCTCTGTATTGTGATTTGGGCATTGAGTCAATTAAATATTCAAATTTATTTTTATCAATAAACTTCATCCTAAAAGCAATTTCTTCTATACATCCTACTTTAAGACCCTGCCTTTGCTCAATTACACCGAAAAAATTTGCAGCTTGCAGCAGAGCTTCTGGGGTTCCCGTATCAAGCCATGCAATTCCCCTACCAATTTTTTCAACTTTCAATTTCCCCCGCATTAAATATTCAAGGTTTACATCTGTTATTTCCAGCTCGCCTCTGGCAGAAGGCTTAAGATTTTTTGAAATATTAACAACTTCATTATCAAAAATATATATTCCGGGTACGGCAAAATCGGATTTGGGTAATTTCGGCTTTTCTTCTATAGAAATTGCATTGCCTCTTTTATCAAACTCAACAATTCCGTATCGTTGAGGGTCTGTTACACGATAACCGAAGATTGTGGCTCCGTCATTATTATTCTGAATGGCTTTATAAAAGAAGCTGAGATTACCGTAAAAGATATTATCTCCCAAAACCAAAGAGACACTTTCTCCATTAATAAATTTCTCTCCTATTATGAAAGCTTCGGCAATTCCGTTTGGCGCTTTTTGAATTGCATACTCAATTGAAAGCCCTATTTCCGATCCGTCTTTAAATAACTGCCGATATAAAGGAATTGTATCTTCGTTTGATATAATAAGAACCTCTTTTATCCCGCCCAGCATTAAAATTGAAAGCGGATAATAGATTAAGGGTTTATCATAAATTAATGCAAGCTGTTTGCTGTAAACTTTTGTAATAGGATAAAGTCTTGAACCTGAACCGCCGGCAAGTATTATTCCTTTCATTTGCACCTATTTAATTAAAATTTAGAAATAAATATAACAAAATATTGAAACGTCATAAAGAAATGCAGGATAAAATTAATCTGATTAAAGAGTGAAAATACTTTAACTTAATACAGGAGTAAATATTTTAAGATAATTCTTAATTTACATTCAGGGAATTTGTCTTCCGCTAAAGACTTAATTCTTAATGTATAAATCTACTAAGAATCTCAAACATAATTAAAGCAACTATTATTGCAATACTTAAATAATAGCCGACAAATTTTAATGCTGAGTTATTAAAATTTAATGTTGATAGGTATCCCCTCCAGCCGCATTGAGTACATCTATATATTTTGAAAAAGGAAATTTTTTTTATCAAGCCCTCTTTCCAATTATGGGAACGTGAATGATGAAGTGTGTTCAATTCTCCGCAAGCAGGACAAGTATGAAATAAAGGATTTTTTTCGAAAATAGTTCGATAGTTTTGCATAAGCTTTTCCCCAAACAGTTTATGTTTGTTGTTTTAAAATATAAAAAATTTATTTGATACTTTAATTGATCTTTTTAGATTTTCCCACTTTCACTTACTATAATTCAATTCAGATTTCTGGCTTTAATCAACATATATAAAAATTCTTCCGTCCCGCCGTTGTTATTATCCTTATCTATTTTTATGTCAGCAAGTTTTTTGAGCTCCGGTATACCGTTCTTTAGAGTTATCTTCAGAACCTTAGGGGAAAAAAGACTTATGTCATTATACCAGTCTCCAATTACGGCAGTATTTGTTAATTTAATTTTTAAATGCTTGGTAAGTTTAATCAAGGCTTTTCCCTTATCAGAACCTTTCTTCCGGATTTCAAGATAATAGATGCCTCCATGAGACTGCGATCTAAAGAATGAACTATTTAACCCGAAAGAATATGGAGGACTCATTCTTTCAAGTACATACCTTATATTTTCTTTAACATCGCTCGCAATAGTAATTTCTAACGTATTTTCCAAAAAATTATCATAAGACGGAACCTCGGTGTATTTTGCTCCGAACTTTTCCATGATATTGGGAATCAGCGAATTTCTCTCAGTAAAGTATATTTCGTCGGCATGGCATAACGCAATATTTAATAAAAATTTATCAGCATAATCCAATGCTTTTTTAACATGCTTAACTGGAATAAACGATTCGAAGAATACCTGACCTTCAGGGTAATTTTTTATGAGACACCCATCTAAAGAGATAATCGGTACTTTAAGTTTGAGCTCTTCTGCAAAATCCAATAAAGCAGAATGAAGTCTTCCTGAGGCAAAAGAAAATATCAAACCGGAATTACTTAATTTTTTAATCATTTCAACGGCTTCCCCGGAAATCATTCCGTCACTATCAAGTAAAGTTCCGTCTAGGTCGGTAACTACTAGTTTTATATTCTTTAATCTTTCAAGATACTGCATTTGAGTTTTTACATTATATACAAATAATTCTTACAAATTTAGGCAATAAATTATTATTTAACTAAAATCAAAATTTATAAAATTGCTTTTATGAAGTAATTATTAAATCACTGTTTAATAGAATCATAAAAGTTCATTTGAAAATTTTCCAATAATTTAATATTGATAGTCATTACTCCGTGCAATGAGTTGGTTATATTAATAAATTGAAAAATAAAAATATTAACTAAAATGGCAATTGATAAACATTTTCTATTATTGAAATCACTTAGAGTTTAAATTTTGAATTTAAATATCTGAATATTTATTAATTAGCAGATTAATACTTTGATTGGATTTAATTCCCCGTAATTGAATTGTTATTTATATAAAAATTATTTTTTTGAAATAAATAAATTTCCGTAAATTTTTCTACTTTGTATCCTTAATTCAGTTCTTTAGCTTTTTTCTATAGGCTTTTTCGATGATGCTTTTGAACTCTTTCCATTAGTAGGATTAGAATAGTAATAATAATATTTATAATAAGAACCATAACCGCTTTTATAGGCAAAATTATTAAGAACAGTCCCTATGAATGAAGAGCTGCCTAACTTAATAAGTTCTACTGATTTCTCCATAAGTTCGAACTCTGTAACTTCAGCAGAAACTACAAGTATCGAAGCATCAACCATAGAAGAAAGAATTTCCGAATCAGTAACAGCAATTATGGGTGCCGAATCAAGAATTATTACATCAAATTTTCGTTTTAATTCGGATAAAAATATTTTCATCTGTTCAGAACCAAGCATTTCGGAGGGATTAGGCGGAATTGTACCTGCTGTTATATAACTTAAATTTTCAATACCGGTTGATCTGATTATTTCCTCCATAGTTGCCTGTTGGAATAAATAATCTATTGCACCTGGATAACGGTTAGCATTGAATACAGTATGTACTCTGGGTTTTCTTAAATCAGCATCTAATATAAGTGTTTTCTTATTTGATTGTGCAAATGTTCCGGCAAGGTTTACACAAACCGTTGTCTTCCCTTCTGAAGGTGCGGAAGAAGTAATTAATATAGTCTTTAAAGCATCATTTCCAATTTTAGAAAACTGAACTCTAGTCCTCAAAGCTCGGAATGCTTCGCTTGGAATAGCATCGGGTTTTTTTGCAACAATAAATTCAAATTCACGATTTCCATTAACGCTTAAACCTTCAATATGAGGGATCCAGGAAAGTACATTTATATTCCTGCTTTGAATATCTTCAGGAGTTTTGATAGTATCGTCAAAATAATTCTTGATAAACACATACCCGAAAGCAAAGCCCGCACCTATTACAAAACCGATAAGTACAATTAACAGCCTATTTGGTTTTGCAGGTCTATCGGAAACTCTGCCTTCATCTATAATTACAACATTGCCCGGTTGAGAAAGCTCGTTAATTTGGGCTTCCTGGTATTTTTGTTCAAGTAGAGAAAATAGTTTTTCCGCTGCTTCACGGTTTCTCTCAAGGCTAGCATATTCTATTGATGTTTTGGGAAGTTTATTAAATTGAGAATCATATTTGTTTACAAGGTCATTTAATTCTTTAAGCTGAATACTTAAAGATTTTTCCTTCACCTCGGATTCCAAAATTTTCTGGGTAAGATCTTTTATCTCATCTGGATTACTTGCAAACATACCCTGCTTTATTACATTTACCTTTTCGTTAAGCTTTTCCTTTAAAGCTTTAATCTGATCATCATAATTTTTTGCAATGGTAGAATTATCATACTGCGGACTTTTATTGGATAAGGCTATATCCTTATTTACTTCCAGCTTTGCTATACCATCCTGCAATGCCTGAAAATATGATTGGGAAGCAAGACTTTCGAGATATGCAGCTACTTTCGGATTCTGCTGATTTAATTCATACTTTAATTGTCCAAGTATATTTCTGGTTGATGCAAGGTCTATTTTTACATCATCCCTTTGAGCTTCAAAATTTGCAAGCTGGGTAATTAAAGACTGCGACTGCGCATCCAAAGCTATTATGCCGTTTTTCGCCTGGAAACTGCTTAATTCGTCTTCGGCTTTTGTTAATTCCTTTTGTTTATCGTTTACTTGAGAACTTAAAAACTCTCTTACAGTGGTAAGCTGATTCCGGTTTTCCTGTAAGTTGAATTTCCTATATTCCGCCGCATATAAATTCACAATTAGCGCAGCTTCATAGGGTGACGGAGAGTCCGCTGATATGTCTACTATATCTATTCCGCGCTTTTGTTCTATTTGAACATCACCGGTTAATAATTTAGAAATCTTATCGGGAGACAATAACTTAGGTGACGTTCCTTTTATAAATTTACTGTGATCTAGTATTAAGTAAAATTCACCGGGTTTATCAGATCCTTTATAAGACTTTATTAATGCTTCTGCAACATTATCTCGTATTGTATAACTTTTCATTATTTCAATCTCGGTCGAAATAAATCTGTCATCCGCAAAACTCTGGAAATCCGGCATAATTGATGATTCCAAAAGACTGCCCTGCGGTTTTGATATTTTCAATGAGGTTGTGGATTTATATATATTCCGAGCAGTTACAGCATAAATAACAGCAACTATCACCGTTATTCCTATGATTAAAGCAAATGGCAGTAAATTATTCTTAACAAGATTTATATAATCTTTAAGGGAATTTGTTTCATCGTTTCTTAAGTTATCGTTATTATTTTCCATCGTGCTTTCCTTACTTACGAACAATAAGAACTACAAGAGTTGCAATTGAAATTAAAGTTGATACAACAGACAAGCCTATTGAGAGATAGTCCTTAAAATAAAGCCTTGGTTCACCTGAAACCATAAGGACATCTCCCGCGTGAAGAAGCGGCGACTGCGGGTTTTTCTTAATATTTAAATTAAATAAAATATCTTTATAATCAAGCGGGATGATTGTTTGAGTTGAATCAGCATTTGTTCTTATTATACGCATATCCTGTAATCTGGCTGCATCTGTTGGACCTCCGGCATAAGATAACAAATCATTTACCGTACTATAAGAAGGGATGATATATTTTCCCGGGTATCTAACAAAGCCCCAGACAGCAACTTTTATATTGACAGTGGAAGGATCGGAATAATCATAAAAACCTCCGGCCGGTGTCGTCCGCAACTGGTTTAAGCTGCTTCCAATTTGAACATCTGAATTCTGCGCAAGGACAGGTATAGAGAGAATTAGGATTAAGAAAATATCAATAAAAAGATTTTTCATAAAGTATTATTAAATTTGAAATAGACTATAAAAATTACAAAAAATACAAATGAACTCAAATGACATAAATTATTAAATATCTAAGTACTCATTTTAAGTAATCTTTTAAATTAGTTTAAATCATTATTAATTTCCTGTCTCAATCAATTCTTAAAACAAAAATTTTATCTATATTTGAATAACTATTTATAGGGCTAAAAAGAGAGTAAATGATAACTAAATTAGAAATTGCCAAAAATTGGCTTCCAAGATATACCGGAACTCAAATCGATGAGTTCGGGGATTACATGCTGCTTACAAATTTTAACAACTATGTAACTAAATTCTCAGATCAATTTAAGTGTGATATAAAAGGCATCGGGAAACCGATGCAGACTTCCACCAATTCAAACGGCTTGACTATTATTAATTTTGGTATCGGTTCTGCAAATGCCGCAACAATTATGGATCTTCTAGTAGCTCGTAAACCCAAAGGTGTCCTTTTTCTCGGAAAGTGCGGAGGACTTAAGTCTTCAACCGAAATTGGACATTTCATTTTACCGATTGCAGCAATAAGAGGAGATGGAACAAGCGATGATTACATGCCTAAAGAAGTGCCTGCATTGCCCTCTTTTAAACTTCACAAATTCGTTTCGGATAAAATTATTTCTCACAATCACGAATACAGAACCGGCGTTGTTTACAGTACTAACAGACGGGTATGGGAATGGGATAACAACTTCAAAGACTATCTTAAAAAATTATATACAATCGGCATTGATATGGAAACAGCCACACTTTTTATTGTCGGCTTGGTCAATCAAATTCCGAGAGGAGCATTACTTTTGGTATCGGACTTACCGATGATACCTGAAGGTATTAAAACTGAAGAATCGGATAAAAGAGTGAATGAACAATATCTGGATTTACATTTAAAAATAGGAATTGAAGCTATGACGGAAATAGATAAGATGGGAGAACAGATAAAGCATTTTGTTTATTAGGTTAACTGAAGGGATAACTTTTGTCATGTGATATTTCAAGTTTACCTTTATCGTCTTCGTCATCCTCATCTTCCCAGTCATACCTTTTGTACGGATCGGACTTGCGGTAAATAAATGCACAGCAAATTCCAATTAGGGACCCGAATAAATGGTATTCCCAGGAAATGCCGTTATTTTGAGGGACTATTCCCCATATAATGCTTCCATATAAAAATGTAACAATTAAAGCGAGTGCAATTGAGCGTGTGTCCCTTCTAATTACACCGCTGAAAAAGAGGAAGGAAACCAAACCATAAACCATTCCACTTGCACCTATATGATATGCAGATCTGGCAACCAGCCAGACAAAAATTCCAGGGACAAAGTAAACCATAATAAAAACTTTAATTCCTGATTTGGGATAAAAGTAGAGAATTCCAATTCCAAGGAATAGCAGCGGAATCGTATTTGAAAATAAATGTCCGAATCCTGCATGAATCAATGGAGCGGTAATTATACCTATTAATCCCGTAAATTTTCTCGGGTAAAGACCGAACTTTATAAAACTTGTATCAAAAACAACTTGATATATTTGGATTAACCAGAGCAATGCAACAAAGCTCAAAGGTAAAATTAGGCTGGATATTATTTTCTTTTTATCGTTATTCATCTTTTGAATTCTCAAAATTTAATTTACTTTTAGTTTTAATTAATATCCATTCAATTGAAACCCAAAACGTACCCAGTGCCCATCCGCCTAATATATCTGTGGGATAATGCACACCTAAATATATTCTGCTTATACCAATAATAAGCACTAAAAATACTGCAGTCCATAACAAATATGTTTTTAATTTTATATTTATCCCGCTGTAATTTAACATTAGAGCTATAGAGAAATAAATTATAAATGACATCGTAGCATGTCCGCTGGGAAAGCCGAAAGTATTAACCTGAACCAAATGAGGAACCACTGTAGGTCGCGGCCTAGTGAAAATATCTTTTAAAATTAAATCGCTTGCACCTCCGAATATTACAGATATTAGAAAAATACGTAATAAGAAATGTTTATGAATAATTATCAAGATGCCCGTTATAATAACTGAAATTAGCACTACATTTGTTACGCCTCCGAGACTTGTAACATCTTTAAAAAAGTCTAATAACCAAGAAGAGCCGGTTGGCAAATATTTATTTACCGAATTTCTGAAGGATAGCAATACAAAAAGATCAAAATTCTTTGTTATATTTTTCGATACCAAAACAACGATGATAATAAATACGAAAAGACTGGAAAACAAATAGATGTAATTTGTAAATAAATTTTTATAAAAATATGAATTCTTTTTATTCAAAGTACTCAGCCAGCTCTATTGTGAAAACAAAAATTAAATTTTTAATTGAACCGCTAAAAATAATATTACCTTCTTATCTTTATAAATTTATATAAAATAAGCTTTTTATCTTTGAAATTAAAATTAAATTAATTAGCTTTCATCTAACCAAAGCGAACTAAGTTAAACTTACCAATTCATCAAGTAATAGGAGAAAATATGGCTGCTTATATAAAGAACAGGAATATGTTCATTCAAGTCTTATTAACTATAATTACTCTAGGGATTTATACCATTTATTGGTTTTACCAAATATCAATGGAAATGAAAAATATTGCAAATGATACAAATGCTTCTCCTGCTTTATGGACAGTGCTGCTGTTTATTCCTTTTGGTGCATTTTATTCATATTACAAATTCTCGGAACTTTACGAAAAAATTTCAGCAGAAAAATTTAATAGGTGGCTGTTATTCGTTCTTTACATTGTATTTTCTCCGGCAGTTTGGTTTATAGTTCAAACGGATTTAAATAGAAGAGCAGATATTCAAAGAGGAGTGGTAATTTAGAGATTAATATTCCCGAATTATAAGTAAGTTTAATAATTAATCTTAACAAGTATAGCCTAAGGCACCGGGCAAATGCCATGGGTAATCTGCCAGATAAATGTAAAGATTATCAATAGCACAATAATCATTCTTACCAATATCCTAAATTTCTTTTTCATTTTTTCCAGATTTAAGTTATTCGAAGTTTACGAGGTTCTTCAACCTTTTTAATTAGCCATATTCCGGCAAAGGCGGCTAAAAGTGCATTAATTAAGAATACAAGTTCAAATCCTAAAAAAGAAATTAAAATTCCACTTACAACACCAAACAATAATGCCGGAGATATAATGGTATTTAATAAAGATATATAAAAAGATCTTTCCGATTCGTTGCATACTTCAACTACAAATGCAAGTCTGGATATTCCTTGAATTGCTGTTGAGCATCCCATAAATACAAAGACGAAACCGAAAATTAATATATTATTTGAAATAACAGCAGTTATGCTGGCCGACATTGAAGAAAGTGATAAAATAATTAAATTATTTTTATGACCGAAAGCATCACCTATATAGCCGAAAATTACATTTCCCAATACCATACTTCCCATAAGTACAATTGTAAAATTACCCGCGTAAGATGTGGGAAGATGAAACTTTTTAATTCCATAAACTGCAAAGAAAGCAAATATTGTTATTGATATTAAATATAAGGCATCACTTATTACAAAGTTTTTAAAGTTTTTATTTTCTTTAAATATTATTTTTGCACGAGAAAGTCTTTTTATGTGTCTTACATTTATTTCTTCTGTTGCTAATGAATCCGGTTCTCTTACTTGTCTTAAAAAATTAAATGATACCATTGTTAAGAAATAACATGTTAAAAATAAAACTGCAAAGTTGTCCGGAAACTTAACGGCAGATAAAATAATTGTAATTAAATATCCTGCGAGAATTCCCAAAGTAGAGCTAAAAAGTTGTCGTACAGCTTGTAAACGCCCTCTCAATTTAATCGGTGTTGTTTTGGAAAAAAGAGTATACCAAGATGGAATTCCAATACTTCCTGTAAGTGCAGTTATAAAAATTAAAGATAAAAGTGCATACGCGGATAAGTATTTAGGAATATTCTCCAATAATAAAAAAGCAAACAGCGAAATTACTAAAAACATGCTTCTATTTAGTAAGCCATAACGAAGGGCAACAGGTTTAATTTTCTCATCATTCTTAAAAAGATGGGTAAATAAAAACTGCGGTAAGTTTAAACCAAAAGTCCAGAGAACCGGAATACTTCCGATTTCAATTGAATGCCCCCCAATTCTCTCCATAAATACGGGCATTATAATATTAACCGATGCAAAATTCATCGCAAAACCGAAAATTGCACCGTCGGCAATATGCATAAGAATATTATGTTTAAGCGTTACTTTATCAATTACTTCCAGTCTACTTAATTGAAAATATTTATTGAAAACTGTTTTAAACATTTAATTACTATTTAAAATTTGACTTATAAAATTTATCAATATTTACAACATTTAAAACTTAATTTTATTTATAACAAATAAGCTGTTGAGTGTCTATACTAATTAAATAAAAAAGAAAGTATTGGAATGGTTTAAAAAAGAAAAGCGCTCAACTGAGCGCTTTCTGAGATGCAAGTTCACCAAATATTTTTTAAGTTTTCGGTTTTGCTTCGCTAACTATGATGTTGCGGCCTTTAAACTCCGCACCATTAAGTGCTTGAATTGCGCTACTTGCTTCGGCTTCGTTTTCCATTTCAACGAATCCAAATCCTCTAGATCTACCGGTCTGACGATCGGTAATAACCTTTGCAGAAACAACTGTGCCGTGCGCTTCAAAAGCCGCTTTTAATGCTTCGTCATTTACTGCCCATGGGAGAGATCCCACAAAAAGCTTAGTACTCACTAACCTACCTCTGATAAAAATTAAAAAAAAACAATTCGGCGATTAAACCGTCACGTAAAATAGTATTATTATTTAAAAAAACAAAATAATTTTTATCCAAAACTTGTTTTAATAGAAGGGATTACCACGATTTTAAAATATCCCCTTAAATTGATTCCGGCAAAATTTTGCATAAATACTGTTTTTAAACCGAAAAAATGGAGGTATTATACAAAGGAGTAATTATATTTTTATTTAAATATTTTTGAAATAGCGTCTATCAAATTATCCACTGCAACAATTTCTATTACGCCTTTATGGGTTAAACCTTTTAAATTTGTTTTAGGAACTATAATTTTTTTAAATCCTAATCTTTCGGCTTCTTGTATTCTTTTTTCAATTTGACTAACACTTCTTACTTCACCTCCTAATCCAACTTCCCCGATTAATACAGTATTGTTATCCGCAACAGTATCCAACAAACTTGAAATTATACTACAGCAAACTGCTAAGTCAACTGCTGGTTCCAGAACACGTACACCACCGGCCATATTTATAAAAACATTATTGGCCGAAAGTCTATAGTTACCCCTTTTCTCAAGTACAGCCAGAAGAATTGACAATCTTCTATAATCAAAACCGGTAGCAACGCGCTGCGGATTGCCGTAGTTTGACGGAGTAACCAAAGCCTGAACTTCAAGTAAAATCGGCCGTGTTCCTTCCATACTTGAGGTAATAACCGATCCAGATTTTTCCTTTTCTCTTTCACTCAAGAACAGTTCGCTTGGGTTTTTAACTTCCATTAAACCGTCTTCGTGCATTTCAAATACGCCAATTTCATTAGTGCTGCCGAACCTGTTTTTTTGAGAACGTAAAATTCTAAATGAATGATGTGATTCACCTTCAAATTGAATTACCGTATCTACGATATGTTCCAGCAATTTTGGACCGGCAATTATTCCCTCTTTTGTAACATGGCCTACTATTAAAATGCAATAATGCTTTTTCTTTGCTTCTTCCATCAGCAGGGAGGTACATTCTCTTATTTGTGTAACCGTACCCGGAGAGTTTTCCATCTCGCTTCTATACATTGTCTGAATGGAATCTATTATAACGAGTGAAGGCTTTAGGTCATTAATTCCGGCAATTATTATATTTAAATCTGTTTCGGCTAATACATAAAAAGAATCCGATTTAATTTTAAGTCTTGATGCGCGAATTTTAATTTGTTTCTCGGACTCCTCGCCCGTAACATATAAAATTTTTTCTTTGATATTTGCAGCAGCCTGCATCGCAAGCGTGGATTTACCTATTCCGGGGTCGCCGCCTAATAAAACCACAGAACCTGGCATAAGTCCGCCGCCTAAGACCCTGTCAAATTCGTTTATTCCCGTTTTTAGCCTATCTTCTTCACCTGCAACAATCTCTTTTATTCTGTTTATAGAAACTTTCCCGGAATATTTTGATAACTGTCGTTTAGGCGTTTCAATTATTTCCTCGGTAAAGGAATTCCAGCTTTCGCATTCCGGGCACTTTCCAATCCATCGAAGAGATTCGTAACCGCATTTTGAACAAATATATTTTATTTTCGGCTTTGCCATTACTAAAACCAATATTAAAATTTATATACCTAAACCCGTTGTTTGAATTAGAATATAAACCGTTAAAACGGTTAATAAATTCTTTGTTTTCCAATTAACCCACGGATTAATCCGTGGGTTAATAAAACCTTAGAATTGTAATTAATAACTGTTTTAACAGTTTTTCATAATTATACTTTTTAATTCAC
>JBJKQE010000041.1:0-26062 GCA_046705645.1 Ignavibacteriaceae bacterium | reverse complement strand
TTTCCAGATTGAATAGTTGTCGTGTTCAAACCGGGGATTGAATCTATGTCAGTAAGAGAAGTCTCTGCCCAGAATAGTGATTTTACTGTCTGAGTTTGATGCGGTGTAAATTTTGTTTGTATAGTATACCAGTCTACACCGCCATCTTGAATTTGCTGCGGCGCTACTTTCTTACCTTGGATCCAAAGTTCAATATTAAGTATTCCATTCGATATTCTGCTAGTATTAGGTTCATTTTTGTCTTCAAAATGCCCAGTTGACGGAAGTGCCATTTCCTGACTAACAATATTATTGCTTTGATTCTTAAAGGTAGACTCCGAATAAACTGCAACTGCATTGGGATATACGAATAGGATGAATTGCTGTTTACTTAGTTGTAAAGGACTTTCTATACTGCCTAGTTGATTTCTGCTGTGAAGCGGAGGAATAATTGCAATGTACTTTCTTGTTTGTGCTTCACAATTAAAAGATAGAGTAAAAATTAAAATTACATTGAATATTAACAGGCGTTGAAAATTTATAAGCATATAATTCTTGATGTTAATTTAAATTATATAGATAAAATAGTAATATTAGATTAGGGATATAACTTATGAATAAAATAACCAATAAATTTTCAAAAATAAATAGAGGCTTGTTATTTAAGCTATCCTATTATTTATTGGTTCCATAGATTTTATTACAGTTAAAGGATTACCTATATTGGTATTTTATATAAAACCCAATGTCATTTGTGCCCGGCTCATTTCAAATGAAGTGGCATTTTATAACTTTTTTAAGTTACTGATTTGGCTTTTACCTGCCTTATATGAGTCTCTCAAATATTTCAGAGTATTAAAATATATAGGTATACCTTTATAAAATTAGACATATTACTATTGTTATCTTAATAACTTACTACTTTAAAAAGATATATTGATGATGAGGATCAAATAGTCTATTACTTCAAGTAAATTTCTTGCCTTCTTACAGCTCAAATTTATCGGGTTTTAAAATTTAATACATCCGGGAGTTAATGGCTTTTTTAAGCGGAGATTAATATGATTTTGTAGCACTAATTTTAGCTTTGATAATGCTAACTTCTATTGCAGCTAAAATTTACCTATGATTACCAGGGCAGGAATTATCTTTCAATTGTTTCAGATTTATGATTGCTAATGAGTATATAAATATTTAAAAAGATAATTTATTTTGTAAAGTATTTGTAAATAAAATCCCAATTTCAAATAATTGAGTTAAAAAATTTCAATTAAGTATAAATATCACTCTATTGTTTCTTTATATTATAATCTAATATCCGAACCACTTTTTAATCTTTGAAATTTTGAATAATGTTATCAGTATAAACATCAATGATATTGAATTATAAGTCGGCAGCAAGTATTTTAATTCCGCACCGGATTGAGCAAAATGAGGAAAGATTTTTTCATCAGTTTTTTCAATAAAGTTATTTAATAAAATTCTTTTATACACTTCCATTTCATCTTTCGTTATAATTAATCAATCTAAACAAAGGTGAATAGCTATTACCTATGCTAATCTGATTATGTTTTCTTTTAATATTGAATTCATCAGGATAGTATTGATGACATTCCTTTGATTTATAATAAGTCAAGTCAAGGTAAATTATTGTGTTTTTCCTTACAAAATAAATTACCATTTTTTTATCGATTAATACTTTTCCCCCGGGATCAATCGATTATTCAATTTAATAATTGGTACTTTAAGTCTCATGAATCTACAATGCATATAAAATCGTCGAATCTTCCTTTACTGGGCTCAAGAGTCTGTACCGAACAATACTTCAATTCTCTTGTGTTTCTTAACGACGAATTGTCATCAGAAGCGCTTTTGTTCACATAGTAAAAGAATAAAGGTGCTTGATACCAGCCATATGAAAAATATGTACCTCCCCAGATTACCGGCATAAATATTTTATTCTTCTTAAGAACACTAACTATAGGACTAAATAAAATTTCCTTCTTTGTAAGATTCACTGAAAGTCTTCTCTCCGTTAAATCCAGTTTATAAACTGCTTCCGGATTTACAATATGGAGATCCGGCATTAAGAAGATTCCGGAATTTATTACAATTCCGTGAACCTTCTTTGATTCTTTATTGAAAATAAATTCGTGAACCGAACCGGCGAATCCGTCAAGTGCATCTATTCCGTAGCCCTTAAAGGATTTTAGATCAACTAACATAATTCTCTCTTCTCTTTATAAAATATTTTAAACATTTTTCAAAACAGTTCATATACTTACTGTTAAATTTTTTATTTATTATATACCAATTTGTTTTCCAGTTGTTCGGCAATCTGCTTAAATATATAATCATGGCTGAAGTAATTTTCCACAGGATGAACCTCTATAAAATCGCGTGAGCTTAAATAGATACTTGCCAAATAAGCTTTTGCTCGAATAGTCTTATCAGGATAATTTTGAGCAATATCATTTAATTTTTCAATCACATTCGAGTAATTACCTGCAGGATAGTATTTCTTAATTTCGACTAAATTATAAATTGTTGATTCAACTATTCCGGGTATATTACTTTCAAGTGATTTGGGAATTATTTTATATGCTTTCTCAGCTATCAACTGTTTACTGACCATTTTATTCCCTTGTGCAAATAAGTTCGACGAAAATACAACGCTGCTGACAAGGATTACTAAGAATAATGATTTGTAGACTTTCATATTATACTCCTTATATTTTTTGTTCACCTCCTAAACTTCAAATGGAATGCCAAAGCGAATTAAGTAAAAAAATACTTATTCAATAAGGGAAATAATAATAAATTATTTAAAATATTTATGTTGATGCCACAAAATTGCCTAATTTATTAAGGCTGGGTTGGTAACTTATTGAAATACAATTATTTAATTATTTAACGCATCTGTGGCGATATACAAAAATGTGGCAGCCTTTTTAAAAAGTTTCTTAACAATAATTTAATATGAGTAATTAATCAGCCGGATCATTATTATCATCCGCTCTTCTCAGCCGGTTATTTAAAGCTCTTCTTGAGATTCCTAAAAGATCTGCAGCAATTTTTTGATTACCGTCCGATCTTCTCAAAGCTTCTTCAATTAATGAGTTTTCCACTTCTTTAATTGTAGGTAATCTCCCGGGGAAATGAATTATTTCCGTATTGTCAGTTAAACTTTCCGGACCGGATGATGAATGGTTCTGATAATGATTGTTCCCTATTGTTTTATTTCTAATCGACCCCAAAGATAGTATACCCGATTTATGCTGACTTACCGCATCGAAAATAATTCCCTCCAATTCACGAACATTTCCCGGGAAAGAGTAATTATTAAAAATGGTATATAACTCTTTTGGTACTGCAGGTACATTCTTATTTAAATGATGAGCCGCCCTATTTATAAAATGATCGATTAAGATAGGAAGATCAACTTTACGGTCTTTTAGCGGCGGGATTATAATCTCGTGAGACTTTAGCCTGAAATATAGATCCGGCCTGAATTGATTATTTTTCTGCATGGAAATTATATCCCGGTTTGTAGCAACGATAATTCTGGCATCGGAAAGTTTGGCAATGTCGGACCCTAAAGGATAATAATTTCCATCCTGTAAAAGCCTTAGTAATTTTACCTGGGATTCTATACTTAAATCTCCGATTTCATCCAGAAATAAAGTACCGTTCTCGGCTTTTTCAATTAATCCCTTTCTTTCTAATTCGGCCCCCGTAAAAGCACCTTTCTTGTGTCCGAATAGCGTATCCGAAAAAAGATTATCGTCAACTCCGGCTACATTAACGGGAACAAGTTCACCTTTTCTTCCGCTTACTTTATGAATTGCTTTTGCAAAAAGTTCTTTACCTGTTCCAGTTTCACCTGAAATCAATACAGGGAGATTGGTTTTACCAATAGCCTCAATATATTTAAATATTGATTCCATTGTACTGCAGTTTGTAATAATTTCACTAAAAGCTCCGGGGTCTTCCAAATTTGCTCGAAGAAAGGACTGCTTAAGCATTTTATTTTCATTACGAATTTCCGTTAGTTCCAACCCTCTTTTCACCGTTGTTACAAGTCTTGTATTATCCACCGGTTTTACAATATAATCGAATGCACCTTCCTTCATGCAAAAAACTGCGCTTTCAACATCGTTAATGGCTGTAATTATAACAACAGGTATATCGGGAAATTGACTTCTGATCGCAGGCAAAAGGTCTAACCCGGAAACAAACTGCATATTAATATCCAGAACTAAAAGAGAATATTCTTTTGCGGAAAGCAATTCCATTACTTTGCTGCTATCTTTGCAGGTTTCAATATTTTTTATTCCGTGAGAAGAGATTGCTAATTCCGCACTTAATAAAAAATGTTCCTCATCATCTACGAGTAATATAGGATTAACAGGAGTAATAATTGGTTTCATGTTTTATTCTCCCAATTTTCAATCTTGCTTACGGGCAGACATACTTTTGCCAGCGTACCTTTACCTTTGGAACTTTTTAAGCTTAAAGACCCGCCGTGATTTTTTACAATATTGTAGGATACGGTTAATCCCAGGCCCGTCCCTCCTATATTTCTTTTTGTAGTAAAGAACGGATCCATAATATATTTTAAATCGCTTTCTTTTATACCTATTCCCTCATCTCTCACTTTTATTTTTACTTCATTCTTTTCCTTGTAATAAAATGTGCGAACCTTAATCGAATTGTTTTTATCTTTTAATGACTGGCATGCATTTGTTATTAAATTGATAACCACCTGCTCGAGCTGTTGTTCGTTACCCTGAATTAACGGAATATTCTCATCATATTTTACGGAAAAATTATCGGTTGATCTCTTGATTAAATTATTTGTAATCATGATAGCCATTTTAACAACTTTATTAATATTTACATTATCGTTAAGATTTCCGTCATCCGCTTTAGAATACTCCGTTAAGCTTTTGGTAATATTTTTTATCCTTTCCGATCCCTGCAGAATTCCGTCGAGCGATTGAGTTATTTTTTCTTTTGACCGGTCGTAAAGCATACCTGCAAGTACAAAGTCCCCGTTGTTTTTGTAATATTCATCAAGGATCGGGGTAATATCTTTCCATATCTGCATAAACAAATTAACATTAAGTAGAATAAAGTTATTGGGATTATTTATTTCGTGTGCAATACCGGCAACAAGAATTCCGAGTGAAGCCATTTTGTCCGCCTGCATCAATTGGCGGTTTCTTACTTCGGATACTGCTTCCGCTTTTTTTAATTCCGTTATATCATTTATTAAACCGTCGTACGCAACAGGGCTGCCGTTATCGTCTTTTGTAACAACAATTTGGTTTTTCACCCACCTGATATGTCCGTCTCGATGAACAATCCTATGTTCTATTGAGCCGGCATCATTACCTGTTAATGCAAGCTTTGCCTGATTCAATACTTTTTCTTTGTCTTTATGATGAACCATTCTATACCAAAGCTCGGGATCAGATTTATAATCTTCGGATGTATAGCCCGTAACTGAAACACATCCCGGTCCGTGAATAGTTTCGACAACAGTACCATCCATAATTCTTACCGTATATATATAATCGGTTAAATAATTTATTAGATTTTGATAACGTTCGGATAAATTCATATTAACAGCAATTCCTTTTGTTTCGAATTTTAAAATATGATGAAGTATTTATTTTTAAGAGAAACTATCCGCTTTTAATTTTCCAGGATTAAAAATATAATCTGAATTTCTTTGTTATAAATTTAAGAAATATTTTTTTGAAAACGTGTGCGGTGTTTACAGGTAATACCAAATTATTATAAGTATTGTTAATTAAATAAGCTAATATTTAAATGCTATACAAACAATAAGGTATTTGCCACGATTGCAACGTGCGAGAAAGACAGTAACAATGTATATTTTCTCATCAACAATCTGTTTCGAGTAAGCATAATAAAAATGGCGTCACACTGTTTCGTTATTTTTTAAAAACGAAAGGCGAAACAAATAAGGTTTCATATTTAAGTCATTACATCATTTGAATATTCCAGCCAATTAAACTTTTCACAATCTTATCAATCTTAATCAGCTAATTTTAAGCATTTTTTAAGAAACAATTAATTTTTATTTAAACATAAAACTTTACTTTTAAATTGGATTTTAACTAAACTAAAAATTATCCGTTTTCTAAGAAGGATTATTACTAAACTATTTTAATAGTCGGCAATGGGGACTTTAATCATTCGACACTTTTCATTTAATATCGGGATGATAATTAAATATGACCACTGATAAATCAGCTCAAATGTTTGCCATTCGACTTTCATTTGCATTCGGCTTTTTAATGTTGGCTATTAAATGGTATGCATATTCCTTAACAGGATCTACTGCCATACTTTCCGATGCGGCTGAATCCGTAATTCATATTATAGGAGTTGGCTTCGCAGTTTTCAGTCTATGGTACAGTTTTCAACCTGCCGATGAAGGACATACCTACGGACATCATAAAATAAGCTACTTTTCTGCAGGATTTGAAGGTGCATTAATTATACTTGCTGCTTTTTATATAATTTATATTTCTATAAAACGTTTGTTGTTCGGAATCGAAATTACAAACCTTGATGAAGGAACGCTCTTTACTTTTTCAGCATCGGTCATCAATTTGTTTCTAGGAAGTTTCATAGTCTGGAAAGGCAAAAAGACAAATTCACTCATTCTTATTGCAAATGGGAAGCATGTACTTACGGATTCCTGGACAAGCTTTGGTGTAGTTGCCGGATTACTTCTTACTTTGTTAACCGGTTGGCTTCCATTCGATCCTATTGTTGCAATAGCAGCAGCAATAAATATACTCTGGTCAGGAAGTAAGCTTGTTAGAAAATCAATCGGCGGTTTGATGGATGAAAGTAATGAGAAATTAGCAAAATCAATTAAAAATACTTTAGATAAAGAAACTAAATTGAGATGTTTAGAATATCATCAGCTTAGATATCGAGAAAGCGGCAATATTATCTGGATAGAGTTTCATCTTTTATTTCCTAAGGGTACTCTGCTTGAAGATGCACATAAAGTTGCAACAGATTTGGAAATCGCCGTTAAGAAGAATTTAACTACTCAAGCAAATATTATTTCACACTTAGAACCGCGCGAGTTACATGATGAAGTTCATAACGAGTTTCATATCAAAAATTAACCTAAAACTACATTCTCATAAACGTTTTTAGCAAATTTTAAGAATTCACTTAGAATGATTTAAGATATGAGTTAATAAGTTTGGATCAAAAAAAGTAAAGGAGAATAATATGTTTGACCCGACACATATACACCCGATGATAGTGCATTTTCCTATTGCCCTTCTAATTGTAGGATTTTTAGCAGATGCTTTAGGCTTAATTTTTAAAAAGGATTTTTTTAGCAAAGCAGGATTTTATTTATTAATTTTGGGAACATTAGGTGTTGCTGCAGCTTATATTTCAGGTAATCTGGCCGGCGGCGGTATCACCGAATCTGGGAGTCTTAAAAAAGCGCTGGAAACTCATGAATCTGCCGCCGAACTTTCTTTGTGGTTAATGATAATTGCGGCACTTGTAAGAATTACATTAAATCTTACAAAAAATTATGTGGGAACATTTCGCTGGATAGCATTATTTATATTTCTGATTGGAGTGTTGTCGATTGCAAGAACCGGATATTACGGAGGCGAGCTTGTTTTTAAACACGCTGCCGGGGTTCAATTTAATTTCGGTTCGTTCGATTCTGGTTTTAATAGCGATAAAGGAAATGAGAAACTTAATGATTAAAATTAAGAGAGATTATAAATGCGAATTCTTATTGTTGAAGATGAACCTGGTATCGCCAACTTTTTAAAGGATGGCCTTGCTGAGGAATCCTTTGCAGTGGATACGGCCTGCAACGGTAATAAAGGATTGGAAATGGCTGAAATTAATGATTACGATCTTATTCTGCTCGATTGGATGATTCCCGGTATAAGCGGAATTGAAGTATGCAGGCAAATCAGAAAGTCAAATATAAAAACCCCCATAATATTTTTAACTGCTAAGGATACGGTTACCGATATTGTCTTCGGGTTGGAAGCAGGCGCCAATGATTATATAAAAAAACCGTTCAAATTTGAAGAACTACTTGCAAGAATACGCGTTCAGTTAAGGACGAAAGAAGGCGAACAAACTATTCTGCAAATAAACGATATTCAGATGAATCTTGAAACTCACCAGGTATTCAGAGGACCGAGAGAAATAATTCTGACTCAAAAAGAGTTCGCATTGCTGGAATATCTTCTAAGGAACAAAAATAAAGTAAGCACCCGTACAAGAATTATCGAACATGTATGGGATATTCATTTTGATGCGGATACTTCTGTTATTGATGTGTATATAAATTTTTTAAGGAAGAAACTTGATGTAGGCAACGGGTCTAATTTCATACATACTGTACGCGGAGTCGGATACATTGCAAAAGAGGAATAATGAAGTTAAGCCTTAGAAACCGTATAACATTTTTTTATCTTGCCGCTACAAGTTTATTAATCGGAATTTTATTTATAACTATTTATTTAGTTGTTCATCAAACTGTCTACAACCATCTCGATAGTGATCTTGATACTGAGGCTTCCGAGATCGAAAAAAATCTTGTTATACTTAATAATCAGTTTATGTTTGCAAACAAATTCGAGTGGAATGAAAATGAACACAGCCAGATTGAAGTAAATCCCGTATTTGTTCAGGTAGTTGATACTGCAGGAAATGTTATTAAAAAAACGGGTAATTTATTAAGCGGAAACCTAAGATTCGACCCTAAATTAAAAACAAAAACCTACTTTAATACCAAACTTTCCGGCAAACCGACTAGACAAGTTCAGCTACCTATTATAAATCCGGTTGGAAAAATATTAGGCTTTATAATTATTGCGATGCCTCTTGAAGAATCGGCGGTTGTTCTTAACAATTTATTTATTGTTCTCGTTAATTCATTCTGGATAGTACTGTTTGCATTATTTTATGTTACAAGATTTATTGCCGGTGCGGGTATTTCTCCCATAAATAAAGTTATTTCTACAGCAGAAAGGATTACTAAAGAAAATTTAGATGAGAGAATAGACATGCCTGTTCACAGAGATGAAATTTATACTTTAACATCAACTATTAATGAACTGCTAAACAGGCTTGAAGATGCTGTGTTAAGGGAAAAACAATTTACTGCAGATGCTTCACACGAATTGAGAACTCCCCTTTCGGTTATTAAAGGTACGCTGGAAGTACTTATAAGAAAACCAAGAGAAATCGAACAATATGAAAGTAAGATTCGCTACTGCATTGATGAAGCAGATAGAATGTCAGGCCTAATTGATCAACTGCTTATGCTGGCACGTTATGAAAGCGGAAAATTAACTCCTGTGATCGCTAAAATAAACATCTATGACAGCATTAATTCAGCAATTACAAGACTGCGAAGTTTTATAGACCAAAAGGGAATTAATATTAATTTAAGTTGCTGCAATAATGCTTTGGTTAATGCAGATATATCAATGCTGGAAACAATACTGGAAAATATTTTATCCAATGCCGTTAAATACTCCGATGAAGGAAAACAAATAGAAATTTCGGTAAATAAAATAAACGGAAATGTTGTGTGCTCTATAAAAGATAACGGAATCGGGATGACGGAAGAACAAGTTTCCAAAATATTCGACCGTTTTTACCGTGCGGATGAATCTCGCACACCTCAAGCCGGCGGCATCGGAATCGGGATGGCAATTGTAAAAAAGCTTGCAGACCTTCAAAATCTTGATATAAATATAGAAAGCAAAGTTTATAACGGAACTTCTGTCTATATTAAATTTCCATCATGAATATTCTTCTAATCCTTCCTATTTCAAGAGTACGTTTTTAACTTCAATTTAATTTTTATATCCGTAGACAATTTCGTCGAATATTAAAACATTAATGTAATTTTAAAAAATTTAACCGGGTAGTAATGCAGGCAGAAAATTACCATAATATTTTAAGCATTTTTTAAGAATTGTTTAAAGTTGGTTTTAGACTTACATATGTAATTTTGATTCACAAAAAAATAATATTAAAACCAAAAGGAGAACTAAATATGAAAGCTAAAACTTTTCTAACATTTATCTTATCTGTTTTATTTTTATCTACCATAAATTTTGCTTCCGAATCTTCGACAAAAAGTAAAACTGTTGATAATCTAAAGGCTGCACTAACAGGAGAAACAACCGCCAGTGCAAAATATGCGGCCTATGCTAAGAAGGCTGAAGAAGAAGGATATAAAAATGTTGCCCTATTATTTAAAGCGGCTTCCAAATCGGAAAGTGTTCATGCGGGAAATCATAGAGCCGCATTAAAGCAGTTGGGAGTTGAAGCGGGTAAAATCGAACCTAAATATGAAGTTAAATCCACTAAAGAAAACTTACAGGATGCAATTAAAGGTGAATCTTACGAAGTATCGACTATGTACCCGGATTTCATAAAAACAGCTAATGAAGAAAAAGTTAATATTGCAATGCTATCTCTGAATTATGCATATCAAACCGAAAAGAAACACAAGGTTATGTATCAGAGTGCTCTTGAAAAATTAAATACAGGTAAGGAAAATACAATGCCGACAAAATATATGGTTTGTTCAACCTGCGGGAATACATATGATGGAGAAGCTCCTGCCCGATGCGGAATTTCCATGACACCTAAGGACAGGTTTTATACTATTCAATAAAATTTATAAATATAATTTAGAGGCTGTTTCTTTTTATTGGGTGCATTAATAATGAGACAGCCTCTTATTCTATTAGAGTTGATAATATTCATCTATTCTTTTACAACCAGATTTGTAAAAATTATGTTTTATAGTAGTAATTTTTAGCGATGATTTAGGATATTCATTCCATTCTCTGCCTTTGAATAATCTGCCATTCGCTTTTTTATTTCGTTTAATTTCATCGGCGCCCCATGAACCCCATTGTTTGAAAAAGAAAGCTACTCCCTGCTGTTTACATTGACGGAAAATTTCTTCTATCCAGACTTGTTTAATTGGTCTTGCCCTATTTCCGGATTCGCCGCCAACTATTGCCCAATGGATTTTATTCAGATTAATTTCTCCAACGGATCCAATAAGCGGCTCAAAAGAAATGAATCTTATTTTTGCATCTATTTTTCTCAGCGAGTTTATCCTTTTTACAAAGGTTGAATTTTCAACGCTCACTCCTAACCAAACGTTTGAGGGAACTTTCTTATTAGAAAAATATTCCAGCATAATCTTATCGCGCTTGGTAAGAATCTGGTAAGTATGAAATGGAGTTTTTTTAATGACGTCGAATATCATATCCAAATATTCAAAGGGCATTTCTTCGTGAAATAAATCGCTCATCGAGTTTACAAAGAACTTGGTCGGTTTTTTAATCTTTAACGGCTCTTCCAAACGATGAGGCAGTAATTTAAAAGCAAAACCCTCTATATAATCTTCAACGCCCATGGCTTTTAATCGTTTGGCAAAGTTTTCAGCATAACAAAATTTGCAGCCGGGAGAAACCTTATTACAGCCTATGCTGGGATTCCAAACTTTTTCAGTCCATTCGATTTTTGATTGTTTCATTTATTTTTCTTTTCTATTATTTGATTAGCTATTTCTAAAGCTGTTTTATTATTTGATGCAAATACAAAATGATATATTGGAAAGTTTTTTGTATTATACATTTTCAAAGGTTTTTCCGAAACATATTTCCAAATAACTTTTAATTTTACAATATAAAGTTCTGCAATTCTTTCAATTGAATTATTTGTTTTTACAACTACGTCGATAGAACCAAATAATGTATCAATTTTTTCAGTATCATAAAATCTTGCCCTAATCTCATCTTCTGTTAATCCGAAGAAAGATTGAAGTTTATTTGTAAAGATCAATTTACCCTTTCTATCCAAGAACCGATTAATAATTACGCCGGTAGGAATTAGAATCCAAAGATCGACTCTTTTATTCTTTAATTTTTCAATAGTGGACCAATCTATTTGCATACCAAACGGATCTAATAATACAAGTGCTGCTTTTTTATCATTTATGAATTCCGAAATTTTATCCAATTGAAGATTTACGTCTTCGCACTTGAAAAAACATTGATCATTTGCAATTCCTTTTTCATGAAGTTTCTTTTCCAATAAAGTAATAGATTTTTTATCATTATCAACGAAAAAATAATAATCAAATTTTTGTGTTAAACTTAGTACCCTTTCAGCCGAACCTTTATATAATTCTAATTCTTCTTTTACAAAGTAATCTGAGAATAAATCATCCTCATCAAAATTCACGGGCGAGTTTCTTTCACCGCTTCCTGCAAAACCATCAAAATATATTGTTGTTGGCCATCCATTGTATTTTTGCTTTTGAGAATTCATTATAGTTAAATAAGCATTAACATAATTCTCAAACGCTTCTAATTTAATTTCAGTCCAATTACCACCCCAACCGTTTTGAGGTTCATTAATTTTGTTCATTAAAGTGCCCCCTATTTTAATTTTGGCTAACTATTTTATACAGTGCAAGCTCTAGATTGCAGTCTCATAGAAGTAACATAATTCTTCTGCTTATTATATTTTAATTGTACTGCATGAAGAATGAAAAGGTTCATACCATTAAATTTTTTATTTCTTTCCATTCCAATTTATTTTTAACATCGATAAACTTTGGAACAAATAGAAGATTGCCTTTGTTTATAAGGAAATCCCATTGCCTTTTAATTGCAGGACGAGCGTACTTCTTCAACTCTTCTATCTGATTCTTTTTATGTATAATTATAAGCTTCCTTTTATCTGTTTTTGAAAGCCACTCAATTATTCTTGTATTTATCCCTTGATCACCAAAACTGTAACCGCTAACTATTAAATAATTACAAGATTCTAATTTAGATGCAAATAAACATTGAAGCTCAAAATTTATACTTCTAGTGTATTGATGTAATTTATTAAAACTGCCAATCAGCAATATAGGTCTACCATCTTCACGAGATGTACAAGTATTTTTATAATAATAATTATCATATAAATCCGAACCGGGCTCGTAATACCAATCTATAGAACCGTGAAGTTTAAATAAATTTATTCTTGAATTAAAAGTATATGGATCCCATATTTTTCGGTCTTCATGTTCCCATTTAAAACCATCTGAAAATTTAATGTTTTGATCTGTTAAGAATCTTTCAAGGAAAATATCATGATTAAGTGTAAAAATATCAATTTCAGAAAGGTAACTATCTTTTTGAGCTTCCGATAACAATTCTAAATGATCTAACGTTAAAGGTTCTTTTTTTATGTTATCAATAACTTTATTTTCAATATATCCTTTAATAAAAGTCGTATAATTAATTAATTTCTGATTGTTTTTACCAATACTTTTCCCATTAAAAATATTAGGCAATTTTTGATATAAAATTCTAGAATAATATGTTACAATAGGATTTTCAAAATTTAGACTTTGATCTTCATCTAATGAATCTATTATATAATAATAGTCCTCATAATTCATTTTTCTATTAATTTCAGAATAAGATTCATGAAGATCGTATCTAATTACATCGAATATTTTAAATATTACATCTAAATTTCCCTTTGTTTTTTTTTCAATATAATTCAAAAAAGGATTATAAATATGAGAATCCAGAGAAATATCTCTTTTATCAATAATATTTTGAGTTATATTATCAGTTGTTGCAATACCCGCAGGTTGTGAAATACCAGCACCAAATAAAAAAGCTATATTTGTTTGTGTAGTTGTTCCCATAAGATTAAAGTAAAATCACACAATTATTTATATTCATACTGTAGCCATCTCCACAACTGCATCCTTCATCTGCAATGCGGTATTTGTTTTCAATAGGTCGTTCCTAGCAAAGTGATCATCGAGGATAATGCAGCTTTGCGGTTTTAATTTTATAATTTAGTTATTATCGAATTCTTTGAGCAATAATTCCATGTGTTTATTTAGTCTTTCCATAAAGATGTTTACATTATAATTATCAAACTCAGTATGGTTAGGTTTGGATTTATAATAAGCTTTATCTACAGCTTTGAATGGTGAAAAAGAAAATGGTATCATAGTCCCCATAAAATTATTGTTGATTTCGGGATTCAAAATAATAAAATAAACTATTATTTACTTTACATCAGAGATTTTTTCTTCGGGCGATTTTTTCCTTGTGTGTTGAATAATAAAATAATACTTGTTCCCTTAAAATTATTTTATTGACCCACCCCCCGTCTTCGTCCGGCGGCCATATTAGCGGCCGGACCTTTAACTACTGCCTGACTTTGCCGGGCAGGCTTGCACTCCAAAGAAGAGTAAGTTAATTCCCAAAGAGCATATAATTGAAATTATTTTGCTAATTGACGGATATAATCAACTAATTCCCAGCGCTGATCTTTTGATAAAGCATTTTTAAATGAAGGCATAGGAGAATTGCCGTTTGTTATTTTCCAATAAATAGCGCCGTCGCTTTGCTGCTGTATCTGGTTTGAAGCCAGGTTTGCCGGTTTCGGATGTAAAGACATTGCGGCTGGTCCATCTCCTTTGCCGTCTGTACCGTGACATGTAAAACATTGAGCATTAAAAATACTCTTTCCTTCCCTGCTTGCTTTAGCGATATCATTTAAGGGGTTTGTCAGTTTGTTTGCCGATGATGGAGCAATCCAATTTCCGTTTTTGTCTGTCTTAATATTTTTTGAATTTGTTTGTCCCATCATACCTCGCATCATTCCACCACCCATCATTCCTCCGTTCATCATACCTCTTCCCATCATATTTCCATTGTTATATGACGAATCCTGAATTGCAAAATTGGAATTAATAAGATATGAGTTATTATTTACTGTAAAACCATACACCAGCATAACAACCAAAACTAAACTAATGTACATATATTTTAAATTTTTCATTTTATAACTCCGGATTTATAATTTATTAGTGAATATTTTATGATACTTAATTCATCTAATAACCGATACTTTATACTTTACATTAACGACGTAGATAGAATAATTTTTATTTTTACTTTGTGATGTTTGTTAGTGTATGAACCTTTATCACAATTTAGATTCTGAATTAAAATTTATGGAGAATTTTCCGGGATTATTCGATAAGTTTATTTTTTATACCGGATATTTATAATTTTTGAAACAATGAAATATTTCCTAATATCTCTCTTAATTTATTTCCCTTCCTTTATTTTCGGGCAAAATACTTTTAAAGCAAAAATAACCGATGAAAAAACCGGTGAATTGCTTGTTGGAGTAAATGTTTTTATTCAAAAACTTAATACCGGTGCTGTTTCAAATCAAAACGGAGATGCAGTAATTAAAAACATTCCCAACGGAAAGTATGATATAAAATTTTCTTATATAGGATACAAACCTTATGAAATGAGAATAGCTTTTCCGCTTTCAAATCCCGACACAAGTTATAGAGTTTTTCTTCAACAAAAAGCTTTAGAGATGAATGAAGTACAAGTAACATCCACAAGGACAAGCAATCGAGTTGAAGATACGCCTATCCGTGTAGAAGTTTTAGGCTTAGATGAAGTGAAAGAAGAAACAGGAATAAAGCCGGGAAATATATCAAAATTGCTGGGCGAAACTTCCGGAGTTCAAATACAGCAGACATCAGCCACTACTGGCAACGTCGCATTTAGAATTCAAGGGCTGCCGGGAAGGTATACACAATTATTAAAAGACGGGTTTCCTTTATACAGCGGATTTTCTTCCGGTTTAAGTTTACTGCAAATTCCTCCTCTTGATCTGCAGCAAGTGGAAGTTATTGAAGGTTCTTCTTCCACTTTGTATGGAGGCGGTGCAATAGCAGGTATTGTAAATCTTATTTCTAGAGAACCGGGTACTAAACCAGAATGGTCTGTTTTATTAAACCAGACTCAAATAGGCGAAAGCGATATCAGTTCATTTTATTCCGGCAGAACCAATAAACTTGGTGTAACATTTATGGCAAGCTACAGCAGGCAGAAAGCAGTAGATGTAAACCACGACGGCTTTACGGATATTCCCCAATTTGAACAGGCTAATTTTACTCCAAAATTATTTTATTACTTTAATCATTCAACTTCTCTAATGGCCGGACTAACTCTTTCTTATGATAACCGTAAAGGCGGAGATATTTACGCTATAAATAATAAACCTGATTCTCTGCATAGTTATGTTAACAGCACCAAATCTTCAAGAACAACAAGTATTTTGAAGTTTACCAATAAATTTTCATCCGGAAGCAGACTTACTTTTAAAAACAGTATAAGCGGTTTTAACCAGAGTATATTAATTAACTCAACATTTTTTAGAGGGAATCAAATTTCAAGTTTTTCCGAATTAACATATGCTCTCAGCACAAGAAATAACAATTTGGTTTTTGGTTTGAATTTCAACACGGATAAATTTACTGAAGACAATGCAATATCGGTGATACCTCTCAATTATAATTATTTTACAACAGGGATTTTCGGGCTGGATAATTGGAACATTTCGAAAAAAATAACAATACAGTCCGGGCTGAGGTTTGATTATCATAATAAGTACAAATCATTCATACTGCCTAACTTGGCTTTCTTATACGGATTTACAAAAAATTTTTATATGAGATTAGGAGGAGGCGCAGGCTACATAATACCTACCGCATTTACGGATCTTGCAGAAGAACAAGCCTACAAAAACGTATATCCCATTGCTGATTATATTAAACCCGAAAAATCTTTAGGAGCAGACCTGGATTTCAATTATCGTTTAATTCTATCAGATGAATTAAATTTATCAATCGACCAATCATTTTATTATACACGTGTTTACAATTCTCTTATCCCTCAATCGGATTCTTTAACTTTGAATAAAATATTTTACATTAATTCATCTTCTCCCCTTGAGTCAAAAGGGATTAATTCAAATATTGAACTTTCGTTAGGAGATTTTGGAATTTTTATCGATTACACAAATACAAATGCAGTATACAAATATTCTTCAGGTATTAAGCATCTTGAACTTACCCCGATAAATAAACTAAATACAACTTTTACTTATGAAGTTGAAGATAATTGGAAATCCGGTATAGAAGCTTTTTATACGGGACGGCAGTATTTAGATAATAATACAATGTCACCCGGATACTGGACAATAGGAGTGATGATAGAAAAAATATTTAAGCACTTCTCAATAGTCGGTAATGTGGAAAATCTTTTTGACGTAAGACAGACAAAGTACGAAAATATTGTAATTCCGCCTTACACAAATCCTAAATTCAAACAGTTATATGCGCCTATTGACGGAGTAGTTGCAAATATTGAATTAAAGATAAAAATGTGAACTTAACGGTTAGACTTTCAACAATTGACTGCTGAATCAAATAAAGTATAACTCTAAAAAATTATTTAATTTAATAATTAAATTAAGCATTTTTTACTGTTTGTTTTCTTTTCTGAGAAATGTCTTTAATGCTGGCATTAATTTCATTAGATGAAACATTTTCTTTTTTACTAAATTAAATTTCAAAAACATAATTCGTCAACTAATTCTTCTTCATAATTTTTTCTTTATTCAATAACTTTTCTCATTTCACTGTTAAATAATAATATCTATGCATTTTCCCGTTTACTTTAACTGTTTCTGATTTAATATATTTTTCTTCTTCCAATTTGTGAAATACCGGGGACAATATACCGTACGAAATATCCTAACCGCGACGCTCGAGCTCTTCCTAGAATTTCTGTCCGAAAATTTTATTCTTTTACGTGATGTAGGATATGTATTTTAATAAAACCTAAAAGGAAGCCGGATAATAATTTGTCTTTCATTTTATTAGATTGTAGCTTTTAGAGAAAAAATTAATATCGGACTTCGATATAATTAAGCTTTATCCATATATATAAGATTTTTTTAACTCTAATGTTTACTTTTTATAAAATGAAAATTCGTAAAGTAATTTTATATATTATACCATTTTTAGTAATTAAAACTATACAAACATTTGCCGGCCCTCCTTTTAGAACTGATGATCCAATTCCTGTTCCGTATCTGCACGGCGAATTATATTTATTCTCAACTGGTGTCTTCGATAAAGCAGGCGCCAGCGGTATCGGACCGGCGGTTGAATTCAACTTCGGAGTTTTTCCTAATACACAGTTTCATGTAGTCGCACCTCTTGCATTTTCATCTCCCAAGCAGGAACCTGCATATGCCGGTTACGGTGATACCGAAGTCGGTGTTAAGTTCCGTTTTGTTCAACAAACAAGCATACTGCCGGATATTGCCACATTTCCTCTTGTGGAGGTCCCGACGGGAAATGCTTCTAAAAATTTAGGAAACGGAAAAACTCAAATTTATATACCTATTTGGCTGCAAAAAGATATTGGTCAATGGACAATATACGGCGGAACCGGTTATTGGATTAATCCCGGATCCGGCAATAAAAACTGGCAATTTACTGGTATTTTAATTCAATATAATTTTTCAGATGACTTTTTTCTAGGGTCGGAATTGTTTCATCAAACAGCATCTGATGTTAACTCAAGCGGCTTTACGGGAATTCATTTCGGCGGAGGAATTCCCGTTGTTAAAAGTTATCAAATACTTTTTTCCGCCGATTTGGGCGACGGAATAACCTCCTACAAGCATTTTTCTTATTACCTTGGTTTGTACCATACTTTTTAAAATAAATTAAAATGTAAGTGTTATTGATATCCCGGAGGCATAAGTTGAAAGATAAGGCGAGATTTTTAAATTGATCGTACTGCCCGAAGATATTGATTTTTTATTTGATAATACCGGATGCGATATTAATTCGCCGAATGAATAACCTAAAAATACAGCTAAGGGATAATCACTGTACCAATGTATTCCGGTATTAACCATGCTGATACCCAATAAAACTTCAAGCGAATAACTTACGGGCTTTATCCATTTCAACTCGGGATAATTTTCCGCAATTACAATAAAAGCGGCTAATGAAGTCGTCATATGCCCTGATGGAAAAGCATCGTATGCAGGTACATGTTTAAGGTAATCAATCTGATTTGGAAAAAATCTCCAAGCACCTGCAGGTTTTGTTGATATAAAAGGACTTTCTCTCCCGGTAATGTGCTTTAATAACTGAACAACTGCCCCGCTTGCCAATACTGCTTCAACAATTTCGCTTGCAGTTCTTAAAGCTCTATTGTCGTTAGTTAAAAAACCATATAATGCAAATCCTCCTGCAAGACCGAATTGAGAACTGCCGTCGCCTACTTTGACAATTATATCGCTCCATCTTTTATTAAAAGAATTGCTTTTATAAAATTTATCGGACGCTTTCCATGAATCATTATCGGTCAAAATAAGTCCTGCGGTAGCTGCAGAAATACCCAGGAATAAAGGTATATTTTTAATTGTAATTTCCTTATTATAAAATCGAACCATATCACCGGGGAGATTTGTAATCATACTATACCATTTAGGCATATATTGATCATCGATCGAATCCTCAGATTTAAAACTCCTCGATTGTATATTAAAAGAAGAGTCACTTTGAAAACAAGTTCTAAGTATAAGTGATTTTTTGTTCCTATAATTCTCTGATTTTTTACTGCCTTTATTTTCTTTTATTTCAGAGAATATCAAAGTACAAAGTGATAAACAAATTAGAATCGTTTTTAACACCATAAAAAAAAATTAGGCAACTTAAATCATTTATAGAAATTTGCATTCCGGATTTTGCGTAATTATAAAAACGATCAAAATCGATTCAATGAATTTTTCTATACTTTGCTAAGATTCCGATCTAAACGATAATTTAAATTTGGAAACAATAAAAAATTCCAATTAATTGTAAAATTTAATCCGCAGTCGAAATCTTAAAAGGTACTTTTAATTTTTCCCACCACAAATAAGCAGTACAGGAAGTACCGGCCAGATCATCGAAACCATAAGAAAGCCACTCTTGGAAAGGAGCTTCAACCGGATTAACTTTTATCCTCAATGCATCATCCTTTTCATCGTAATCAAAACTGCCCCATAGCTTAGTGTTTTTATTGAAAATTACTATCCATTCTTTAGGTGACGGAATAAACTGCATGCTGTATTTTCCTGCAGGAAGTTTATGGCCGGCTACAGTTACATCTTTGCTGAATTCAATTGTAGTACATTCGTTTGCGCCGCCGCGCCACGGAAATGGTTTGTCGTGCGATTCTTTATCTCCCGGTGCTAATCCATAGGGTACTAAATCTCCCCAAATTTTTCTTCCTTTAACACCGGGCCTGCTGTAAGATATATTGATATCGGTGTCAATACCTATTCGCTGGTAAACGCCCGCTTTTAAACTAAGTCGCGGTTTCTTTGCCTTCTGCCCAAAAGCTGTTGAAGCAAAAGCAAGAAATAATAAAATCGAAAAAATAAAAATGCAGCTGCTGAAAAGTTTTGTTTGTTTCATAGCTTCCTCACAAAAATGTTGCGGTTATAAAATTGAAAATGGAAAGTTTTTTGATTTATACGAAAAGATAGTAAAAATCCTCGAATAACAAAATGACGGATGAATAAAGAAAATTTATTTTGACGAAAATAGTTTGATTTTAACTTGAAATTTGCAAAATTTTTCAAGAATAAAATTGGAACAGTTAAAATTACAAGAGAAATTTATGAAATATATAAGGAAAATAAATAATTCCCGTACATTATTAAAAGGCAGCAGCGGGGAGCTTCAAAATAAATTATTCACCATACAACTTCCTAAACCTAATCTTAATAAAAGTAAATCCTTGTCAATAGCATTCAAGTTAAGGCGTACTTCGCGTGAAATTAGTGAAAAGGAAATATCATTACAAGTTATATCCAACCTTCTTTGGGCTGCTTATGGAATAAACCGCAGAAAAGGACCTTTTGGAATTCCGGGAAGGACGGCTGCCTCTGCCAGCAATTCGCAGGAAATTGATTTATATGTTGCATTTGAAGAAGGTATTTACCTTTATGAGCCTATGAAACATGTACTCATTCCTATTGTTAAAGGTGATTACAGGAAATTAGCAATAGGTCCGGGTCAGCAAAATATTATTGCAAAAGCACCGCTTCAATTAATTTATGTTGCAGATATTTTTCGTCTTTCCAATACGAAAGGTTTTCAGGAACCGGGACTGCAAAACCCCGAAGTGCAAAAATCATATTATTATGTTGACACGGGCCTCATTGCAGGAAATGTTTACCTTTATTCCGCTGCGTATGGATTAGCTGCCTGGTTTCACAACTGTGATAAAATTAAACTAAAATCTAAACTAAAATTACATAGCAATCAAAGAGTACTGTTCGGCCAAACAGTCGGTTATCCGGCAAAGTATTAATAGAACTAAAAAGATAAATAAATTATTAATTCTATTTCATTAAAACCATTTTTTTAGTTGAAATATATTTTTTGCTGCCTGCAATCGCTTCAATCCTGTAAAAATATACCCCGCTTGGCAGCTCTGATGCATTAAATTTTACAGAATGTCTTCCGGTTTTTTGAATTCCTTTATACAATGTTTCAATTTCTTTTCCAAGTAAGTCATATATTTTCAAAGTAACATAGCTGACTGCCGAAAGCTGGTAGCTGATTGCTGTTGAAGGATTAAAAGGATTGGGATAATTCTGTTCAAGCAGAAAACCTGCAGGAAGTAAATTTTGATTTTCTTTAACTATACCGGTACTTTGTTCTCTATAAAATCTGACAGTACCGTTGTAGCTGTCTGTTACATAAAATTCCGAGCCGTCTGAATTTACTGCTACATTAGTTCCGCCTGCTGAGAAACTTTGAATGACCGAATCATCAGCCAGAGATATAACCAGCTTATCAAATGCACCCACAACAATAGCATATTTGTCGTCCTTGGTTATAGCAATATTTTGAAAGTTAGTATTGTATGTTAAATATGAAATTTTTTTTGTTACTGAATTTGAAGTTAAAGATACCAGGTCAAGAGTATCACCATCGAATATTAAAGCATTATTTGAATTATGAAACATCGCCACACCGTAAGAGCCGGACGAAATACCGGCAATGTTCTGAACACTTGATGTTTGAAGGTTGACCAATTTCGGAGAATCAGCTGTATACGTTGTAACTAATGCAGAGCCACCGTCCGGTGTTATTGCTAAACCGGTTAAAACACCTGAAGTATTTACCTGAATGAATGAGGTGCTTGTACTTACTCCGGATACATCCGCCGATCTTATTCCCTGCTGTGTACAGCCGGAGCTTAAATCCGGGTAAACCGCTGTTTTGCCGTCGGGAGTTAAAGCAATTGCGTATAGCGTAGTGGATGCACAAGGTGCATTAATGGTTTTTACAACACCATGTGTATATAAATTTATGAATATTGTTTTATGCATTGTATTTACCAATGCAATAGAATCATTGGGTGTAATTGCAACTGCATTAGGATAGTCTTCTATTGAGCTGATATCAATATTGGAAATAGAATAATCAGAAGTAGAAATAATTTCAACATTCCCCGGCTTGGCATAATTTGTAACTACTAATTTACTTCCGTCTGTTGTAACAGCAATGCCCGTAGGATATGTTCCGGCAGTTACAGCCGTATCGAATGACCATTGAGCATTTATTACGGTAGTTAAAAGTAAGGTAATTAAAACAGAAACGGTAAATACTTTAACAATATTCATAAAATTTCCTTTCTCAAAAATTAATTTAACCTTAAGAAAATTCAGAAGTGAAAATAACTTATTTTGGATTAAAAAATGAAAAAATTTTAAAAAAGAATTAATTGACATGGAACTGGAAATATATGATATACAGAGTCTAATACATTGTTAGGGTTAGATATCTTGACGAAGGTTAATAAAATATCAAAAAAAAACATTAAATTTTATTTTAGCAAGACCATCTTCTTAGTAGAAATAAAATTTCCTGTTTTAAGTCTATAAAAATATAAACCGCTCGGTAAATTATGTGCATTAAACTCTACTTGATAATTTCCCGGCTGTTTCTTTTCATTAACCAGTACCGCTACTTTTCTGCCTAATAAATCATAAACCATAATCTGTACAAAAGCATCCCCTTTTTGATTGTACAGCTTAACGACAGTATATTTTATTGTTGTCGACGGATTAAAAGGATTAGGATAATTTTGAGATAAATTAAATTCCAAAGGTTCAATATCATTTGAGGAAACAGAATTTACACTTGTAAAAAAATAGTTTTCAGCTTTACTTATTACGGAATTGAAAGAAGAATCATTCGCAGTTGTTTCCAATGGAAATCCCAGATAAATTAAAGAGCCTGTTTTATCCGAGGAACCGAATTTTCCTTTGTATTGAATCCCTGCACCTGTATTATTAGAATATTCCATGCATAATGAACTTCCGCCGTAAATTCCAATTTCGTCCGGATAACCTACTTCATATACTTGGGCATAATTAAATGCAGTTCCGTCAAGCGATGAACCGGAAACTCCTTTTACAACAAGTGAACCTGAATCATCTGCAATAAATATTGCTTTCAAATAATTACTATAAAAGCTTTTATCACTGCTGCTTCCCTTATAAGATAAATCCCAGCCTATTTCACTACCGGAGACAAAAAGACATCCGCCGTTTTCAAGATAATTTTTTACCAGGTTTTGTTCGACAGAACTAAATGATTCATCGGCTGTGCTTTCATCTCCAAGTATCCAATAAACAGCATCATAGTCATTTAAATTTACAACCTCATTAATTACTTCAGAATTTTTAACAGATTCAAAACTTGTATTGAGCGGTTCCAAAGCTTGTCCATACCTCCCGGCAAATGTATTGCTTTCTCCCCGCCAGTCGGCATTTTGTCTATTAAATCCGTCTACAATTAATATTTTTTTACCGCCGGAATTTTGCTTCGCTCCAAGCACGTTAGACCAATTACTTTCACTATTGCCTAATGAATCATCCAATACACTTGAAACTCGGAAATATTCTGCACTGCTGCTAAATGTAACTGTCGTACTCATAGTTTGCAGAGTAGACTCGTCATCAATCATATTCCAGGTAATTCCGTCGGTAGAGTTATAAAGTCTGTACCCCTTAACATTTGTTGTATCGCATGACCAGGTAATTTTAACTTTATTCTCCGGTAAATTCAAAACACTTAATAATTTCGGAACATTAAACGAATAATCACTTTCCATGCCGTTATAATAACATGGTACATACGCGGATAAATCAGACGGCGAATAAGTCCAGTAAGAAACGCCCCAATCCCTGGCGGAGGATTCAACAACACGCATTGCACCGTTAGGCGCTTTATCTACAAAAAGCCTTACATGCCCGGGTATAAGAATCCCGTCTCCCGGTTTTAATTGATCCCAGCTTAAATACTGCGTTGTAATAGAAGGCATATCGCTTGTTGAAGAATGATAGCTTAACTGCCAGCACCGGCTTACAAAACCGGAACAATCAACACCAACGGCATAACCGGATACTCCGGCAGTATTAATATCGCCTGCATACCTGCCGTTCTGAAGCCCGCTCTTAAATTGTGCCAGCGTACTGAATCCCCCCCACATATAAGGAATTTTCGCATTCTCACCGACAATTAACCATGACGGTGTTTGAACCATATCTCCATCCGGCCCCTGCACACCTGCCGGGGCTAGATTGTTTAAACTGCAATTATATTTATACAAAGCATAACTTTCCCCGATTCTTAATGCAACCGTTCTGCTGGCAGTAGTTTGTATATTTCCAATCTTATTAATACGGGAAACGGGCTCTTTTGCCGGAACAATATTATTATAGTCCAACTCGTAGTTATATTCTGAAGGATAATAAATTTTTGCCGCCGAATAATTTGTTAAGCCGCTCCATTTTATAACGGTTATTTTATTTTTATCCGCCAGTAACTGATAAAGATTTCCTTCGGAGTCTACTTCGAAATCTCTTACCAAATATAAATATTTAATAGAGGGTACCTCAAGTATTGAAAGAACTTTTCCATCCGGCGAAATTGTATAAACTTCTCTTTTAACTTTTAACGGGACTTCCGTAATATAAGTTTCTACAATAACAAACGAATTCCCTTTATTATCGATTCCTATTAAATCGGCATAAGCCAGGTCTGAAGGAAAATTTATTTTGAAAATCTTACTAAAACCTGCCAGGCAGTAATTAATATTAAGCTCGCTATTATTTTGTACATGAACCAATATTGAATCATCGAAAGCATTTGTTAAAATACCGCCGTTGTCAACAAAAATATCTTTTTTATTTGATAAGAAAGATTTTTTAAAACTTATTCCGCCGTCTTCAACAGCGGGCTTGTAATTTTGTAGAAATAAATTTAACCGGGGGTTAATTCCGGCAGCAAAATCTTTACCTATACGAACAGGATTTGCTGCCTTCTGCATTTGATTTCCATTAATGCAATAAATATTCTGCGAATCGAAATCTTGAATCCATATATTTCCATTATCAACGTCGAAAGAAGAAATCGCATAAATTCCTGAATTTTCTATTCTTACTTTAACCAGAAGGTCCGAATATTTTTTTTCAATCAGCTTGGTAAAAACAGCCTGCCCGAAAGCAGTATTAATAATTAGTGCAGCAGTAAAAAAAGAAAGAATAATTTTCATAACAGCTCCGTTCGAGGCGCAAATGAATACAATATACATGATTCAAAAAATTTTAATATTCTTCTTAAAAAGAAAAAATGCGAATAGGATTTAAAATAATTAGGGGACATATATTTCCGTAATTGAGACAATTTCATTATTTAAAATATTAAATTTATACGGCTTGAACTTGAAACGCTGATATGCTTTATCATTAAAAAGAGAAATAAATTTTGAGACTTGTATTTTCTCATTGAAGTTATAATTGCCGGTTGGATTATAAGATAGAGTCTGCATTTTTACATAAGCGGTATCGGAAACTTCAAATTTTAGAGAATCAATCCTAAAATTTCTAATGTAATAGCCGTTGGTTAATTCGTTAATTTTATTTTTACCTTCTTTTTTATCTTTGTTGAAAGCCTTCACAGCGGCTTCTCCGCTAAACCATTCTACGGTATCGATGATTAAAAAATCCGAATTCCCTTCTTTAA